>CAYNOL010000103.1:10414-12527 GCA_964398825.1 uncultured Ardenticatenaceae bacterium
CCTGATATGCCTTGACAATTAGCCAGCCTGGGCTAGTATCAACTTTGGAGATTTTAGAATTTAACGCGGATTTAAAGATTCCACGGGTATCATGGATTTGAGCAGCAAGCCGTGATCTCCGTGCCCTATCTGTGGTACGCTCCCGGATACGGCAAATCATCCCTCGTCGGACGTCGCTATCACCGTCCGCTCATCGACAAACCACCTGAGTGACCTATGCAAGCATCCAAAGAGTTTTCCGGCCTCACCATGCCCGTTTTCACGGCGTTCGGCTGGGCCGGGGAAGAGAACGCGCTTAAGTACGCCCTGGCGCAAATGCAGCTGTTCATCGACGCGCTCTACCTGCGTCTGCCGCCCGAGGTGCGCGACGAGTTCCCGTCGCGCGGCCTCAGCATGGAGAACCAGAACGTCTATCTGGCCACCGGCGACCGGTATGACAGCGACGCCTACATCGCTTTCAATGCCCGGCCGATGAGCCTGGAAGTGCAGTTCGGCGTCGTGGGCCAGAACTTGCTGTCGAAGGGGCTGGCGGCGATCAACAAGGACCCCGCCGCCGCCCACCACGTATTGACCCAGCTCGACCCCAACTGGTCCTTGCGCGTCCAGCAGATGCAGACCGACCCCGAGACAGGCCAGCGCGCCCACCACCTCGACCTTTTCAAGGACAGCGTCAACAATTTGACCGAAGAGGCCGCGCGGGAGATATTCGGCCGCGCCGCCTATCTGAACGAAGAGGACAAGTGGGCCACGCCGGTCTATCTGAGCTTGCGGATGCAGTCGGAGCGCGTGGCCGCCATGGGGCTGGCCGTGCTCGACATCACGGCCGAGCTCGTCGGCGCGCTGATGCCCACGCTGCGCCTCTTCACCGGCAAGAAGGCGCGCAAGAGCCGCCCGGCCAAGGGGACCCGCGCACCCCGCCGCGCCGCGGCCGAATCGGCCGACGAACCCGCCGGCGAGCAGGCCATCACCGGCAGCATCAAGTCGATGGCCGACAGCTTCACCTACGTCGCCGACCTGAGGCCGCTCCACATCCGGCGCGGGTTCATCAACCTGACCCCCGCCCATTGGCCGTTCTTCGCCAGCAGCAACCGCATGGAGACGCGCGACGTGACCGTCGTCTTCGGCGGCCGCCAGGACAAGCAGAGCAGCGTCTGGCGGCTGCAGCCCGACGACCAGGCGCGCATCGTGCTCGGCCCACAAGTGCACGAGTGGCTGGAAGAGAACTTCGGCAGCAGCGACACCGTTCGCGTCGTCGCCCGCCGGCTCGATAACGACGAGATACGGATCACCCTCGACGCGGCCGCCTAGAGCCGCCGGCGATAAACCAAGGCTATATGGCGCGCACGAAGATCGTGGCAACAATTGGACCCGCCTCGGCCAACCCCGAGACGATCCGGCGCATGCTGCACGCCGGCATGACTGTCGCCCGCGTCAACTTCTCCCATGGCGACCACGCCGGCCACACCCAGACAGTCGCCATGCTGCGCGAGGTGGCCGCGGCCGAGGGCAAGAACCTGGCCATCCTGGGCGACCTGCAAGGCCCCAAGATCCGGCTGGGCCATGTGAAGGCGGGGGGCATGATGCTCTCGCCGGGGGACGAGATCGTGCTGACGCCGCGCCCCGGCCAGCCCGCCATGATCCACCTGCCGCACCCCGATCTCATCGCCGCCACCAAGCCCGGCGACCGGCTGGTCATCGGCGATGGCGAGGTGGAGTTCACCGTGGCCGAAAAGCGGGGGGACACGCTGCGGGTCATCGTCACCGTGGCCGGGCTGCTGGAGTCGCGCAAGGGGGTCAACGCGCCGGGCGTCGATCTGCCCATCTCCTGCCTGTCGGACAAGGATCTGCAGGACATGCAGCTCATCAGCGACCTGGATTTCGACTACGTGGCTTTGTCGTTCGTCCGCACGGTGCACGACATCCAGGAGCTGCAGGATTTCATGGCCCACCTGCCGCGCCAGATCCCGATCATCGCCAAGATCGAGAAGAGCGAAGCGATCACCAACCTGCTGGCCATTCGCGACAAGGCAGACGGCATCATGGTGGCGCGCGGCGATTTGGGCATCGAGATGCCGCCGCAGGAGCTGCCGCTGCTGCAAAAGCGCATCATCGC
>CAYNOL010000104.1:0-12508 GCA_964398825.1 uncultured Ardenticatenaceae bacterium
CTCGTCGATAGCTGAGTGCCCGTAGACAATGCCCCCATCCACGGGGATTTTCTCGCCGGGGCGGACGATGACAACGTCGCCTTTCACTACTTCCGCGATGGGAATGTCTATTTCCAGGTCGTTGCGAACGACGCGGGCCGTCTTGGCTTGCAGGCCCATTAGCTTCTTGATCGCTTCGCTGGTCTGGCCTTTGGCCCGCACTTCCAAGAGCTTACCCAGGACGATGAGCGTGATAATGGCTGCGGCTGTTTCGAAGTAAACGTGAACGCCAAAACGAGTCACGCCAAATGTGTTCGCCACTAGCACGACTAGGCTATAAAAGTAGGCCACGCTTGTGCCCATGACTACCAGCACGTCCATGTTGGCGCTGCCGTTACGGAGAGCTTTGTAGGCGCCGGTGTAGTAATCCCAACCGACCCAGAATTGGACCGGTGTCGCCAGAACCAGAAACAGCCAGTTTAGCCAGGCGGCGTCATGGGCCCACATGCCAAGCAGGCCGAAGTCACGCGCCATGGTCAGCACGACCAGGGGAACAGTAAAGATCGTGCCGACGATGAACCGCTGCCACTGATGGCGCAGTTCCGATTGCCGCGCGATCGCTTCCGCATCCTCCAGCTCCTCGTCCGATTCGCTTTCGATCACGTCATAACCAGCGCGCCGCACCGCGGCAACCAATGTCTCGCGGCTGGCCTCGCCGGGTGTATAAGAGACTGTGGCCCGCTCGTTGGCCAGATTGACCGACGCATCGATCACGCCATCCACCTTTTTCAGACTTCGCTCAATAGTGGTGACGCAGTTGGCGCAGGTCATACCCAACAGCGGCAGTTCCAGCGTAGCCGTCGGAATCTCATAGCCGGCCTTCTTTACCCGGCTCACCACGTCGGCCGTCACCTCGGACACGGACGTAACGTTCGGGTCATAGGTGATTGTGACTTTCTCGCTGGCGAAATTAACCACGGCATCAGTAACGCCTTGCGCCTTTTTAGAAGTGCGTTCGACCGATGCCACGCAGTTGGCACAGGTCATGCCAATAACGGGAAAGGTAATCTGCTTCTGTTCCGTCATCTGAAATCCTCTAGTTGATTTGGATCAAACCTTCTGGCGGGTAGTTGACCTCTAGTAGCACGGCCGCGATTTGGTCCCAGGTAGCCGGAGGCTCCCAGGCTACTGTGACCTGCTTCGTGTTTACATCTGCCTTAACGCTTGTTACACCGGCTACGCCGGCCACTTCTGTTTCCACCGTGTGGGTGCAATGCCCGCAACTAATATTGGGGACGATAAAGGTCTTGCTGTTCATTAGAGACTTTACTCCTTGGAAAGGTGATAAATTGAGCTTACCGGACATCTCAAAAATGGCGGTTACTTCATACAACACCCGCTCGCGCTCCGCGGCATCTGCCCCGCGCACGGTTTGTGCCAGGCAGGTGTGGAGATGGCCATCCAGGAGCATGGTGCTGGCCTTGTTCAGCGCAGCCTGCACGGCCTGGATTTGGCGGATTAGGTCAATACAATGGGCATCCTCGCGCGTCATGCGCTCAATACCTTTCAAGTGGCCCGCCGCACTGGCTAGCCTTTGCGCGACTTCTTCGCGTGTGGACTCGTTCATCGGTTCGCTCGATAACCCCCTCCCCCAGGGGGTGGGGTATGTAGGTATTATAGGTCTTTGTGGATAGAAGACAATCCGCCATTTGGCCTATATCCTCGCGAGCAGAACCTTTTTGGGTTTGGCGGCTTTGTAAGTGCGGCAGGTACAACGAAACTGACTGCGTAATTATGACAGGGGATGTAACTGTCATTATGCACAGGCAGACCCCGCTATCTGGCGGTTTGTCCGCGAATCTTCTCATGTTAGACTTTTGGCCCCGCCTTTGCCGCCCAATGTAGAAGGGCCAGGCAGGGAGAGTTCCAGACCATTTCGGTCTCTCAAGGGTTAGAACTACTCATTTTGGAGAGTAACCCATAAATACAGGAGGTGTGACTTGTCGAACATCACAATTCTTGGCTGGGGGCCGCTCCCCTGGAACGACGTCATCATGCTCGTCTGGCTGACTCTCACTGCGGTGTCGGTAGTCTATGTTGCGTGGGATTGCTTTACCAATAACCCGGAACTGGGGGTGATGAAGTGGGGATGGATCCTGGTGACGCTTTATTTAGGCCCCCTCAGTGCCATACTATATGTCTTATCCTGCCAGGAGCCGGCGCCCGGCACCCACGAGGAGTTCATCAAACCACTTTGGAAACAGAGTGTTGGTTCAACAATTCACTGTGTGGCGGGCGATGCAACCGGCATCATTGTCGCCGCCGTTGTCACATCGGCGCTCGGTCTGCCGATGTGGGTCGATATGGTTGTGGAATACGTCGCCGGTTTTGCCTTTGGCTTGCTCGTCTTCCAGTCGCTGTTTATGAAAGATATGATGGGCGGCTCGTACCTCAAAGCGGTGCGCCACTCCTTGCTGCCCGAATGGCTGTCAATGAATATGATGATGGCCGGGATGTTCCCGACAATGGTCGTGCTGATGATGGGGCGCGACATGCGCGCAATGGTGCCGACCGAGCTTGTCTTTTGGGGGGCAATGTCGGCTGCGGTGGGGGTTGGCTTTATTACCGCTTATCCTATCAATATGTGGCTCGTCCACGTGGGTCTTAAGCATGGAATGGGCACTGTACGTGCACTCGGCCAAGGCGGGCACAGCCTGGAAGCTGAAAAGAAACGCCTGGCCGCACCGCTGATGCCCGCCGGTACACACGGCGGGTATGCCCATACAATTGCTATGCCGGTATCTGAGAGCGGCGGTTCGATCGGAAGGGGTGCGTCGCAATGAAAGCCCAGAATGCACCAGCCATGGTTGACCACAGCGGCCATAGTGGAATGGGATCTCCCGGTCTAAGCGATGAGGTGAGAACAAACCCGCTGCCGCGCTACACTCGCCCGCAATTGGCGGCCGTGGCCTTCGCCTCAGTTTTGGCTCTTGCCGCGGGGCTGGTCTTCTCGGCGTTCTTTACCAACCTGCGCCTCAGTGCGCACGATGTCGGTGGGGCGATCATGCCGCCCGGCATGATCATGACCTATGACACCCCCGGCCAGTCTATGGTGGATATGTCGGCCGTCAACCCTCGTGAGGTAACTTTCACGGCCTCAGCCGATGCACAGGGCGACCAGCTTCTGGTTCCGCGCATGGAGGGGAATGTGAAAATATTTGACCTCGATGTGTCCGTTATACGCTGGAACATTCTGCCGTACGAGCAGGTAATGGCCTACGCTTTCAACCGGCAAGTGCCAGGCCCGCGCATTCGCATCACGGAGGGCGACCGCATACGGATCAATGTCACCAACAACCTGTCGGAACCCACGAGTGTTCATTGGCACGGACTGATCTTGCCTAACGAAATGGACGGCCCGGCCGATATTACCCAGGAGCCGATAAAGCCGGGGCAGACATATGTATATGAATTTACAACGCAGCAGAGCGGGACCTTCTTCTACCACACGCACAAGGAACCTGATCGTCAGCAAGCGCTGGGCATGTATGGGGCTTTGATTATCGACCCCAAGACACCCAGCCAGCTTGACTATGATCTCGAATACACGATTCAACTACAGGAGTGGCTTGAGAAGGAAGGCTATACCTATCCCGCCATGCTGATGGAGGGAGCGCTGCCCAACTTCTTCACAATTAATGGCAAGGCATACCCTGAGACTGACACCATTAACATGAAAGTCGGTCAGCGAATCCTGATCCGCTTCATTGGAAGCAACAATAATTTCATTCACCCCATGCACATTCACGGCGGACCTTTCACGATTGTGGCAACCGATGGCTATCCTGTACCGGAGGGCGCTCAATTCGAAAAGGATACGGTGAATGTAGGCCCGGGCGAGCGGTATGACGTCATCTGGGAGGCGCGTGAGCCAGGCAAGTGGCTGATCCATTGCCATATCCCTCACCACACAACGAACGACAATGTGGAGGAACAGGGGGCGGGCGGTCTGACCATGCTGATCAATGTCACGCCGTAGTGATAAATAGTGTGGGCTTGGCCGGGCTTGCCGGTGGCGGGAATACCGCCGGCTTCGGTGTGGGAAGCCCAGCCGTGCCTTTTAGAAATGGGGTGGGTTTAGCCAGCCAACCCAGCTCAATCGGGCGTCTAACCGACCGACCCGCCTTCAAACTGTGGCCCGAACGCCGATTCCAATGACTGGATCACGTCCACATTGTTACTCACGTAAGTAGCGATAGTATCGCCGCTTAGGTAGAAGTGAGGCGTTCCAATCCATGTGTTCGTGGTTGTGCCGATGAAGGCTTCTATAGACGAACTTCCTGGCTCAAGCCGGTATCCTTGCTTGGCGTCGCCCAGCATAGCCCATGCAGTACCTGGGTAATCATCGCGGCCAGCGCGGGGTCGGTTCTCTGTTCCGGCGCGTTAGCCAACGACAGCCAGGTGTGGCCGTCATGTCCATGCGCCACTAATGTCGCCGGGGCGGTCGCTTTTCCATATACCAGCATTACAACCATCTGGCAGTCGCAGCCGGCCGTGCCGTGTTTTGGGCAGACACAATCGTCAGGAATCGTCAACAAAGTCCTGAAATGCTCTTGTCCGACAAGCTCCGCTACGCGGACAAACGGGCTGGTGGCGACACGCAGATCAAAAGATTGCGTTACAACCAGACCGTTGTCTGCTAGTGCCTCCACGACCTGGGGAACCGCGTCGCCGCACGGGCGCTTTAAAACGAATGGTTGCGTCATTATCTGTGTACCTCTCCGGCAACTATACGGCAGGCAGAGAAAGAAATATAGCGCCAAACCTCGCATGGCGATCTAGGCCATTTGGCGGGCTCTGGGTGATAGGCCCGCGTAAATCTCCTTAACGATTGCCGGATTACCGCCGCGACCGTGTGACAAATGTTACCTTTTTTCTATAACACGCCATTTAGCGCTCCAAATGAGTGGGGGGTTCCTGTTATGCTGGTCTCTAGATTCGGAGCAATGGATTTTTGGCCGTGGTTGTAAAATCGCCCGGCCAGATGAGAGAGCCTATAGATGAGCAAGCGTAGACGAATTGCGTGGCCTGTGGGGGCCGGTTTGGTCGGGGCCGGATTGCTAACCCTGCTTTACTTCGGCATCGTTTCCTGGGCCGAGGGCTGGCAACACGCGGTCGAACTCTTCTGGCAAGACCGCTGGATCGTATTGCCGATCATCCTCGGTTTTGGCGTCCAATCGGGGCTGTACATCGTTCTCAAGAAGCGGTTGTTTTTGCCCGTTCAATCTACCGGCCCGAGCGGCGCGTTGACAGGCGCCGGCGGAGGGATGTCCACGGTTGCCATGGTCGCCTGTTGCGCCCACCACGTAACCGATGTGCTGCCTATTTTGGGGTTGACGGCCGCAGCGGCTTTCCTGTCCGAATACCGGACCGTATTTATGCTGGTTGGTCTGAGCACAACGCTGTTGGGCATTGTTGTTATGCTTGGCATTCTTCTGCGAGAGAGGCGCAAAGCATTCGGAATGATCCCGGCGACGGAGACACTATGAAACGACTATCTGTAATGCTAGCACTGCTTTTGTTGGGTTTACTTTTGGCTGCCTGTTCAAGTTCCCCTTCTGCGGTGGCTACTGAAGAGAGTGCGCCTGAAGTAGCGACGGAGGCAATCATCGAAGAGGCGGTTCCCGGTGAGGCGACCCTCCCTGCTAACGAGGCCGCCCCCGCGGACCTTCCGGCAGAGTCCGAGAGCGCTGAAACGCGTATCGACGAACAGGGCGCGGTTGTCGTATCGGTTACGCCGCTCAACTTGGGTTCACCGGGTGCTACGCTGGATTTTGAAGTGACCTTGGAAACCCATTCTGTTGACCTCAGCATGAACCTGGCGGAACTGGCATCCTTGACCGCCGATAACGGGCTCACCGTGGTATCCAGCAGCTGGGACGGTCCTCAGGGAGGGCATCATGTCGTCGGCACGTTGTCATTTCCTGCTGAGGCTAACGGTGAGTTGTTGTTGACCGACGCCTCGAGTCTGACCCTCACCATTAATAACGTTGATGCCCCGGAGCGCATTTTCTCTTGGGAACTACCCTAGTCAAAAAAGAGGGTAGCTCTCTGAGGTCTATTCTTATGGGAGCCAAGCGACTTGCATCGATCTTTATTCTGGTGACAGGCCTTTTGTTGCTTGTCATGTCTAGCGCGGCGGCCCAGGAAAAGGACGTAGCGGATTCAACCCCTATCTTCTTCAGCGCCGGCTATGCCGATTGCTGGCCTTATACTGAAGAAGTGCTGCTGCCGACATTGCAGGCTAAGGGGCTTACCGCCGTGCCTGAGAGATCCAAGACTACACTGCGCCCGGCGGCCGCACTCTGCTCCTAGAAGGTGCTGACTCCATAGAACTGCCACGCTCGATTGTCGATTCGCTTTTTGCGCATGTTACTGGAGGTTATCCGCAAGTAGCTCTACGAATGCAGCAGTAGAGGAGAGATATGAGCCATATAGCCAAACAGAAAAAATACGCCCGGGCCGGATTTGGACGGGAGACCCAAATCGCGCTGATCCTGTTGGGGATGGTGTTTCTACTGCTGGGAGCGCTATTCGCCGTTAACAAGTGGAGCGCAATACAGAAAACCCGAACGGCGCTGGCCTATGAAGAAAGTGACATCGCCACCGAGAAACCGATCAGGGCCGGACACGATATGGGCGAAGGCCCGCCAATCCCGTTCCTACCCAAAGATGGGCCGCAACCGAGCATCTCCTTGTCCGAGTGGTCCTACGATTTTGGGAAAATCGGGCCAACTGATGTCGTGCAGAGAACCTTTGTGATCCGCAACGATGGCGAAGCGCCCTTGACCATTAGCCGGGCATACACGACCTGTGGGTGCACGACGGCCGAGATTTCCGCCAGTGTTATTCCCCCGGGCAAGGTGGCAACGGTCGAGCTCGTCTTTGACGCCGGCTTTCACGACACCGCTGGCCAAACGATTCGCCGCGGGGTCATCATTGAAAACAACGATCCTGATTTCCCGCAGGCCGAAATCTGGGTGCAGGTGGCTGTGCAGTCGAATTAGATGAACTGGAGAACGGTATGACACGCAAACACCTTTTTCTCATGGCGATCGGCTGCCTGTTGCCGCTGGCGGCATTAGGGGCCTTTTTCATATTTGATGTTCAGGTTAGCACCATAGTATGGTTTGGTTTGTTTCTTCTATGTCCAGTTGCACACCTTTTAATGATGCGTGGGCATATGGGGCATGGGGTTCATCAAGGAACCCACGTTGAACATGACGGCAATAACTGATGGGGTCGTACGTCGGCCCAGGAGAGGAAATGGAAGATCAACAGACTACGGGGGCGACCCGTCCGACACAGGGCCGGGTGATAGCTCTGATCGTTGGGCTTGGGTTGATTATCGTAGGCACGGTGTTGGCAATGGCGTGGGGACGGCCGCCTGAGGTACCGGCAATCATTCCGGCCGCGGCAGCACAGCCTTTCAACGATCCCGCGCGCCCAGATGGCCCTCACAATGGGGCCGAAACACCCGTGCAGGTGAGCCTACCGGAGAGTTACCGATTGAACATCAGCTTCGGCGATCTGGGGCCACAACTCCAGGCGGCCGGAGCGATCGATTACGATCGTTTTACGCAACTCTACCAGCAGATGGGGCAGCCTCTTACCGAGTCGCAAAAGGCCATTTTGACCCAAGGGAGCGACGCTCCCATCATTTTTGACTACCAAAATGCGCACTTCCTGCTTAATTTTTTCTGGGCGTTGGGGCTCACCAATCGGAACGTTATCCTGACTGAAGGGCCAATGATGCAACACAGTGAGGGTGATATCGGCGGTTTTGCCTCCACCGGAGGCTGGACGTTGGGCCACCACCCGGCCACGCAACTATACGCCAGCACGCTGATCATCTCCCTAACGCCTGATCAACAGTCGCGATTAGAGGAGGCAGCTAATAACATCTACCGGCCGTGCTGCAACAACCACACCGCCTTTGCCGACTGCAATCACGGCATGGCTATGCTGGGCCTGCTGGAGCTACTCGCTAGCCAGGATGCCAGCATCGAGGAGTTGTTTGCGGCGGCCAAAGCGGTGAATGGTTTCTGGTTTCCACAGCAAGCGCTTCAAACAGCCGTATTTTTCAAGACCGCCATGAATCTGGATTATACCGATGTAGATCCGCGCGTGGCCGTGAGTCGCGATACATTCTCTGGTAGTGGGTTTGCGCAGGTTCAACAATGGCTGGCGAACAACGGCCTGCTGCAACAGTCGCCCGGCGGCGACGGAAGCTGTGAGGTGTCATAGCGCAAGTAAGGATTTGAATAGCGATATACGTAAAGTTACATTGTTGTTTTTGATATTGACCGGTTCCTTGCTGTTGACCTGTAGCGGCCCCGGTCAGCCGAAAATTGGTCTAGAGACAGCTGCCCTCGATCTGGGTTGGGTGACGTGGTGAATGGCGAGGTAGTCACCAGGAAGGTGACGGTTCGGAACTCAGGGAACGAGGAGCTAGTCATAGAAGCGGTATCCACATCTTGCGGTTGTACCCAGCCCACGTTGGAACCGATGGCCATACCGCCAGATGAAAACGGAACGCTGCGCATCGTCTTTGACTCTGAGGCTCATGGCGAGGAATTGACCGGAGCGCTCATGCGGCAGGTCTTTATCGCCTCCAACGGCGCGGGCAGCCCGAGGCGGTCCTTGAATTCGAGGCGAATATCCTTCCACCAGAGTCACCAAAGGTACTTATACGCCAAATGGCGCATGAACAACTGAGGTCATCTCGATTAGAATCCTCCTTATTGCCGCGTACTGGCCTAAGTGGGTTGGATAACTTGCTGGTTGGGCGTGGAGAAGAAGCGGTGGTTGCTAATTACCAGCCGCCTATTTTTTGAGGAGACCTATATGAAGATAAGATCTATCGTTATTCTGTTGTTAGCTCTGGGCACTCTTGTGCTCGCCGCTTGTTCATCTCAGGAATCGGCCACAACCCCCATCGAACCGGCGGAAGTCACACTGAACGCTACGGACATTGCCTTCGACCAGAACCGGATAGAGGTAGCCGCCGGCCGCCCCGTAAGCCTCACACTGCACAACGCGGGGGTGTTGGAGCATGATTTCACTATCATCGAGATGCCCCACGATGGTGAAGTCTCGACGGCTGAGATGGAGGATGAGATGGGGGGTCAAGACATGAGCAACGTTACCGAGGAGACGGATATCCACGTCGCCGAGCCTACAGACCAAAGCCAAACGATAGAGTTCACCCCAACTACTCCCGGTGAGTACGAATATTTTTGCACAGTTGCCGGACATAAAGAAGCCGGAATGGTTGGAACGCTGGTCGTGCAAGCGCCCTGATATCCCATGTAAACCCCATTTCGTAGCCCCCTGCGGCTCCCGGTAGTATCTAACGCCGGGTGCTGCCACTTCTGACAATACGCAACGGTTAAGCAGCGCATGGTCATCAGGCTATAGAGCCTGCTTGGCCATGCGCTGCTTGGCGCTTCCCCCGCTGGCTCACCTTCCTTTATTGTGAAGAAGGAGGTCGAGATGAACCAAAAATATGATCGCTACGTCGACACTTTAGCCTTGGCTATTCTCCTATGGTTGTGTTCCTTGCTGCTCGTTGGCCTGGTAATCCTTCCTTTGTTCGGCTGGGCTGTGGCTGTTTACACGGCCGTTGGCTTCCTCGCGCCGTTTCTTTTCCTCTGCTGGGGGATATGCGGCTGGCAGGTCATTAAGGAGCGCTAGGGTTGATGCTCGCGCCAATCGGCGGCTGTATCCCCAGGCCGTTTCGCCTGTCGCCAGACGGCCAAGCGGCGCTTTTGCCATATCGCCGGGAGGAGTACCCTCTAGATAGTCCACTAAAGGATGAGGCATTAAATGCCTGGGAGAAAAATCATGTCGAAAGATCTATATCACATTGATCGATCAAGCTTGGGCGCGCTAAACGGTGATGCGGCCTACGCTCAGCTCTTGGTCGAGAAAACCGGCTTGGAAACCACCAAGACGGCGGCTGGGCCTGGCAGCATACAGGCTGAACAGTCGAACAAACGAAGCGATGTCGCAGACGAGGAAACTGCCGCGCACCAGCGTGAGTATAAAAGCCTTCTGCGAAAGTTCTGGTTTGCGGCCATTATTTCCATCCCCGTGATACTCGTCGCCTATCCCGAAATTCGATGGCTTTACGCTCCATACCTCTTCACGACCGATGTATCAGAAGAAACCGTCCGGCTGCTGTTCGTTTTGTCAGGGATCGTGACCTTGCCGGTGATGTTTTACTCCGGCGGGCAGTTCTTCACTGGGGCCTGGGCGGCTCTGAAACGTCACTCGGCCGATATGAACACGCTGATTGCCTTGGGAACGAGCGCGGCCTGGATTTTTTCCACCGTCGCTCTGTTATTTCCCCAGATCTTCCCGGAAGGCACGGCCGAACCGTTCTACGATGTGACCGCCGTCGTAACGGCTCTTGTAGTCCTGGGTCAAGCGCTGGAAGTCCGAGCCAAGGGCCAGACCAGCCAGGCTATCCGCAAACTCATTGGCCTACAGGCCAGAACGGCCCGTATCGTGCGCGAGGGGGCGGAGGTTGAGATATCTGTCGATGACGTTCTCGTTGGCGACCTGGTTGTTGTTCGCCCGGGCGAGAAGCTCCCTGTGGATGGGGTCATCGAGAACGGCCATTCGGCTGTGGACGAGTCCATGATTACCGGCGAAAGCCTGCCGATTGACAAAAAGATTGGAGATGAAGTCATTGGCGCCACCGTTAACACGACGGGCAGCTTCAAATTCCGCGCCACCAAGGTTGGCAAGGACACAGCCCTGGCTCAGATCGTCAAGATGGTTCAGAATGCGATGGGCAGCAAAGCGCCTATCGCCCGGATGGTAGACGTTGTCTCCAGCTACTTTGTGCCGGCGGTGATGATTCTCTCCGTGCTGACTTTTCTTATCTGGTTCAACTTCGGTCCCAGTCCGGCGCTGGCGTTCGGCATCGTCACAGCCGTGACGGTTCTGATCATCGCTTGCCCCTGCGCCGTAGGCATGGCCGTGCCCATGAGTCTGGTGGCCGGTGTCGGCAAGGCAGCCGAGCATGGCGTGCTCATCCGCAACGGCGAAGCCCTGCAGATAGCGTCCCAGCTCAAAACGGTGGTGCTTGATAAGACCGGCACCATCACCAAGGGCAAACCCGAACTGACCGATACCGTGCCCGCACCCGGCTTCGATGAGGGCACTCTGTTGCGCTTCGCCGCGGCCGCCGACCGCCTCAGCGAACATCCGCTGGCTCAGGCAATTGTGGCCGGCGCCCAGGCGCGTGGGCTGGCGCTCGCCGAGCCGAGCGAGTTCGATGCTGTGCCCGGCCACGGCGTAGAGACCGTGATCGAAGGTCGCCGGGTACTGGTGGGTAACCTCAAACTGATGCGCCGCCATGCTGTTGACACGAGCGAGGTTGAATCGACCGTGGAGCGACTGCAGGGCGAGGGCAAGACGGCCATGTACGTGGCTATCGATCGGCAGGCGGCCGGGGTCGTCGCCGTGGCGGATACGATCAAACAAGATTCCATTGAGGCAATCCAGGTGATGCAGGCAATGGGTTTGGAGGTGATCATGCTCACCGGCGATAACGAGCGTACCGCTCAGGCCATTGCCCGCCAGGTTGGTATCACGCGCGTTTTGGCCGAGGTATTGCCGGAAGACAAGGCCAACCAGGTTCACGCGCTTAAACAGGCCGGCCACAAAGTCGGCATGGTCGGCGACGGCATCAATGACGCCCCGGCGCTGGTCGAAGCGAGTGTGGGCTTTGCCATCGGCACCGGCACGGATGTAGCAATCGAAGCGGCCGACATTACTCTAATGAGCGGTAGCCTGAAGGGTGTGGCCTATGCCATTGAGGTTTCGCGCGCGACCATGCGCAACGCCAAGGAAAGCCTGTTTGGGGCCTTCATCTACAACGGCCTGGGCATTCCCGTGGCCGCCGGCTTGCTCTTCCCGTTCTTCGGCATATTGCTCTCGCCCATTATCGCCGGCGCGGCTATGGCCGCGTCCAGTGTGACAGTGGTTTCAAACGCCAACCGGCTGCGATTTTTCAAGGCCAAAAGCTTTGTGACCGCGTAAAGAAGGACTTAACAAATGACCTCCGAGGCTCCCAGCGAGACCTCGGAGGCACCCAAAAGGTGAAAACATGACTACTACGCAATTGATCGTTAACGTGTTGGGCTTGGCGGTGATCGCCTTCATCGCATGGTACTTCTGGCTCTATCGCCGCGAAGGACTCCAGATCGCTGAGGTCGGCGGCGTCCAAGAGGTCCAGATCAAAGTGAAAGGTGGCTACGATCCCGACGTGATCGTGGTGAAAAAAGATAAACCCGTCCGTTTGCAGTTCAACCGGCAAGAATCTTCTCTATGCAGCGAGATGGTCATCTTCGACAAGATCAGCCAATCGGCAAAACTGCCGGAAGGCGAGACGGTGACCATTGATTTTACCCCGCATGAGCGAGGCGAAATTCCCCTCCAGTGCCAGATGGGTATG
>CAYNOL010000105.1:0-12363 GCA_964398825.1 uncultured Ardenticatenaceae bacterium
TCGACGAGCTGAACGAGGGCAAGACGACGACGCTGCTGGCCTGGCTGCGCGAGAATATCCACCGGCACGGCAAGAAGTTCACGCCGGGCGAGCTGGTGCAGCGCGTCACCGGCCAGCCGCTGAGCCACGACGCCTTCATGCGCTACGCGCGGGCGAAGTTCGGCGATCTATATGAGTTGAATTAGCCGATAGCGGCGAGGGGAGAAGGTAACAGGCCCAATCCGGCAGGCGACGTCGCCTGCCGGATTGGGCCTTAATGTTTTTACGGGAAGGAAATGAACCCTTGTCGCAGGCGAATGACGCCCAAAAAGACAAGAGCGACGGACAGCAACACCATCAAGAGTTGATTGCGATACTTGAGCTTGGAATCAGTCGAGCGGCGCCAGATGGCCGTCATGTGGGCGGCCAGCGTCGCCAGGATCATCGTCGTCGCATGCTCCAGACGGTCCCCGCTGAACCCACCCCCGAAAAATAGAATGATGAGACCCAGCAGGACGTTTATGTCCAGCAGGATCGTGTAGACCAACAGCAGCGTACGGTCGAGCGACTCGTACTTCCGGTTGCCCAACCAGCCGATCAGGAATTTGACGATCACCACCACCGCGGCCAGAACGACCAGCCACCTCAATTCGCCGTGGATCGTCAGCAGCGTACCCATAACGTTCTCTCCTTTGCTTGTGCAGACCGCGCCCAAATTCAGGCCGGCCTACTCTTCTTCCTTATCCTCGCTCTCCCGCGCGGCGGGCTTGCCGTCGGTTGAGGGGAACTCAACCCGGGCGTGGGCCACCGCCAGCCGATCGATGTCGAGGACGGTAAACCGAATGTTGTGTTGGTAGGTCACCACGTCGCCGTTGACCGGCGGGCGGCCGAGCAGCGCCACGATGAGCCCGCCGACGGTCTCCACATCGGGCAACTCATCTTCCTCGCCCAGGTAAACGTCGTCGGACAGATAGTCGAGCAGATAGTCGCCCGACACCTCGATGACCCCCGGCTCGATCAGATGATAGGGATCGCGCTCCACGTCGAACTCGTCGCGTACCTCGCCCACCACCTCTTCTACCAGGTCCTCGAGCGTCACGACGCCGGCCACCCCGCCGAACTCTTCACGAACGATCGCCATATGAAGTTTCTCATGCTTGAAACCGGCGAGCAAGCGGTCGACCCGAAAATCCTCAGGTACGTCGGGGGCGGTGCGCAGGATAAGCCGCAAGTCAAACGGCCCCTGCGGCCCCAGCGTGAGACGGATGAGGTCCTTCAGGTGCAGGATGCCGACGATGTGGTCCAGATCCCCTTCGTAGACCGGGAAGCGGCTGTGACTGCTCTCGGTGACGATCTTGATGATCTGATCCTGCGTGCAGTCGACGGGGATCGCCTGCACCTTGCGGCGGGGGGTCATCACCTGCCCCACCGTTCGCTCGCTGAAGTCGAAGATGTTGAGGATGATCTCCTGCTCGTCGTCTTCGATGAGGCCGCCCTCGGCGCTCTCGGTGACGATTAGTTCCAGCTCGTCGGCCGCCATGAGCCGCTCGTGGCCCACCGCGGGCGGGATCTTGAACAAGCCCAACAGGGAATTGCCGATGTCGTTCAGCAGGCGGCAGAGCGGCCCCAGCAGCGTCCCGGCCAGCCCCGTCACCCGGTTCAGCAACAGCACCATTTTCGACGGGCTGGACAGCGCCAGCGCCTTCGGCACCATCTCGCCCAGCACGACGTGGAAATAGACCAATAGCAGCAGGGCGATGAGGAAGCTGAACGCGGTGACGGCCGCCGGACTCAGCTCCGTCGTCGCCGCCAGATAGGGGGCGACGAAGCGGCCGATGATGGGCACGCCGTACATCCCCAGCGCCAGCGACGCAAGCGTGACCACCAGCTGCGACGTGGAGATGAAGTGGGCCAGCTTCGGCTCCGTCTCCAGAATGTCGAGAACGCGGGCGGCCGCAACGTTGCCGCCGTCGGCCAACTGCTCCAGCTCCGTCTCGCGCACGCTGGCGATGGCGTACTCGGCGGCGACGAACAGGCCGTTAACCAGCATCAGCAGCAGCATGAACAGCGCCGGCGCGATGAGCGTCGTGAAGGACGGCAGCGAGTCGGCCGCGGCCAGCGCTGTCAGCAACAGGCTGACGCCGGGCAAGCCAAGGCCGAAGAGAACGAATCTAGTCATGCTCGGCGATATCCCACTCCGTGAAGCGCGTCGTCGCGTCGCTGGGCGGCAGATGGAGCGACAGCTCGCCCACGCCTAAATCTTCCATGGTCTCCACCAGGATGACCACGTCACCGATGCGCGCCTCGTCCCCCGCCACGGGCGGCCGCCCCAGCAGGCTGAACACCAGGCCGCTCAATGTGTCGGCCGTTTCCTCGGGCAAATTCAGCTCCAGATATTCGTTCACGTCGGAGATGAGCAGATCGCCGCGCAGGTAAATGCGCCCCTCTTTGTCGCGGGCGATGATGGCCGCTTCGTCGTCAAATTCGTCCTGCAGCTCGCCGAAGATCTCCTCGATCAGGTCTTCCAGCGTCAGCAGCCCGGCTGTGCCGCCGAATTCATCGAAAACAACGGCGAGGTAGCGATTCTGCAGATCGAGCTGATCCCACACGTCGTTGATCGGCAACGTCTCGGGCACATAGACGACGTCGCGGATGATGCTGCGGACGTCGGTTTCGCCCGCATTGTAGAGGCGGAAGACGTCCTTCACGTGGACGAAGCCGATGATCTCGTCGATCGACTCCCGGTAGAGCGGGATGCGGGAGAAACCGGCGTCGATCGACATCTGGATCAGCTCCAGCGGCGTGGCGTCGACGGTGGCGGCGGCGATTCGCGTGCGGTGGACCATGACCTGCCGCGCAGTCAGATCGCGCATGCGCAGCGCGTTGCGCAACAGCCGGCGCTCGTTGTCGTCCAGCAGGCCGCCCTGGTGGCTGGTGGTCACCAGCATCTCGATCTCTTCCGGCGAGTGGACACGGCCGTTGACCGGGCGCGCGCTCCGCCCCAGCAGGCGCAGGATGAGATTGGCCGTCCTGGTGAACAGCCAGATCGGCACGGCGAACAGGATGAGGAACAGTCGCATGGGCCACACCAGCGCCCGGGCCGTGTCCTCGGGCCGGTTGATGGCCGCCGACATGGGAAACAACTGGGCAAGAATGAACTGCAAAGCGGCGACGATCAGGAAGACGAGACCAACAGCGACTATCCCAACCACCCGCGCGGCGGCCTCGGCCGACAGCGCGCCGCCGAGCAGCGACGCCAGCGCCCCGGCCAGCGGCACGGCCAACTGTGTATAAGCCAGCGCACCCAGCAGGAAGGTAGACAGCGTGATGCCCACCTGGCAGGCGACGACAAAGCGATCCTGCCGGCGGCTGTCGTCGAGGATGGGCAGCAGCGTGCGGGCGCGCATGTCCCCCTGCGCGGCCAATTGGCCGATCTTGGTGGCTCGAGCCGAGACGACGGCGTACTCGGCGGCCACGAACAGACCTGTCAGCATGAGCAGCAGGAGAATAGCGAGTAGGGTAGCGAGGATCATGATCGACACCCCCTCGCGCGCGGTGCGTCGCCCAGACAGCGGCCGGCTACCCCGCCCCGCCCGCGCCAAATCGGCGCATCGCTGAGCGGAGCGGAACTGAGCCGTCTTCCGGACTCCAAAATGGACGGATCAAAAGGGGTGGGGCTAGAACTCGGAGGCTCCGAGAGGGAGGCGGACAAGGCTAGTGCACCCTCCGGTGCTCAGGCAATCTCGCCGCCTGCAACGCGTTTCCGCAGGTAGATTTCACGGTTATTTTTTGCGACGCCCAAGCAGCGTCTTAAGGTTTATGGTGTCGGGTGATTGACGAATGAATTATAGTGAGTGATAGGTAAAAGTCAATCCGCTCTCAGCCGCCCGTCAGCCGACACAGTGTGCAAGCCGAAGTAGTCGACGGACAGTCGCCACCGCTCTCCCTCAGGCCGAATGGCGTGGAAGCGAGCCGTCGCGCCGAACGAGGAGCCGAAGCGCTCGTCGACGTGCCATTTCTCCGGCCGCAGTTGGGCGAAGTGGTGGCGGAAACCGGGTTGCGCGTGGTTGTTCCACAGAACGAGCAGCCGCGAGCCGCCCGCTTCCTGTGCCATGTGGACACCCACGCCTTGCGTCACTTCCAGCAGCGCCTGAATCTGATCGGGCGACAGATCGACGCCGAAGTCGGCCAGCCGGTCCGGCCGCTCGATCAACTCGTCCAACTGGGATGACAGCCACAGCTTGGCCAGCGAGTCGAGCCGGAAGGCGGCGATGAGGCGGTTGGCAGTCTCAACCGTGCGGCTGCTGCGCGCCACTGGCGATTCCTCAGCCCCGGCCGACAGAGTGATGCGCGTCTGCGCTGTGGCGTCGTGGGCCAGCGGGCCGATGATCGCCACCTGCTTCTTATCATCATAGGCCACTTCAACTTGCCGCGTCGCCCCGTCGGCCAGCAGCGAGGCCCGCACGCCGGCAGCAATGCCGTAGACATGGAGCGTATACGTTCGATGCTCAGGTAGTTGCGCGGCGTCGCCACTGACCGGCAAAATGGTTATGCGAAGCGCGTCCCCTTCCCACTTTTGCTCGAAGCGCGTCTGAGCGAAGTGGCCCTGCTGGTATGTCTGCGACATGCCGTCGTCCTCGTACAGCGTGAAGCGGCCGTCGGCCCCGGCGAAGACGTGGAGATGCAGCTCGGCCGGATTGTCAACGCCGCCCCACCCTGCGCGCGGCCCCAGCGGGATGACGGCCCCCGCGCGGGCAAAGACGGGCACGTCGTCGAGCTCGCCATAGCAGGCATACCAGGCGTCCCCGGCGAAAAACTCGCCGGTGAAGAAATGGTACCACTCTCCCGGCGGCAGCCAGACCACCTGCCGCGACAGGCGCGTGTCGAAGCCGGCCGGCGTGGTGTAGGGGGCGACGATCAGGTCTGCGCCAAACAGGTATTGCTGTGGGCAGGCGTACGCTTCATCACGCTCGGGGTAGTCGTGGTACATCGGCCGGATTAGGGCCTGCCCTTCCGTCTCGTTCAGGCGCGACATCGTGTACAGGTACGGGATGAGCGCGTGGCGCAGCTGCATCATGTCGCGGGTGATGCGCAGCACCTCGGCGTCGTAGCCCCACGGCCGCCGTTCGTGGAACGGGTTCTTCGTCGAATGCAGCCGGAAGATGGGGCTGAAAACGCCGAACTGCACCCAACGCGTGTACAGCTCGCGGTCTTCGATGCCCTGCATGTGGCCGCCGATGTCGTGGCTCCACCAGCCGTAGGCGACGTTGGCCGCCGTGGCCGTGAAGACGGGCTGGAAGGCCAGCGACGCCCACGAGACGACGGTGTCGCCCGAGAAGCCAATCGGATAGCGGTGGTTGCCCAGCCCGCCCCAGCGGGAGAAGACGAACGGCCGCTTGCCGTCGCGCCCCAGGTCATAAAAGTGCAGATGGTTGAGCCACCACAGCGGATCCAGCCCGGCGACGGCCGTTTGCGTCCCCTGCTGCCAATCCATCCACCAGAAGTCGACGCCGTCGGCCTCTTGGGGGTGGTGGAGCACCTCAAAGTACGCCTCGGTGAAGTGGGGGTCGGCGATGTCGAACGGAATGGGCTGCCCCTTGGCCGGGTCCAGCCCCAGCCGCTCCGCCATCTGGGGGTACATCGCTTCGTGGGGGCGGACGCCCAGCGCGGGGTGCAAATTCAGCGCGGTGCGCAACCCTTGCTCGCGAAGCCAAGCCATGAACCCCGGCGGATCGGGGAACAGTTCGTTGTTCCACGTGTACCCCGTCCAGCCGTTGATCCCTTCGCCCACGTTTACCAGATGCCAATCCATGTCGACGATGCAAACGGACAGGGGGATGTCATGGTCGCGGAACTCGGTCATCAGGGCGCGCAGCTCTTCGTCGCTGTACTCCCAGTAGCGGCTCCACCAGTTGCCCAGCGCCCAGCGCGGCAGCAGCGGCACAGGGCCGCTGAGGGCCAGGTAGTCGCGCAATGCCCCGCGATAGGCGCGCCCGTGGCCGAAAAAGTAGAGATCGCGCGCGGCGGCGGCCGTCCCACGCGCCACCAGCCACCCCGTCTCGTCGAACACCAGCGTGCGGCTGTCGTCCACCACCACCCAGCCGTCGCGCGAGAGCAAGCCCGGTTCCAGCCGGGTGCGGCCGTCCACGCGATCCAGCGTCCGCGTCGTGCCGCGCAGATTGCCCTCGTCGGCGTCGCCATAGCGCCACGTTTTCCCCGACGCGAGCAGGGTCACCGACAGGCTCCCTGGGCCGAACGGCGCACTGCCGGCGTACTCCAGCCGCAATTGCTCTGTCGTCAGCGTCACCCGCTCCCCGTCCCGCTCGACGCGGAACGCCGGCACGGGTTGGCGGCGATACCAGAACACCTGGCTGGGACGATCCTCGAAGCGGCCGTCGGCTTCGTACTCCATGCGAATGACGTGCGGCGTCAGCACAGTGAAGCGGGCCGGGCCGGCGATGATGACGGCCGCCGGGTCAGCCAACGGCTCGAAGCGAACGCGGGAATATGGAGCGGATTGGGTCAATGGTTCATCCTCGACGCGCGAACGTGGGGATTTTCGTTCACCGTCGTGGCGATTATAGCGCAGAGACGGCCGAGGCCGACAAACCACCCCCGACGGCCAAATCAGGCTATAATCAAACGTCTATGACCTCTATGACCAACAATACCCAAGCCCCCCTCATCGTCGTCTTCGCCGACAACTTGATGATCACCACGCGCATTGCCCAGGTGATCGACCACATCGGCTACCGCGCCGTGTGGATCGAATCGGCCGAGCAACTCGACCAGCTCGGCCGCAAGGCCACCCCCGAGCCGCTGGGCGAGCAGCTGCACGGCCGCGAGGGGCGGCTGTTCGAGCTGCTGGCGCAGTGGCAACCGGCGCTGCTGGTGTTCGACCTGAACAACGACAGCGTGCCGTGGCGCGAGTGGATCGCCGTCCTGAAGTCGGCCGCGGCCACGCGGCGCATTCCGGTGATGGCTTATAGTTCCCACGTTGAGGTGGAAGCGATAAACGACGCCAAGAGCGCCGGAGCCGACGTGGTGCTGGCGCGTGGCCGATTCCTGGGCGACATGCCCGACCTGCTGCAGAAGCACGCCCGCATCCCCGACCGTGCCGCGCTCGCCGGAGCCTGCGCCGAGCCACTGTCTGAGCTGGCGCGGGCTGGCATCGAGCGCTTTAACGAGGGCGCCTACTATCCGGCCCACGACTCGCTGGAAGAGGCGTGGGTGCGCGATACCGGCCCGGGCCGAGACCTGTACCGGGGCATCCTGCAAGTCGGCATCGCCTACTATCAGTTGCAGCAGGGTAACTATCGCGGCGCAGTGAAGATGCTGCTGCGCGTGCGGCAATGGCTGACACCGCTGCCCGATGTCTGTCGCGGCGTCGACGTGGCCGCGTTGCGCGACGACGTGGAGCGGGTCTACGCGGCCGTGGTAGAGCTTGGGCCGGAGCGGCTGGAGGAGTTTGACACAGGGCTCTTTGGGCCGGTCAAGCTGATTTAGCGCGCTGTCAAGAACACTCCGTCCTCCCCTTTCGCTTGACGCCCGGCGCTTCATCGCGCAATATCAGACCAATCATCAATTCACACCACATCGGCCCACTCCCGTCGTCGGGAGACCGCGGAGCGGCGCCGAGCGAGAGGGTTTCCAATGAGCGGTGCTTATATTCCCAAGACAGCGATGTTTATCTTCGCCCACCCCGACGATATCGAATTCGGCATCGCCGGCACGGCCGCCAAGTGGGCGCGCGAGGGATGTCGAGTCATCTACGTCCTCATCACCGACGGCAACGTGGGCAGTCACGAGGACAGTATGACGGCCGAGAAATTGGCCGAGATCCGCCGGGCTGAGCAGACCGCCGCCGGTGACGTCGTCGGCGCGGAGTGCGTCTTCCTTGGCTACCACGACGGCTTCCTGCAACCGACGCTGGAGCTGCGCAAGGATCTGGTGCGGCTCATCCGCCGGTACAAGCCCGACGCCGTCGTCTGCCCCGACCCATCCAACTTCTTCCCCAGCGACACCTACATCAACCACCCCGACCACCGCGCCGCGGGCACGGCCGCGCTTGATGCCGTCTTCCCGGCGGCCGAGATGAGCCTGCTCTATCCCGACCTGCTGGCCGAGGGACTGCCGGGCCACAAGGTAAGCCAGGTCTTCGTCACCTTCGGCCAGCAAGCCAACCACTACGTCGACATCACCGACACGATAGACCTGAAGATCGAGGCGTTGAACAAGCACGTCAGCCAGGTCGGCGGCATGCAATTGGATGGGATGATTCGCGAGTGGGCGGCCGAGACGGGCAAGAAGGTCGGCTTCGCCTACGCCGAGGCCACCTATCGCATCACCCTGCAATCGTTCGAAGCTCCGTCCGATCCACAGCCGGAGCTGTAGACCATGACCGCGCCGGAGCCGTTCCTGCTAGGCGTCAACTACTGGCCGCGCCGCAAGGCGATGTATTGGTGGTCCGACTTCGACGCGGCCGAGGTGCGCGAGGAGTTCGGCGTCATCCGCGACCTGGGCATGGGGTTGGTGCGCATCTTCCTGCTGTGGGACGATTGGCAACCGACGCCCGACGCCGTGGACGCGGCCGCGCTGGACAACCTGGGCGCGGTGCTCGACATCGCCGCCGGCCACGGCCTGAAGCTCGATATCACCTTCTTCACCGGCCACATGAGCGGCCCCAACTGGGCGCCCGGCTGGCTGCTGCTGCCCGACGAGCCGCTGCCGCCCCGCGTGCGCCAGCTGGTCAGCGGCGGCCGCGTCGTCGATTGCGGCTATCGCAACCCGTACACCGACCCGACGGCGCTGGCCGCGGCCGAGTTGCTGCTGCGCGCCGTCGTCGGGCGTTACCACCAGCACCCGGCCGTCGCCTTCTGGAACCTGGGCAACGAGCCCGACCTGTTCGCCTGGCCGCCCGATCCGGCCACGGGCCGCGCCTGGACGCGCCGCATGACGGCCGTCATCCGTGACATCGACACCGCCCACCCTGTCACCTGCGGGCTCCATGTCGATAGCCTTTTGTACGACAACCACCTGCGCGTACCCGACGTGTTCGCCGAGGTGGATTTCGCGGTCATGCACGGCTACCCGATGTACATCCCCTGGGCGCGCGAGCCGCTGGACGTGGAGTTCGTGCCCTTCGCCTGCGCCCTGACGACGGCGCTGTGCGGCAAGCCGACGCTCATGGAAGAGTTCGGCGGCTGCACAACCGCGCCGGGCGAGCCGTCGGCGACGTGGGAGTGGGCGGCCTACGGCCAACCGCGCGCGCAGTTCATGGCGTCGGAAGAGGCGTTGGCTGAGTACGTGGCCGGGGTGCTGCCGCGTCTGGTGGACGTGGGCGCGACGGGGGCGGTGTTGTGGTGTTTTGCCGACTACGCGCCCGAGCTTTGGGATCGGCCGCCGTGCGACCAATCGATCCACGAGCGCTTCTTCGGCTTTGTACGGCCCGACGGCAGCCTGAAGCCCCACGCTGAAGCCGTCCGGCGCTTCGCGGCCGCGTCGCCTGTCGTGCGGCCGGCGACGCGTCAGGTGAAGCTCCACGTCTCCCCCAACGCCTATTACGACGCGCCGCTGGCCAACATGCAGCGCCTCTACGAGGAATTTTTAGCCGACCGTTAACACCCCCCGGTTGGAATCCCCCCGCCATTGGGGGTAAACTAAAGCGGTTATGGCACGCAAGAAGATCCTTTTTATCGGCGGATCGCTGAACATGACGCGCATGACCCATGCCGTCGGCCGCCACCTCATGGACGAGTTTGATTGCTGGTTCAGCCCGTTCTACTCCGACGGCCTGATAAACTTCGTGGCCCACAACACGAAGCTGCTCGATTTCACCGTTTTGGGGGGCAACTTTCGGCGCCAGACCGACGCCTACTTTCAACTGCATAATTTGCCCATAGACTATCGGGGCGAGGCGCGGGGGTATGACCTCTATGTGGCGACGACCGACCTCTACGTCCCCAAGAATCTTAACGATAAGCCGTTCATCCTGATCCAGGAAGGGATGACCGACCCCGAGGGGATCGCCTACCACATTGTGAAGCGGCTGAAGCTGCCGCGCTATCTGGCCAGCACGTCGACCAACGGCCTGTCGCACCAGTATCGCTACTTCTGCGTCGCCTCCGAGGGGTACCGCGACTTCTTCATCCGGAAGGGCGTCCGGCCCGACAAGCTGATCGTCACCGGCATCCCCAACTACGACAACTGCGACTCCTATCTGGACAACGACTTCCCGCTGCGCGACTACGTGCTGGTAGCCACCTCGGACGCGCGCGAGACGTTCAAGTGGGACAATCGCAAGAAGTTCCTGCGCCACGCGGTGAAGATCGCCGGCGACCGGCCCATGATCTTCAAACTGCATCCCAACGAAAACTTCAAGCGCGCCATTCGGGAGATACGCCAGGTGGTGGGGGATGACGTGCCGATCTACACCGACGGCAACACCGAGCATATGATCGCCAACTGCTCGGCGCTCATCTGCCAATACTCGACCGTCGTCTACACCGGCATCGCCCTCGGCAAGGAGGTCCACTCCTACTTCGACCTCGATATGCTGCGCCGGCTGGCCCCGATGCAGAACGGCGGCGTCTCGGGCCGCAACATCGCCCAGGTGTGCCGCCACATCCTGCTGGGCGAGCCGATCAATTACGAGGAGTTTCTGGCCCATGCCCAGGTCTGAGGCGGGGATCGTCACCGTCATTCAGGCGCGCACCGGCTCGACGCGGCTGCCCAACAAGGTGCTGCGGCCGTTGGCGGGCAAGCCGCTGCTGGCGCGCATGGTGGAGCGCGTGCGGGCCGCGGCGCTGGCCGGCGCCGTCGTCGTAGCCACCACCACTGACCCGTCCGACGACCCCATTGAGGCGCTCTGCCGCGCCGAAGGGTACGCCTGCTACCGGGGGGATGCCGACGACTTGCTGGATCGCCACTACCAGGCGGGCCGCCTTTTCGATGCTAAGTCGGTGGTCAAAATCCCATCCGACTGCCCGCTCATCGACCCGGCGATCATCGACCGCGTCATCGGCTTCTACCTCGACCGCCGGGGACAGTACGACTACGTCAGCAATCTGCACCCGGCCACCTACCCCGACGGCAACGACGTGGAGATCATGAGCGCCGCCGCGCTGGAGACGGCCTGGCGCGAGGCCACCCGGCCGCTGGAGCGGGAACACACTACGCCGTTCCTGTGGGAGAATCCGGAGCGCTTCCGCGTGGGCAACATCACTTGGGAGAGCGGTCTCGATTACTCGATGAGCCACCGCTGGACGATCGATTATGAGGAAGATTACCAGTTCATTGCCGCCGTCTACGATGCTCTCTATCTGACGAACCCGGCGTTCGGGCTGGACGACATTCTGACCTTTCTGGGCAACCACCCCGAAGTCGCCGCGCTCAACGCCCACCTGGCCGGCGTCAACTGGTATCGCCACCATTTGGGCGAGCTCAAGACCGTCTCGGCCGCGCAGACCCGGCCGGGCTGAACGTAATAATTCCCACCCCGACTGAATTTACCCAAGAGAAAAAGTATGAAACAAGAAGCGATAACCGAATTAGAAAATATGGCTCTGCGCGTGCGCGAACATATCATCCGTCTGTCGACCGACGGCGGCTGCTTCACCGGGGCGTCCCTCTCCTGCGCCGACCTCATCGTCTACCTCTACAACCACTTTCTGAACGTGGGGCCGCACAACTTCGACGATCCCAACCGGGATTACCTGTTCCTGTCGAAGGGCCACGACGTGCCGGCGCTGTACGGGACGTTTGTCGAGCTGGGCTGGCTGGAGCCGGAGCGGCTGCGCAACCATCTGAAGACCAACGACACCATCTACTGGCACCCCAACCGCAACATCCCCGGCATCGAATTCCACTCCGGTTCGCTGGGGCATCTGCCGTCGGTGGCCGTCGGCGTGGCCATGGATTGCAAAATGCGCGGCCAGAGCAACCGCGTTGTGGTCATCACCGGCGACGGCGAGCTGAACGAGGGCTCTGTCTGGGAAGCTGTGCTCGTCGCCAATGCCTACAAGCTGGACAACCTGCTGTTCATCGTCGACCGCAACCATTTCCAGGCCAACATCCGCACCGAGGAGCTCATCCCGCTGGAGCCGCTGGCGCCCAAGTTCGAGGCGTTCGGCTGGCGGGCCCGCCGTGTCGACGGCCACGACTTCGCCGCGCTGCATGGGGCGTTGTCGGCCGTGCCCTACGCCGAAGGCCGCCCCAGTGTGCTCATCGCCGACACCGTCCGCGGCCGCGGACTACCCAGCATCGAGGAGCGGGCCGACCGCTGGTTCTGCAACTTCACCCACGAAGAGGTCGAGGCGCTGCTGGAAGAGCTGCACGGCGTCCGGCGGGCGCAGATCGAATCGGAAGCGCTCATCGTCAGATAGC
>CAYNOL010000106.1:0-12344 GCA_964398825.1 uncultured Ardenticatenaceae bacterium
ATGCCACCCTAGCTCAATCGGCAGA
Source organism: uncultured Ardenticatenaceae bacterium (assembly GCA_964398825.1). Classification (GTDB taxonomy): domain Bacteria; phylum Chloroflexota; class Anaerolineae; order Promineifilales; family Promineifilaceae; genus Promineifilum. Next base: position 26 of record CAYNOL010000106.1, read on the forward strand.
GCGATCGCTTCGTAAGCGATAGGTTATCGGTTCAACTCCGATGGGTGGCTCAGACTCGTAGGCCCTGGAAAGGCAGGGAGCCCTGGGGAGCCAGGGCTTTTTTGCTGTATAGGACCGGAAGTCGGCAAATAGATTCACGCGGCCGAGCCGTTACGCCCGGCAACCTGAGCTCAAAAAATGTGGGGACGAAATGAGTGAGGAAGAGAGCAAAGGGCTTCAATACCGGCCTATCGTCTTTGGCGTTGCCGGCGGGACGGCCTCGGGCAAGACAACAGTGGCCCGCGCGATTCTGGACGCCGTCGGCGCATCGCAGATCGCCTACCTGCCCCATGATGCCTACTACCTCGATCGGGCCGACTTCTCCCAGGCTGAGCGATCGCGCATCAACTACGACCACCCCGACTCACTCGACACCAAGCTGCTGGTTCGCCACATCAAACGGTTGATGGCCGGCAAGCCGGTCCACGTGCCGGTCTACGACTTCACCACTGACCGGCGTACCGACGAGACGATCCTCGTTGAGCCGGCCCCCATTATTTTGGTCGACGGCATCCTCATCTTCACCAAGCGCAAATTGCGCGAACTGATGGACATCAAGATATTCGTGGACACCGACGCCGATGTGCGCTTCATTCGCCGCCTGATTCGTGACATCAACGAACGCGGCCGCACGCTCGACTCCGTCGTCCAGCAATATCTGGCCACCGTCCGTCCCATGCACCTAAAATTCGTTGAACCAAGCAAACGCTACGCCGACATCATCATCCCCGGTGGGGGACACAACCGCGTGGCGATGGAAATGGTTGTCAGCCGGCTCCAGATGCTCATCCGCATCCGCGAGGAGATGGCTGAAGAGGAAATGATCCCATGATAGATTGGACCAAACAACGCGTCGTCGTCACCGGCGGTGCCGGATTTCTGGGGAGCCATGTCGTCGAGGCGCTGAAACGGCGCGACGCGGGCGACATCTTCGTCCCCGTGCGCGAGCAGTATGACTTGCGACACCACGACGCCATTCTGGCGCTGCTCAATGACACGCGGCCGACGATGATCATCCACCTGGCCGCATCCGTCGGCGGCATCGGCGCCAACCGGGCCCACCCGGCCGACTTCTTCTACGACAATCTGATGATGGGCACCCAGCTGCTGCACGAGAGCTGGCGCGCCGGCGTGGCCAAGTTCGTCGCCATCGGCACCGTCTGCGCCTACCCCAAGTACACGCCCATCCCGTTCCGCGAAGAGGATTTGTGGAACGGCTACCCCGAGGAGACGAACGCGCCTTATGGCCTGGCCAAGAAGATGCTGCTGGTGCAGAGCGAGGCTTACCGGCAGCAATACGGCTACAACTCCATCTTCCTGCTGCCCGTCAACCTCTACGGCCCCGGCGATAGTTTCGATCTGGAGAACTCCCACGTCATCCCGGCCCTCATCCGCAAATGCCTGGAGGCAGAGCAGCGCGGCGATGACGCCATCGTCGCCTGGGGCGATGGCTCGCCGACGCGCGAATTCCTCTACGTCGAGGACGCGGCCGAGGGCATCGTCCTGGCCAGCGAGCGGTACAACGACAGCGATCCCGTCAACCTCGGCTCCGGCTTCGAGATCAGCATCAAGGACCTGCTGACGACGATCGCCCGCCACACCGGTTTCTCCGGCGAGATCATCTGGGACACCACGAAGCCCAACGGTCAGCCGCGGCGCGCGTTGAACACCGATCGCGCCTACGAGCGCTTCGGCTTCCGCGCCACCACCGACTTCGACGAAGGGCTCCGCAAGACGGTGGAATGGTACCGCGAGAACCTGATGACGGCCGAAGCGGCCGAGACCGCGGCAACCCGCTAACGGCCGGTGGGGGGAGGCCAGACGCCGATGAGCCTGGCGAAACGCAGCATCGTCGCCGTTTCCTGGAACGTCGGCGCCAATCTGGCCAAGATCATCATCCTGCTGATTCGCTCAATCGTCCTGGCTCGTCTGCTGCCGGTCGAGGTGTTCGGCATCTACGCGCTGGCGACGTCGATCGTCACCTTCAGCGCCATCCTGCCCACGTTCGGCATGGGCAGCGCCTTCCTCCATCGCGCGCCGGAGACGGCCGACGAAGAGCCGGCGGCGGCCGTCCAGTTCACCCTGCGGCTGCTGCTGATCGGCCTGTGGGCGCTCGTACTCATCCTGGGCTCGGCGCTGTTGACCAACGGCCCGCAGCGGCTGGCCCTCGTCGTTCTCACCGTCGTCTACGGGCTGCTCTACCTCAGCGATACCCCCCGCTTCATCCTGACCCGGCGCGTGCAGCACAAGCGTCTGGCGCTGCTCGACCTGCTGGCGGCCGCGACGACGACGGTTGTGGCGATAGGTATGGCGTGGCGAGGGTATGGCCTGACGGCCTTGCTGGCGACGGACGTGGTGACACTGCTGCTGTCGGTGGTCGTGCTGTACGGCTGGCGACCGGTGTGGCGGCCGCGGCTGCTGTGGCGGCCCGACACCGTCCGCTACTATCTGCGCTTCGGCAGCCGGGCGATGACCGGCACCGCCCTGAGCGAGGCGATCGACAACGTCGATGACATCTGGGTCGGCGCCTACCTGGGCCAATACGCCCTGGGACTCTATTCGCGAGCTTACACCTTCGCCACATACCCGCGGCGGGTGCTGGCCTTTCCTGTCAACCAGGTGGCCGGAGGGACATATGCCGAGCTGAAGGAAGACCGCCACCGCCTGTCGCAGGCGTTCTTCCGCACCTGTGCCTTGCTGGTGCGCAGCGGCTTCCTCATGGGAGGGATGCTGGTGCTGCTGGCGCCGGAGTTCGTCCGGCTGGCGCTGGGCGAGAAGTGGTTGCCGATGATCCCCGCCTTCCAGCTCATGGCCGTCTTCACCCTGCTCGATCCGCTGCGCGTCACCGTCACCCAACTGTTCTACGCCGTCGGCTTGCCGGAGCGCGTCGTCCGGGTGCGGTTTGTTCAGCTGCTGGCGCTCGTGGCCGGGCTGTTCCTGCTCGGCCGCCAATGGGATATCGTCGGCGTAGCCGTCGTGGTCGATGTGGTGCTGCTCATCGGCCTGGCGCCGCTGCTGGTCATGGCCACAGCGGCCGTCGACTTCTCGGCCCGCCGCCTGTTCACCGTCCCCACGCTGGCCGTCGTCGCCGGGGCCGCGGCCGCCTGGGCCGCGGGGCAGCTCGCCTGCAGCCAGGCCGCCTGCCCCAACGATTGGCTGACCGGCGCGGTCAAGGGGGCGGCGTTTCTGCTGGTCTATGGGGGCATCCTGCTGGCGCTGGAGCGGCAGGAAGTGGGGCAAATGGCCGGCCGGGTGCGCCGCGCCATCCGGTAAGTGATGCTGATGAGCATGCCAACTCCTTTCGCGCAGGATCATATGGGCGAGCGGCTAATCTTCCTGGTGTCGCAACCCCGCGCCGGGTCCACGCTGCTGCAGTACATCCTGGCCGGTCTCGACGACGTCGCCACGACCAACGAGCCGTGGCTGATGCTCCACCCGCTCTACGCGCCGCGCGAGACGGGGCACACGGCCGACTACGACGCCGTCGTCGCCGCTCGGGCGCTGGGTGAATTTCTGGTCACGCTGCCCGAAGGCCAAGCGGCCCACGACGCGGCCGTTCGCGCCTACGCCAACGAGCTCTACGCCGCCGCCTGTCGCCGGGCCGGCAAAGGCCACTTCCTCGACAAGACGCCCCGCTACTACAAAATCCTGCCCGACCTGGCGCGGGTCTTCCCCGAGGCGCGCTTCGTCATCCTGCTACGCAATCCGGCGGCCGTCTTCTCGTCCATCATGCAGACGTGGATGAGGGGAGAGTGGACGCGCTTCGACTACTTCCGCGACGACCTGCTGCAAGCGCCGCGCCTGCTGGCCCAATTCCTGACCGCGCAACACCCCCACACCACCGTCGTCAACTACGAATCGCTCATCCTCTCACCCGAGGAGACCGTCCGGCGCCTCTGTGACGAGCTGGGCTTCCCATATGCTCCCCGGCTGCTCGAATACGGCGAGCGCGAGGCGCTGCCGGGGCGGTACGGCGATCCGGTGGGCGTGCGGCAGCACAGCCGCCCGTCGGCCGACAGCCTGTCGCGCTGGCTGACCCACGCCAAAGAGCCGCAAACCAACCACCTGCTCGCCGCCTACTTGAACCATCTGGGGCCGACGCTGTTGAACGAATTGGGGTACAATCTGGCGGAATTGCAGTCGGCGCTGGCGGCCGTCGTCCAGGACGCGGGCAAGCCGGCCGTGACGTGGAGCCGCCTGATCGCACGGGACAAAACGCTGGCTGACAAAGCGTGGCTGATCGCTCAGGAAGCCCGCCGCGAGAGAAGCCCGGCCCGCGCCGTCCGGCAGCTCGCCCGCCTGCTGACCAAACGCCTGTGATGAAACCCGACGCCATGCCCCCCACCGAACCCACGTCCCCCGCGCGGCCGAAACCGGGCCGTCGCGGCGCGACGATGCCGCGCATCACCGTCGTGACACCCAGCTTCAACCAGGGGCAGTATCTTGAGGCGGCGATCCTCTCCGTCCTGTCGCAAAGCTACCCCAATCTGGAGTACATCATCGTCGACGGCGGCTCCACCGACGGCAGCGTCGACATCATCCGTCGCTACGAGGCGTGGATCACCCGTTGGACGAGCGAGCCCGACGGCGGCGCGGCCGACGCCATCAACCGCGGCTTCGCGGGGGCCACGGGCGACATCTTCGCCTGGCTCAACTCCGATGACGCCTACCTGTCGGGAGCGCTCCACGCCGCGGCCGAGCAGTTCATGGTCCGGCCCGACGTCGACCTCGTCTACGGCGAGGGGTGGTACATGGACGAGGCGGGAGCACGCATCGAGCCGTGTCGCTTTGTGCGGCGGCAGTTCAGCCGCCCCTATCTGGTCAACAAAGATCCCATTTTGCAACCGGCGGCGTTCTGGCGGCGCTCACTGTGGCAGGCCGTCGGCCCGCTCGACACCAGGCTGCGCTGGGTGTTCGATTGGGAGTGGTTCATCCGCGCCCACAAGCGAGGCAAATTCCACTACCTGCCGGCCGAATTGGCCCTCTATCGCGTGCAGCCGCAGGCGCTGACGCGCACCGGCGGGCTGCCGCGGCAGGTGGAGCACGGCCGTGTCACGCGACGCTACGGCGCGTGGTGGCATCCCAACCACGTGGTGCAGCAGACGCGACGTCTCGACGGCGCGGGGCGGCGGCTGACGGCCGAATGGCCGCGGCCGCTGGCGGCCGTCGTCCGGCTGCCGTTCGCTCTGCCCCGCCTGCTGGCCGAATGGCTGCTGCGCGGCATGTACATGCGCTGATCGACCCATGAACGTCGCCTTCCTGCCCGTCTACCCCAACCCGTACCAGACGTTGTTGCGCGACGCGCTGGCGGCCGAGGGCGTCGGCGTCACCTTCCTGGAGAAACTGCCGCCGGACGAGTGGCTGCGGGCCAATCGTGCCTCTGTCGACATCCTCCATTACCATTGGCTCGACGGTCTCTACATGAGCCGCTTCCGCACGCCGCTGCAAGTAGCCCGATTCGTCGCCCACTTCCGGCTGGTGCGCGAGCTCGGCTATCGCACCGTCTGGACGGCCCACAACATCCTGCCCCACCGCACCGCCTTTCGCCCGCTGCACACGTCGATCCGGCGGCTGTTCATGGCTAACGCCGACGCCGTCATCGTCCACTGCGACTTCGGCCGCCATGAGCTGCTGGCCCGCTTCCCGCGCTCCGGCCCCGTGCGGGTCATCCCCATCGGCAGCTATGGCGGCTTGTACCCGCTGAAGATGAGTCGGGGCGAGGCGCGGGCGTCGCTCGATATCCCGCCGTCGGCCTTCGTCACCCTCTCGCTGGGTAACATCGCCGCCTACAAGGGGCTGGATCGGCTGGTCGAGGCGTTCAGCCGCGTCGCCCGGCCCGACGACGTGATAGTCATCGCCGGGCGCAACCGGGACCCGGGGGGCGTGCGCCGGCTGCAACGGGCTGCGGCCCGCGATCCGCGCATCCGCGTCCACCCCGGCTTTATTCCCGACGACGAAATGCAGCGCTATCTGCTGGCGGCCGACGTCATGGCGCTACCGTTCGAGCGAGTGCTGACGTCGAGCTCGGTCATCGTCGGGCTGGCCTATGGCTTGCCCATCGTCGTGCCCGATCTCGGCTGCCTGCCCGAGCTGGTGACGTCGGACGCAGGCGAGGTGTATCGCACGGACGAAGCAGGCGCTCTCGAACGCGCCCTGCAACGCATCCGGCAGCGGGATTTGGCGGCCATGGGCGCGGCCGCCCGGCGCATCGCCGACGGGTTGGCGTGGGACGACATCGGCCGGCGCACGGCGGCCGTCTACCGGGAGTGCCTGGCCTCATGAGCCGCAAGGTGGCCATCCTGTCGTCCGTCCACCAGGCGCTCGACAACCGCGTCTTCTACCGCGAGGCGCGTTCGCTGGTCGGGGCAGGGTACGAGGTGGAGCTGATCGCCGTCCACGAGCGGGACGAGGTCAAGGACGGGGTGCGCATCCGCGCCCTCCCGCGCGTGTCGCGCAGCCGGCGGCCGCTGCTGTGGCGGGCGCTGGCTCGCATGGCGATCGACAGTCGCGCCGACATCTACCACATCCACGACCCCGAGCTGCTGCTGGTGACCCCCTATCTGCGCTGGGCCACGGGACGGCCGACGATCTACGACATCCACGAGGCCAACGCCGACTTTATCGCCGTCAAGGATTATCTACACCCCGTCGTTCGGCGGCCGTTGGGCGGGCTGTTCCGCCGGTTGGAGCCGCGGCTGGCCGCGGGGGAAAGCGGCCTCATCTTCGCCGACGACGCCATCGCCGCCGACTTCGCCCCCTTCGACAAGCCAAAGACGACGCTGTTTAATTTCCCCGGCCGCGAACTCGTCGAACGAGGCGGCGCGGCCGTCCGCGCCGTCGATTGGGAGCACCCCGAGATCCTCTACCTGGGCGGCATGGAGCGCAATCGGGGATCGGGGCTGCTGATCGACGCCTTCGCCCGTGTGCTCGCTGTCGTCCCCAGCGCCCGGCTGCTCGTCGTCGGCCACTTCGCGCCGCCCGATCTCGAAGACGAGGTGCGGGCCGACGCCGAGGCGCGCGGCATCGCCCACGCCGTGGAGATCACCGGCCGCGTGCCGTTCGAGCGCATCGGTGACTACCTGCGCCGAGCGGCCGTCGGCTGGGTGACGTGGCAGCCCTTCCCCAAGAACCAGAAGAACATCCCCACCAAGCTGTTTGAATATATGGCCTACGCCCTGCCGGTGGTCAGCAGCGCACTGCCGTCGACGCGGCCGTTCATCACCCACGGGCAGAGCGGACTGCTCGTCGAGGCCGCAAGCGCCGAAGCCCACGCCGAGGCGATCATCCGGCTGCTGCAAGAGCCGTCGTTGGCTGAGTCGATGGGCCGGGCCGGTCGCGGGCTGGTGGAGACGCGCTACAACTGGGACGCGATGACCCCGCGGCTGTTGGCGCTCTACGAGGCGGTGCTGTCCGGCTCCGCGCTGTAGCCCAGGCGAGACATGAGGGGGGCGATGAGGGGCCAAACGCGGCCGATGGCCTCGCTCTCCCGCCGCCACTTCTCCGCGCCGGGGGATGAGACCACGTTCACCTCGGGTAGTTTGCGGCCATAGGCGGGGATCGTCTGCGGCTCGACGGCGATGAAGCCGGCGATACGCTCCAGGATGGCGTCGGGCTCGCGTACGAGCGTCTCGTAGGCGACAGTCAGCACCGGCAGCGAGCCGGGCGCGGCGGCGTAGTCAAGCACCGCCCCATTGCTGACCACCCATTGCCGGGCGCAAATCTCTTCCAGCGGCCGGTCGACCAGCTCCCGCCAGCCGGGGATGAGCGTGAACGCCCACCGTCCCCGGCTTTGCCCCGGACTGGTGACGGGCACGGGCGTCCGGTAGCCGGGGAATAGATGAGGCTGTCGCCACCCTTCGAGCAGGGAGTGGACATTGGCCCGGCCGTCGCGCGTCAGATAGATGACCCGCGCGTCGGGGAAGAGCGCCTGCAGGAAGGGGAGCCGCAGGCAGTTCTCCGGCGTCTTCTCCAGCAGGCGAATAGGGCCGCGCGGCTTGAACAGCCGGTTGCGGGCGCGCCAGACGGCCCGGGCCGCGCCCAGCCCGCCGCCGGGGATGGCGCTGCTGAGGGCGGAGCCGGCGTCGTCGCCGCGGCCGCGCCGCTTGACCGCCCGATACAGGCCGGTGCGGTTGATCCAACCGCGCAGCCGATTGACCCGTCGCCAGTAATGGCCCGGCGCGGCCTGCTCGGCGAAGGCCCGCAGCATGTAGTCGCGCGACTCCTCGGTCAAATCCCCCGCGTCCAGCGCCCCCGACGACCACTCCTTCATCTCGGGGGCGTGGTAGCGTTCGATGATCCCCTTGCTCTCGTAGCCGATCGACCACAGAGACGGAATCTCCGACAGGATGTTGTATAGCAGCGTGGTGCCTGAGCGGGCGCAGCCGATGATGAGGATTGGCGATTTGATCATGAACGGGCTATCATATCCTCGAACGCGCCACCGACGCCACACGAACCGTTCTCACGAAGTCCAACGTCCGGTTCCCTGCAGACCAAGAGATCCTATGCGCATCCTCTTCCTGACGAGCCGCCTGCCCTATCCACCCAATCGAGGTGATCGCCTGCGCGCCCACCACTTCCTGCGCGTCATGGCCCGCGAGCACCGGGTGACGCTGCTGTCGTTCATCAGCGACGAGCGCGAGACGGGCAACGTCGGCCCGCTGCGGCCCTACTGCGAGGACATCCAGCTGGTTCATCGCGGCCCGCTCCAGTCGAAAATGACGACGGGTCTGAACGTGTGGCGGCCGGCGCCGTTGCAGTCGCTCTACTATCGCTCGTCAGTCATGCAGGGGGCGGTCAACAACCTGCTGGCCCGCCGCCAATTCGACTTCGTCTACGTCCACCTGTTCCGCATGGCCCAGTTCGTGGCCCACCACAAGCGGCCGTATCGCGCCCTCGACCTGACCGACGCCATCTCCAGCGAGATCGAGCGCTCGCTGCCCTATCGCGACCTGAAGTGGCGGCTCACCTACCGGCTGGAGTTGCCGCGCATCTACCGCTACGAGCGGGAGATCGCCCGCCACTTCGACGAGACGTGGCTCATCTCCGAGGCGGAGCGGCAACAACTGCTGGGCGGGCAGACGGATGATCGCGTCTTCGTCGTGCCCAACGGCGTCGACACCGAGCGCTTCCGCCCCGCCCCCCACAACGAGCCCCACGCCCTGCGCATCGCCTTCGTCGGCCACATGGGCGTGTTCCACAATATCGACGCGGCCGAGTACCTGGCCCGTGACATCCTGCCCCTCATTCACAAACAACTACCCGGCGTCCAACTTGACCTCGTCGGCGCGGAGCCGTCGCCCGAGGTGCAACGACTGGCCGCTCTGCCCGGCGTGCGCGTGCGTGGCCACGTGCCCGACCTGAACGCAGCGCTCAACCAGGCGGCCGTCTTCGCCGCCCCACTGCGCTTCGCTGCCGGCGTGCAGAACAAGGTACTTGAGGCGATGGCCGCCGGCGTGCCGGTGGTGACGACGCGCATCGTCAACAATGGCCTGCAGGCGGAGGACGGCCGCCACCTGCTCGTGGCCGACGACCCGGCCGAGTTCGCCGGCGCGGTGGTGCGGCTGCTCAGTGACGCCGCGTTACGCCGCCGCCTAAGTCAGGCAGGGCGCGACTTCGTGCTTACCCACTACCGCTGGGAGGACGTGCTGGATCGGCTGCGGGTTATCGAATCCCAATTGGCTATGCGAAGAGATCGTTGACCCGCGCGACGCCGCCGTTGCCCCCGCCCCGGCTTCATGCCCCCGAAATCACCGCCGATAAAATTACTATCGCACCCCATTGTGTGATATTCTAAGGCCCAATGGACTCCAGACTCACTCGTTGGTGCGACGGCTTTCTGGAAGCGTGTTGGCTCGTCGCCATTCTCGCCGTTCCCCTGTTCTTCAATATTCACTCGGAGCGCGTCTTCGAGCCGGACAAGATCGCTCTGCTGCGCTCGCTGGCCGTGCTGATGACGGCCGTCTGGCTGGTGCGCTTCGTCGACCAACAGGGGTGGCGACGGCTCGACGGCCTGCGCTTCAAAAACCCCGACGCCATCTGGCATAAGCCGTTCGTCATCCCCGTCGTAATCCTGCTGCTGGTGTACGGTCTGTCGACGATCTTCTCGATCAACCCTCGCATCAGTTGGGCCGGCTCCTACCAGCGCCTGCAAGGGACGTACACTACGCTCTCCTATGTGGTCGTTTTCGCGATCATGGCCGCGTCGGTCCGCACGTCCGAGCAGGTGCGGCGCGTCGTCTCCGTGGCCATTGTCACCAGTATCCCGGTAGCCCTCTACGGCATGGTGCAGCACTTCGGCCACGACTCACTGCCATGGGGGGGCGACGTGCAGACCCGCGTGGCCGGCCACATGGGCAACGCTATTTTCGTCGCCGCCTACCTGATCATGGTCATCCCGCTGACGCTGGCGCGCATCGTGGACGCGTTCAACAATATCTTGGCCGAGGACAAGCTGGCGGCGGCCGACATCGTGCGCGCGTCGGTCTACGTCTTCATCCTGGCCGCGCAGCTCCTGACGCTGTACTGGTCTGGCAGCCGTGGCCCGTTGATCGGTCTGGCGGTGGGGTTGTTCTCGTTCATGCTGGTGCTGCTGGTGTCGCTGCGCGACGCCGCCGGCGCGCGGGGGCGCGGCCGCCCGGCCGAGGCGCTGCCCGCCCTGCTATCCCTCGTCCCCACCCTCATCGCCCTGCTGGCCAGCAAAGTCGTCAGCAATGCCGCCGGGCCGCTCGTCGCCTTCGCCTTTTTCTTCGGCGTCGTCGGGCTGTCGGTGCTGGCCATCTTCGTCATGGTGGCCTTGCGCCGCGGGTGGCGGTGGTTGTGGCTGGGGTGGATCCTGTTGACTGTCCTGATGGCCGGGTGGCTGCTGTTGTTCAACGTGCCCGCCGAGCGTACCGCGGGACTGCGCGGCGTGCCGCTGGTGGGCGGCGTGTTCGACGTGCTCGACGAGTGGCGCGAGCTGCCGGTCATCGGCTCCTACGGCCGCATGCTCGACCCCAGCAATACGACGGGCCGCGAGAAGAGCGGCCGCGTTCGCGTGTTGATATGGGAAGGCGTCGTCGATCTCATCACCCCCCACGAGCCGCTCGAATACCCGTCGGGCCAAACCGACCCGTTCAACTGGCTGCGGCCGCTGCTCGGCTATGGGCCGGAGTCGATGTACACCGCCTTCAATCGCTTTTACCCGCCGGAGCTGGCGACGGTGGAAGCGCGCAACGCCTCACCCGACCGCTCGCACAACGAGACATTCGATACACTGGTCATCACCGGCCTGGCCGGGCTGCTGGCGTGGCAGGCGCTCTATCTGGCTGTCGTCCTGTTCGCCTTCCGCTACCTTGGCGTCGTCCGTTCACGACGCGACGGGTGGGTGCTGGCCGGGCTATGGGCAGGCGGCGCGGCGCTGGCCGTGGCGCTGACGCTCGCGCTGGCCGACCCCGTCTACCTGGGCGTCGCCGTCCCGACCGGGATCATCATCGGCGTCGTCGTCTATCTGGTCTACTACGCTCTCTTCAGCGGTGCGGAGCGCGACGCGCCGGACAGCGCCGACGAACGGACGCCGTTCGCCCCCGACCGGCTGCTGATGAACGCGCTGGTGGCCGCGGTGCTGGCCCACTACGTGGAGATCCACTTCGGCATCGCCATCTCGGCCACGCGCCTCTGCTTCTTCGTCTACGTGGCGCTGATGTTCGCGCTGGGCTATCGATTGCGACAAGCGGCCCCGGCGGCCGAAGAAGCACCCGCCCCCGCCCCGCCGCCAACCCGCGCCGAAAAGCGCAAGCGGACCAAGAGCGCCCCGACCGCGACCGAGCCTGTTCCGCAGGCGACCGGCTGGCGGGCGCTGCTGGCCCCGGCCGTGCTGCAGATGGTGATGCTCGGCCTGCTGGGATACGGCTTCATCACCTACGCCCTGCCGCCGGACAAGGTCATCACCGGCCCCGGCGACCTCACCGGCGTCGAAGTGTTCCGCCAATCACTGCTGCAGAACGCGCGCATGGAGTTCGTCGATTGGCCGTTCGTCATGGCCTTGTTCGTGCTTTCGTGGGCGTTGGGCTGGCTGGTGTTTCTGAGCGAAATGGCCAAGGCGGGCGAGCTGCGGCTGCCCGGTGCCGTCGCGGGCGGGCGGCTGCAGGCGGCGGCCGGAGTGTTCGCGGCGCTGGCCGTGGCCGGCCTCGCCGCGCGCTTCCTCGTCGACGGCGGCTCGGCGACGGCCGCGCTGGGCGGCACACTCGGTGCGATTGGCGCGCTGGCTATCGCTGTCGTGGCCGCGCTGCTGGCGCTGAAC
>CAYNOL010000107.1:0-12341 GCA_964398825.1 uncultured Ardenticatenaceae bacterium
GTGGCATTGTCGACGATGCGCTGCTGGAGCGCGCGGAACTGGTCGGTGTTGGCCAGCTTCAGGGCCACGGCCAGTGCGGCGATGGTGTTCATGTGGGGGCCGCCCTGCTCGCCGGGGAAAACGGCCCGGTCGAGCTTGCGGGCGATGTCGCGCCGGTGGGTCATCAGCATGGCCCCGCGCGGCCCGCAGAGGCTCTTGTGCGTCGTCGTGGAGACGATGTCGGCGATGCCGATGGGACTGGGGTGGACGCCGGCGGCCACCAGGCCGGAGATGTGGGCGATGTCGGCCAGCAGATAGGCGCCCACCTGGTCGGCGATCTCGCGGAAGCGCTTCCAGTTGATGATCTTGGGGTAGGCGGAGAAGCCGGCGACGATGATTTGCGGCCGGGCTTCCAGCGCGGCGCGCTCGATGGCGTCGTAGTCCAGCTCTTCCGTCTCGGGGTCGACGAAGTAGGGCACGCCCTTGTACACCTTGCCGGAGCGGCTGACGGGCGAGCCGTGGGTCAGATGGCCGCCGTCGTTGAGGTTGAGGCCCAGGATGGTGTCGCCGGGCTGCAGCAGGGCGGTGTAGACGGCGCTGTTGGCGGGCGCGCCGCTGAGGGGCTGGACGTTGATGTAGAGGTTGTCGGCGCTGATGCCGTTGGCGGCAAACAGCTCGGCCGCGCGCCGCCGAGCCAGCGCCTCGATGGTGTCGGCGAACTCGACGCCCTTGTAGTAGCGCGGGTCGCTGTAGCGCCGGTAGTGGGCCAGCTCCATGTCGATGTCGGTGATTTGCGCTTCGGTCTGGCGGCGGCTCTCTTCGCGCGGGTATCCCTCGGCGTAGATGTTGCCGAAGCTGCTGGCGAGTGCTTCGGTGACAGCCTCGGGGGCTTCGCTTTCGCTGGCGATCAGGATGATCGATGCGGCCTGGCGAGCGTCTTCGCGGTCGATGATCTCCTTGACAGCCGCGTCGACGTCGGCCAACGAACCACGAAAGATAAAATCATCACTCATTGTTGTTCCTCCACAGACCGCATATGCGCGAAATTTGCTCCCCGCCGGCACGCGGTCGCCTGTTTGTTTTGCACCTTTGCTGTTAAGGGGAATTTACGGGTTATATAAGGTAGGAAACCGCCGGAGAAACGGCTTGTGGCCCCCCGGCGAATAGCCGCCTGATAATGGCTGTGATTGTAACACATGGTTGTGGAGCGACAATCTGATGCATAGGTTGCGGTGCCGCAGGCGCATGTCTCTTTCGTTGGCTATAATGCCCGGTTAAGATGACCGATGCCGCTGTCCCCACCGTCGAGAACCCGCTGAGCGCTCTGCGCGTCGGCATTGTCGGGCTGGGGCTCATGGGCGGGTCGCTGGCGCTGGCGCTGCGCGGCCGCGTGGCCGGGCTGGTGGCCGTGGAGCCGCAGCCGGCCGTGCGGCAGGCGGCGCTGCGCGAGGGGATCGCCGGCGACGCCGTGGCCGAGCTGGGCGGCGCGCCGCCGGTTGATTTGCTGGTGCTGGCCGCGCCGGTGCGGGCTACGCTGGCGCTGCTCGGTCGCCTGCCGGCGCTCCGGCCGGGGGGGTGCGCCGTCATCGATCTGGGCAGCACCAAGCGGGCCGTCATCGCCGCCATGGACGCCCTGCCGCCGCCGTTCGCCGCCATCGGCGGCCACCCCATGTGCGGCAAGGAGACGTCGGGGCTGGCCGCGGCCGAGGCCGACCTCTTCCGCGGGCAGACCTTCATCCTCTGCCCCACGCGCCGGACGACGCCCGCGCTGGAAGCGACGGCCCTGGCGCTGGTGGCCGCCGTGGGCGCGCGCCCTGTCTTCATGGACGCCGCCGCCCACGACCGGGCTGTGGCCGTCGTCAGTCATCTGCCGGCTGTGCTGTCGGCGGCGCTGATGCGCGCCGCGGCCGACGAGCGGCTGTGGGCCGTCGGTTCGTCGGGCTTTCGCGACACGTCCCGGCTGGCCGGCTCCAACCCGCGCATGATGCTCGACATCCTGCTGACCAACCGGGACGCCGTGTTGGCCGCGCTGGCCGCTTATGGGGCCGAGCTGGACGCGGCGCGGGCGGCGCTGGAGCGGGAGGACGAGGCGGCGCTGGCCGACTGGCTGGCGGCGGCCCAGGTCAACTACGCCGCCTATCGCCGCTTCCGTTCGGGCAAGGGGCTTTAAGCCGTTGGGAACATTGCCTGATAAATGGCCGGTCGCTATAATGCTCCGGGCACGTACGTGGAACACATGGGCGTGCAATAGCTCTTATGTCTGGTCATTCGCGTGATACTCGCCGCAACTCCGGGGTCCGTCTGCCGGTGTGGGCATTGGTGTTGCTCCTCGGTCTGGGCCTCCTGTTGCTCATCGGCAGCTCCGTCTGGCTGTTCCGCACGGTGCGGGGCATCGCCGCGGTCAGCGACGGCGTGGGCGAGGAGTTCGTCCCCGTCCCCGGCCAGACGACGAGCGGCGGCACCACCGCGCCCGATATCCAGGCCGGCACGGTGACCGCTCCCGGCGGCGAAGTTGCGCCCGAGTCGATTCCCGTCTGGGCCGGGGCCGAGCGGGTCAACATCCTGCTGCTGGGCGTCGACCTGCGCTGCGACGAGGAAGGCCCCACCCACAGCGACACGATCATCGTCGCCACCATCGACCCGGTCAGCCAATCGGCCGCGCTGCTCTCGCTGCCCCGCGACCTGTGGGTGGAGATCCCCAACTTCGGGACCGGTCGCATCAACCAGGCCTACTTCCTGGGGCAGGCGTACGAGCTGCCCGGCGGCGGCCCGGCGCTGGCCGTTGAGACTGTCTCCGCTTTTCTGGGCGTCCCCATCGATTACCACGTGGCCGTCGACTTCAAGGCGTTCACCGATTTCATCGACCTGATGGGCGGCATCGTCATCGACGTGCCCGAGCGCATCGACGACCCCACCTACCCCGACAACTGCTACGGCTACGATCCGTTCACCATCGAGGCGGGGCGGCAGCGGCTCGACGGCGCCACGGCGCTGAAGTACGCGCGCACCCGCGCCACCTTCGGCGGCGACGTGGACCGCGCCGGCCGCCAGCAAGCGGTCATCCTGGCCGTGCGCGAGCAGGCGACCCAGCTGGACACGCTGCCCCAACTGCTGTTCAACGCGCCGCAATTGTGGCAGTCGTTCCAGGCCAACGTGTCGACCGACCTGGAGCTGAACGAGGCGCTGCAACTGGCCAACCTGGTACGCAGCATCCCGCGCGACAGCATGCGCAACGTGGTGCTCGACTACAGCCTCGTCTACAACGACACGACGTTCGACGGCCAGCAGGTGCTCGTGCCCTATCGCGAGAAGGTGCGCGAGCTGCGCGATGAGCTGTTTGCCCCGCCGGCCGTGCCCACGCCGGTCATCGAGGCGCTGCCGACGGTCATCACGACGGAAGAGGCCCGGGTGGCCGTCTACAACGGCACGACCCAATTCGGGCTGGCGGGCGAGACCCAGGCATACCTGATCCGCCAGAACGTGAACGTGACCACCATCGGCAACGCCGACTCAGCCACCTATACCACCACCCAAATCATCGACTACGGCTCCCACCCCGGCACGGTGCAATATCTCGTCCGTCTCATGGACATCCCGCCGCTGAACGTCAGCACCGGCACCAACCCCGACGGGGATTTCGATGTGCTGGTCATCCTGGGCAGCAACTGGAAAGTCCCGTAGGCCGCGCGTATGCGAACACGCGGCCCGTCCTGTCTGCTCTTCGGTCTGCTGCTGGCTGCCGTCGCCTCTTGTCGCCCGCCCATCGAGACCCCCCGAACGCCGATCGAGCGGGGGCTGACCGCGCGCCCGCCGGCGGAACGTGGCGCGTGGTGCTGCGCGACTTCTACGGCGGTCTGGCCAACTACCGCCTGCGGCTGAATCGCGCCAACCGATAATCCCGAGACCGGAGAGCATGACCCAACTCATCGCCATCATCTTGACCAAAAACGAGGCGCGCCACATCGTCGCCTGCATCGACAGTCTGCGTTGGGCCGACCGCGTCGTCGTCTTCGATTCGCTCAGCGACGACGACACCGTGGCGCTGGCGCGGGCGGCGGGGGCGGAGATCTTCCAGCGGCCGTTCGACAACTACGCCGCCCAGCGCAACGCGGCGCTGGATGCCGTCGGCAGCGGCGCCGCCGGCGAGCAGTGGGTCTTTTTCGTCGACGCCGACGAGCGCGGCACGCCGGAGTTGGGTCAGGAGATCCGCCGGGTCATCGAGACGCGGCCGGAGAACGGCTGGAACGTGCCGCGCCACAACTACATCTTCGGCCGCCTGACGCTGGGCGCGGGCTGGTTCCCCGATTACCAGTTCCGGCTGATGCGCCTCGGCCGCGCCCGCTACGTGCGGCCGGTGCACGAGCTGGGCGAGGTGGACGGGGCCGTCGGCCATCTGAGCAACCCGCTCATCCACCACAACTACCGCGACACGGCCCACTTCCACGCCAAGCAGCGGGCCTATGTGGAGCACGACGCGGGCATCCTGAGGGGGCAGGGCATACGGCCGAAGCCGCGCAACTATGTGCTGCAACCGCTGCGGCAATTCTGGTGGCGGTTTGTCACGTTGCGCGGCCGGCGCGACGGTCTGCACGGCTTGCGGCTGAGCCTCTACATGGCGTATTACGAGTGGCGCAAGTACCGGCGGTTGGCTGAGATGTGGGGAAATGATTGAGCCACGGATTTTCATGGATGTAACGGATTAGAACGGACAGAAAGGATGGTTGAATCCGTTGTTATCGGTGAACATCCGTGGTTAGAGAGATTTATGAATACACAACCGGTTGAAGTTGATTGCACCTTTGATGAAGACGGCCGCGTGCGGGTGCGACGGGTGCGCATGGGGCGGCCGTGGCAGACCGTCGAGCAGGGACGCCAGTGGGCCGACGCCGACGGCCGCCACGTGCTGGTGATGCTGGGCGGCGTCGTGCGCGAGCTGGTGCTGCGGCCCGACACGCTGGCGTGGGAGTTGCGCGAGCTGCCGGGAGCGCGTCGCGCGGCCTAGTCTGTCGCTTAGCCTGTCAGGTTGAGTCTGCGGAGCGTGCAAGCTAAAGCATGCGCTACAGACGGCATTATACCAACCACCACTATGCTATAATGATTAAACTGGCGACTTGGTGCGGCGCGGCGACCGCGTCATCTTCGAGACGGATCCGCCGCCGGCCGAGTACTACGTCTACCTCAGCCGCTTCACCAACCGCCCCTACACCGACGTGTGGCCCATCGGCTTGCGCGACCGGCTGCCGGTGCTGCCCGTGCCGCTGCTGCCGCCCGACGAGGACGTGGTGCTCGGCCTGCAGCGGGCCGTCGACGCCTGCTACGACCTGGTGCGCTACGAGCGGCTGCTGGACTACACCGCCGCCCCGCCGCCCCCGCCGTTGAGCGAGGCGGACGCGGCGTGGGTGGCCGAGCGGCTGGCTGGCCGAGCGGCTGGCGGCTGTGCGCCACCTGGAAACCGGGTTTTTTCCTGGCGAATTCCCGTTCGCCAGACTTGGTTTCTTCTCCCCACCTACCCCGGCGCCAACCCCGGCACGATCCGCCACAGCGCGTAGAGCGCCATCCCCCCCAGCACCAGCGCAAACCCCACCGGCAACAAATAAGCCGCCCACGCCCAACGCCGCTCGATCGGCCGCAGCCAATACCCCAACCCGGCCGTGAAGCCGACGGCGATCGGGATCAGCGCCGGGAACAGATACCGCCCCTGATGTTGCACGAACGTCAGGTTGTAGAAGACGTGGAGGGCGAGGGTGAGCAGGAAGGTCAGGGCCAGGACGAAGGGAATATAATAAGTAGATACGAGATACGAGATACGGGATACGAAAGAGGTCTCGCCATTCGTATCCCGTATCTCGTATCTCGTATCGGCCCGAAGGGCTGCCAGCGCCAGACCCACGGCCGCCGCCAGCGTCAGCCCCGCCAGCGGCCCATACATCCACCCCGGCAGCGGCGCGGCCATCCAGCCGAACTGGCCCCAGAAGCTGTTGAACGTTGTGCGCAGGAAGCGGCCGAGCGTGCCCGCCGGGCCGTATTGGGCGATCCACTCGGCCGTGCGCGGCTGGCCGACGACGACGGCGTCGTGGGCTGCCTTGCCGATGACGTCCAGCCCGCCGTAGACGGCCACGTTGCGCCCCCACCACAGCAGGCCGAGCAGCAGGGCCGGAACGAAGACGAGCAGCAGCGGCCGGATGAGACCTGACAGGTTGGCGGCCGCCAATTTGTCAGGTCTGCGCGCGCGCGGCCAGTAGCGCGCCAGAAGGAACAGCCCGACGACGGGAGCCATCAAATAGACCGTGCCCTTGGTCAGAAAGCCCAGGCCCAGCAGCAGCCCCAGCGCCGACAGGCGGCCCACCGGCGGCCGTTCGGGCCAGGGGGTGACCAGCAGGAGCAGGATGGCGGCGATGAGCAGCTCGGCCAGGCTGTCGTTGTTGACCGAGCCGAGGATGGCCAGGTGTTGCGGCAGGAAGGCGACGAAGGCGGCCACGGCCAGCGCGCGGGGGGCGCGGCCGCCGAAGACGACGCGGCCGACGGCATAGGCCAGCGCCACCACCCCCGCGCCCAGCAGCACCGACAGCAGGCGCATGGCCGTCAGCGAGCCGCCGCTGAGCCGGTAGACGGGGGTCTGCAGCAGGTAGTAGAGGGGCGGCTGCCAATCCTCGTAGGTGATCCCGGCCACGGGGTAGGCGGGGTCGAACTCCGCGCCGACGACCTGGCTCAGGTACGCCTGGTCCCAGTCGCCCGGCTCGATGACCGGCAGCTCGCCGCCGGCCAGCTGGCGCACGTAGTTGAAGTGGGCCGGCTCGTCGGGCGCCTGCCACGCCGGTGTGCGGACGGCGAACAACGCGCCCAACGCCAGATAGGCCGCCAGCAGCACGCCCAGCAGCCAATACTCCGTCCGGCGCTCTCCCATTCGCGTCAAAGTCCCCAATCCGTTTGCTTGTAACCGGCTCCCCGAAAGCGGCTATCTCAGAGCGTGGCCACGTCAGATCGTGGCCACGTCAGAGCGTGGCCACGTCGCCGCTCATCGGCGGCAGGTCGAAGGTGACGACGGTGGCGTAGTCGACGAGCGGCACGCTGAAGGAGCGCGGCTTTTTGCCGGCGTTGACGCCGACGATGACCGTCTCCGTGCCGTCGTGGCGCAGGTAGGCGTAGGTGCGGGCGGCCGAGTCGAGGTGAACCGTTTGGCGGCCGCCGCGCCACAGTGCCGGGTGGTTGCGCCGGTAGTGGCTCAGATACCAGAAGTAGGACAGCAGCTCCGAGTCTTGTTCGTCGCCCCACAGCATCGGCTGGCGCGCCTCTTCCATGCCCTGGCTGCCGTCTTCGTGGATGCCGCGCTGCTGCGACACGCCCACCTCGGTGCCGTTGTAGACGATGGGCGCGCCGCCGAGCGTGAACTGGAGCAGCGCCGCCAGCTTCAGCCGCGCCTTGTCGCCGCCCGCCCGATAGAGGAAGCGATCCATGTCGTGATTGTCCAGAAAGCTGGGCCGGCTGAAGACGTTTTGGGCCGGGAAGTAGGCTTCGTGCCGGTTCAGGAAGGCGTCGAACGCGGCCAGGCTCATCTCGCCGGTGGCGAAGGTGTTGCGCAGGGCCTGGGTCAGCAGGAAGTCGAGCGTGCCGTCGAACAGGCCGGCGTAGCTGAGTTGGGTGTCGGGTGTGCGAATCAGCTCGCCGAACATCCATGCGTCGGGCTTGATGGAGCGGGCGACGACGCGCACGTCGTTCCAGAAGTCGAGCGACGGGCCATCGGCGTGGTCGAGGCGCAGGCCGTCGAAGCCCACGTCGCCCAGCCAGAAGCCGACGCTGCGCAGCAGATGGTCGCGCACCGCGGGGCGATCGACATTGAGTTTGGGCAGGTCGGGCACGCCGGCATAGGTCTCGTACTCGTCGGGCCAGTTGCGCCAGTAGTACCAGTCGTGGTACGGGCTGTTGCGACTGGATCGCGCGTGCTGGAAGGTGGCGTGCCGGCTGCCCCAATGGTTGCCGACGAAGTCGAGCAGCAGCCGGATGCCGCGCTCGTGGGCCTTGTCCACCAGCTCGCGCATCTCGTCGAGCGTGCCCAGCCGTGGGTTGACGGCGAAGTAGTCGGTGGCGTGGTAGCCGTGGTGGGTTTCGTCGGGGAAGAACGGGTTGAGCCACAGGACGGTGAAGCCCAGCCCGGCGATGTAGTCGAGGTTGTCGATGATGCCGCGCAGTGTGCCGCCGTAGATGTCGGACAGGCTCTTGACCTTGTTCCAGGCGCGGCCGTGGCCCGGCGAGAAGCGGTCGGGGAAGATCTGGTAGATGACGGCCGGCAGCGCCCACGCCGGCGGCCCCGCGTCGCCGACGATGTAGGAGAACTCGGCCGCTTCGTCGGCCCAATAGAATTCGCCGCTGTCCTCGTCGTGGGCGCGAATCTGGTAGCGGACGATCGCGCCCGCCGGGTGGGGCGGCAGCTCCGCTTGCCACACCTCGTAGTAGCCCCACGACAGCACGTCCCACTCTGTGCGCGCGCGGCGCAGCGGCACGACGGCCGCTTCCGGCTCGGTGATGAGGCATGTGACTTCGTCGACGGGCAGATCCAGGCCGACGGTGACCGTCACCACCGGCCGCTCGCCCGCTTTCGGCGAGCCGGGCGACAGCCGGCGGCGATGTCGCACGCCCTGCATGCGCTTCTGCAGCAGCTCGGTGCGGAGTTTGATGGTGGCCGATGTGCCGAATATCGTTTCTTTTTTCATAGGTCAGGTCTTCAAATGTGTGGCGATGTGGTCGAGTACTTTGACGAGGCTCATCGGCTCGCCGGGCAGGACGTTCTCCTCGTCGCCGTCGTGTTGGTGGTGGGGGAAATTGGGCAAGCCTGGATGTTCGCTAACCTGACCGCTCTCGTAAATGCGGATGAGTTTTGCCAGGCGCTCGGTGCGTCTTTTGGGACGTTGCTCAACGGTTTGCACTTGCATTACTTCACCTCCGCTATATTTCCGGTTTCACCCACTCATTATATCGGAGATTAAGGGAAATCGGCAGAGGCGCCCTATGCGCCTCTGCCGATTGGCATACCCTACGGCCCCGGCGTCAGGAACTCCACCGTGGCGAAGTCGGCCGCCGTCAGGTTCGCTTGCGGCGACGAGGCGGGGGCGAAGTCGCTCAGCCACGTCTCCTGCTGGCCCGCTTCGGGCCAGACGAGGTCGAGCACGCGGGTGTGGTTGGTCGCGCCGGCGGGGGCGCCGCCGATGCGCCACTGCTCCCGGTTGGGCGCCACATCGCGCACGCGCAGCACGCCGCCGCTGGGGAACCCTTCCTGGCTCATGACCATGGCCGCGTAGCGCCACGTTTCCGGCGCGTCGCCGATGATCGACTTGGGCACGCGGATGGTCACCTTTTGCTGGCCGGGGTCGGTCACGACCTGGAAGTCGGCCGGCCCGGCGATCTCTGTCGGCCCTTGCTCGCCGGGGGTGAAGATCTTCGACTCCCACCCCTCGACGGTGATGGCGTAATCCCAGGCCGTGCCCTCGGCCGCGGCCAGGTTCCGGCCGGGCAAGAAGGCCACGCCGCCCGCCCCGTCGCCGTCGGTGTCGATGTAGACGTCGAACGTCTGCAGCGACAGGCCGTTGGCCCCGTCCCACGGGTTGTCCACCGGCCCGGCCATGGTGAAGCGGAAGACGACGTTGTCATCGTCGGCCCCCACCTGGAAGTTGACGATGTCGAAGTTGCCCGCCTTGAAGACGGCGTCGGTCGGGTAGGTGTAGTCGCCGGGGCCGTGGTCGTCGCCGGGCGGGTCCATCACGTCGAGCAGGGCCGTTGTCGTGCCCAGGTCGGGCACGACCAGCACCGCGGGGCCGCCGGACGGCAGCCGGTCGATGATCGGCCGCTCGCCGCTGATCAGTTCGCTGAAGAAGGCGCGCATCGTCAGCGACGCGCCGACGTCGGCGTTGCCCAGCACAGCCAGCGGAATGGACAGCTCGATCTGCCCGTCCTCGCCCACGGCCACCCCGGCCGACACCTCTTCGGGGAAGTCGAGCGCCGCCCGGCCGCTGGTGGCCGGGCCGGTGGCGACGAGCTCCCAGCCGTCGGCCGTGGCGCGGTAGGCGGTGGCGTTGCCCAGCACGCCGCCGCTGAAGCGCAGCTCCAGCAGCCGGTTGCCGGCGAAGCCCAGCAGCTCGCCGCTCTGGCTGAAGGCGTTGAGCGCCCCCGTGGCCGGCGCGCCGAGATAGATCTCGAGCAGGCTCTGGCCCGTGGGCAGGGTGAAGTCGGGGTTCAGCCCGATTTTCAGATAGAGGTTGCGGACGTCGAAGCCGTAGGCCAGCTCGGCGAACGGCGGCGCGCCGGCGGCCATGACGCCGCCGGCCGAGGTGTACAGCCCGGCCGCGTCCCACTCTCCGGCGCTGACTACGCCGTCGATGATCGGGCTGATCAGGCCGGTCGAGGCGCGGTCGGCCGCGGCCGGCGTCTCGGGGATGATGGGCACGTCGAGCGCCAGCGGCGGCTCGGCGCCCAGCGCCTGGTAGACCGCCTTCAGCGTGTTGCGGTATTGCCGGTCGAACGCGCCGTCGTCGCCCGATGTCTGGTCGGAGCCGTACCACCAGAACCAGTCCGACCCCTCGGCGATGTACATCTGCGTGAACGCCTCTTCGATCTGCTCCGGCGTGGCGTTGTCGCGGTTGCGGCCGGTCACGTACGTCTGCAGGTAGACCCGCGTCTCGCGCAGCAGGTCCCAGGCGCGGTTCTCCTCTTCCTCGCCGATCCAGGTGGAGAAGTCGCTGTTGATCCACGAGCCGGGCCACAGGCGGCTGATGCGCGGCTGCTCGGGGGCCATCTCCAGGAACTCGGTCGGCGTGACGGTGACGATGCGCGGGTCTTCGCTCAGCCGGCTGTAGAGCGCGTGGAGGAACTCTTTGCCGTCGTTGTCGTAATGCTCCCAGGCGTTTTCGCCGTCGAGGATGACGGAGACGAGGTGGGGGCCCTGCGGCGTTTCGCCGTCGGCGTTGGGGCTCTGCAGCCGGCCGCAGATGTTGTAGATGCGATCGATGAAGTCATCGGCCGCGGCCGTGCCCGACATGCCGGAGTAGGTGAAGCCCACTTTATCGGAGATGATGAGGTCGCGGAAGAGTACCGCCACCGGGCCGCCGTTGCGCCCGCTGACGTAGTACGGCCGGTAGAGGGTGTCGGCCTCGACGACGACTTCATTGGCGTCGCGCGTGAAGCTGTCCATGCCCAGGCTGCGGGCCAGCACGCCCTCGCTGCTGGCCATCCACTCGATGCCGTTGGTGGCCACCATGCTGATCATCTCCTGGGCCACGGAGCCCTCGCTGGGCCACATGCCGCGCGGCGGGCGGCCGAAGTGGTCGGCGTAGAGCTGCACGCCTCGCTCCACCTGGGCCACGGCGTCCTGCCCGAAGCGGAACGGCGCGCTGGGCATGCTGAGGTCGGGGTTGGCCACCAGCGCCAGTTCGGTGTCGACCAGCAGCGGCAGAATGGGGTGGGCGAACGGCGTCATGGTCACTTCGATCTGATCGACGTCCTGCATGGCGCGGTGGATGGGGATGGTCTCGTTGATGAGCCGCAGGTGCTCATCGAGGACGATCTGCTTGTCCTCTTCGCCGTACGCCTCGCCCTGGGCCACCAGCCCGGCCAGCGGCTCCTCGGCCAGCCAGTCGGGGTCGGTCCAGGCCAGGTTGAACAGCAGCTGCAGGTCGCGGAAGTCGGCCGTGGTGTAGGCGCTCAGCGGGTCTTCGCTGCCGTCGCGCAGCTCCAGCAGCTCCTGATAGCGCGGGAAGCGGGCGATGATCTTGCGGTTGGTGTCGAAGAACTGGTTGAGGATGAACTGCTTTTGCTCGTCGGTCAGCTCTTCGGCCGGGATGATGGTGTGCTCCCAATAGAGGTCGGTCGCCCCTTCGCCCAGCTCCACCAGTTGGCGGATGAGGCTGGGGGTGATGTTGAACGTGGCCCGGATGTCGGGGTATTGGCGCAGCGTGGCGGCCATGTCGACGTAGTCTTTGGCCGCGTGGAGCCGCACCCAGGGCTTTTCGTAGATGCCCGTCTCGGGGTCGCGGTAGTAGACGGGCTGGTGCTGGTGCCAGATGATGGCCAGGTAGATGGGGTCGACGCAGCGGTCGGCCAGCGGCACGGCCGTCGGCTCGGCTGTGGGCAGCGGGGCGGCTGTGGCCGTGGGCCGCGCCGTCACTGTCGGCAACTGTGCGGGCGTCGCCGTGGCCGCGGGGGAGGCCGGCTGCGTCGGCGTGGCCTCGGGTGCCTCGCGGCAGGCGGCGAGGGTGAACAAAAGGATAATGAGCAAAATCAGTTTACGCGATATTCGCGAAGTCATAAACCTCTCCCCATCTGTAGGGGCGGGTCTGCGACCCGCCCATTCCCGGAGGGCAGGTTACAAACCTGCC
>CAYNOL010000108.1:0-12282 GCA_964398825.1 uncultured Ardenticatenaceae bacterium
GGGACTCATAAGCCCTAGGTCGATGGTTCAAATCCATCTGGCACCACACGAGAGACGCTGAGTCCGCTTGCGGGTGGGAAGTCCGTCAAAGAACAGCCGCCGGAATAACTCCCGGCGGCGTTGTTGTTTAATGAGCTGGCAGATTGGATCGGCCTGCTTCTCGTCTCTATCTCAAATCCCGCTCCCCAAAGCTGTCCGGCAGTAGCGTCCACAGCGTCGTCTGGCGCACATCCCCCGCCGTGTCGATGAGCCACACCGGCACGTCCCCCTCGGCCGGGGCGAACTCGGCCAGCACCTGGCGGCACGCGCCACAGGGCGTCACGCCGTTGTCGGTGCAGACGGCCAGCGCGACGACCTCTCGCCCCTCGGCGTCGACCATCGCCCCCACCGCGTTGCGCTCGGCGCAGACGGTCATGCCGTAGGAAGCGTTTTCGATGTTGACGCCGGTGAACATCCGGCCGTCGGCCGACAGCAGCGCCGCGCCGACGCGGAAGTTGGAGTAGGGGGCGTAGGCGCGCGGCTGGGCGGCGCAGGCGGCGGCGATGAGGCGGTCGCGGGTCTCGTCGTCAATGGCATTAAGGGTCATACTTCACCTGTGCGGCGGGGCGGCGGCGAGCGCCACTCGCCCGGCCGGGCTGTCGTGTCGTCGGGCACGCGTGCGTCTTCCAGCAGCAGTTGTTCGATGCGGCAGCGGTCGCCGACGGTCGTGTCGCGGATGATCGTGTTGGGGCCGATGACGCACTCTTCGCCAATGGTCGTGCGCCCTTGCAAAAAGGTGTTGGGCCAGATGACGGTGTCACGGCCGATGAGTACGTCCGGCCCAATGTAGGTCGCGTCCGGCTCCACCAGCGTCACTCCGGCGTCGAGCCAGCGAGCGTTGACCCGGCGGCGGAAGGCGCGCTCCACCTCGACCATCTCTGCCCGCGTCCCCGCGCCCAGTCCCTCGTCGGGGTCGTTGGTCATCACCGCCACGACGCCGCGCCCCTGCTCGACGGCCATGGCGATCAGGTCGGTCAGGTAGTATTCGCTGCCGCGCCGGGCCTGTCGAACGGGCAACCGCTCGACGTTGTCCCACAGCCAATCGCCGTCGAAGCAGTAGACGCCGGCGTTTTGCTCGCGCAAGGCCAGCAGCGCGTCCCCGTCCGGCCGGCGTCGCGCCTCGGCCACTTCGACGATCTCGCGCACGCGCCCCTGCTCGTCGCGCGCGATGCGGCCGAAGTTGCTGCTCGGCTCGCCGGGGACTGACAGCAGGACGACGGCCGCGCCGCTCTCGCGCTGGGCGTCGGCCAGCCGGCACAGCGTCTCGGCACGGAGCAGCGGCATGTCGCCGTAGGTGACGATGACCTGTTCGGCCCGGCCGCGCAACGCGTCGGAGGCCATGCGCGTGGCGTGGCCCGTGCCAAGCGCCTCGGGCTGGACGACATAGCTCGCCCGGTCGCCCAGCAGAGCCCGCACCCCCGTTTCGCCCGGCCCCACGACGAGCACCGGCGGCAAGTCGGCCGCGCGCTCGGCCGCCAGAAAGGCATGGAGCACCATCGGCCGCCCGCCGACTTCATGCAGGATCTTCTGTTTTCGGGAGTTCATGCGCACGCCTTGCCCGGCGGCGAGAAGGACGACAGCGATCATATTTGCTCGCGGCGACGCCACTCCAGGATGGCCTCTGTGTGGATCGGGTAATGGCTGTAGGAGTCCAGGCGGATGCGGCGGCGGAAGCGGGTGTCGGTAGTGATTTGTTCATCGGGCGCGGCGGCGACGTAGGCCATGAGGCGAGCGTGGACGTCTTCCATTCGCGCCAGCACCTCGGCCAGCGAGCGGCCGCGGGTTTCCCGCGTTTTCAGCGCGTTGAAAGCGTCGATACCGCCGTAGACGACGGAGTAGCGCGGCGGCCGTCGTCCCTCCAGGATGTCGGGCAGATGCTTCAGCGCTTCCTCCTCCCAGTCGGTGACGTGGCCGATGATGTCCTTCACCGACCATTCGCCGGTCACGCCCGGTTGGGTCATCTGCGCCTCATCCAGCCCGGCGAACGAACGGCGGAACGCCTGCCAGGGCGTTTCGATCTTGCCTAGTAGTTGTCGATGATCCATGATTTATTCCGGCATATGGCCTTCATCACGAATCGAGATGGCGGCCGCATGGAACGCG
Organism: uncultured Ardenticatenaceae bacterium; assembly: GCA_964398825.1. Classification (GTDB taxonomy): domain Bacteria; phylum Chloroflexota; class Anaerolineae; order Promineifilales; family Promineifilaceae; genus Promineifilum. The sequence continues at coordinate 2,143 of CAYNOL010000108.1, forward strand.
TTCCATGCGTAACGGCTCAACCAGCCTCCGGTGCTCATGCGGCGCACGCCAATGGCCGCCAGATCGGCGACGTTCATTTGTGGGGTTCGTAGCAAGACGTTAACAGGCTTTGGCGCTACAGCCTCAACAATAGCTTGGTTCTCGGCCAAGTCGGTTACCCACGGCGCGTAGAGAACGTCAGCTCCGGCGGCAGAATAAGCGACGAGGCGCTCGATGGCTACGTCGATATCCGGCAAATCGATCACGTACCCCTCGGTGCGGCCAACCAGCAACACGTCTTGTCCGGTGGCATCAATGGCCTCTCGCGCCGCCTGGATACGCTCTACGGCCAGCGTTAAGGGATACAACTTTCGCCCGGTGCGATCTTCTATGGACAAACCGGCCACACCTGTATCGACCGCGCGCGTCACGTTGACAGCGACCTCTTCTGGCCGATCAGCATAGCCGCCTTCAAAATCGGCGTTAATGGGCAAAGTCGTGGCTCGACAGAGCGCGCGCAAATGCTCCAGCACTTCCTCTACCGTCGCCTCGCCGTCCTCTTTGCCGATGGACCATGCTAATCCAACGCTGGTCGAAGCCAATGCCTTGAAGCCCAGCTTTTCCAGCCGGAGGGCGCTGCCGACATCCCAGGGGTTGGGGATGACGAAGTGACCCGATTCGTGGAGCTTGCGAAAGACGGCGCGTTTGGTGGCTACATCGGTACTCATGGGCCAAATCTCCTGGTTCTCAACATTTCAGCGTCTAGACTTGTCCACTCGCAATAATTCAGATCATAACGCGAATCGCTCAATATTGTAAATACCCAGCTGATATATATCGTTCACAATAAGGTGCTGGAGCGCCTTCGCGCGGCGCGAGTCGTCACCCCGAGGCAATTAAAGCTCCGCACTATGAACAAAGAGCCAAGACAATACGCCGCGCTCAAACGAAAATGGGGTTATAGATCGCTCTATAACCCCACAACATGGCCGCATGGCCTTATATTCGGTGGCTGGGGCGGCTGGATTCGAACCAGCGAAACATGCCGGATTCAAAGTCCGGTGCCTTAAACCACTTGGCGACGCCCCAGTACAGCCTCTTATATTATCAGTTTTCGCGACTCGTCGCAAGCGGCTGAAGCGCTCATCGAGCATACTTCCGGCGCAGCCATTGCTCCCAGCGAATGTCGCCAAACGGCGTGTCGGGAACCAGATTATCGCCGCTGCGCCAGCTGTCAGAGTGGGGGCCGAACACGCCCAGGCGCAGGATCGGCTTGCGCTCCCCACGCGCCGCCAGCCAGGCCGCGGCCATATCCTCCATCGTTCTGACTTCCGGCCCACCGACGTCGGCCGCGCGCCCCGCGGCCGGTTTGGCGGCCAGATCGAGCAGCACGGCCGCCGCCTCCGTCTCGTTCAGCGGCTGGAAGCGCCAGCCGGCGGGAATGAGCATCGCCCGCTCCCGCAGATACGAGCCAAGTATCATGTCAATGAAGATGTGGAACTGGGTCATGCGGACGGTGGTGTAGGGCACGCCGCCGGCGGCGACGGCCGCCTCGCCCGCCAGCTTGGCACGGTAGTAGCCGGCCGCGCTGTTGTCAATGCCGACGATGGACACGTAGATCACGTGGGCCGCCCCGCTCTGGCGGGCCGCGGCCAGCAGCCGTGCCGTGCCGTCGCGCTCCACTTCCAGCGCGTTCTCGGCCGCGTTGCTGGCGCAATGGATGATCGTGTCCACGTCGCGCACGGCCGCTTCGACGCCCTCGCCGGTCAACAGGTCGGCCTGCGCCCACTCCCCTTCGAAGCCGTCGGGCCGCCCCCGCCGGCTCATTGAACGCACCAGCCAGCTCGCCTCTCTCGCCCGGGGAACCAGCACGCTGCCCAGCGAACCCGTGGCCCCCGTCACCAATAACCGCTTCATCATAACACCTCCACTTCTTATTGTAGTCAATATCACCTGGCTCCGTAATGATTCGCTTGACAGGTTTGAAAAGCCCGCTATGATTTGTCATACAATCATACAAATGCACAAATTTTTCCGATGCTCAAGCGCGCTCCCTCTCTGACCGACCAGGTCAAAAACCACATCAAGGATTTGATCATCCAGGGTGAGTTCGCCGACGGCCGCATTCCGCCGGAGATGGAGTTGGCCGACGCGCTGGGCGTCAGCCGTACCACCGTCCGCGACGCGCTCAGTCGCCTGGAAATGGAAGGGACGATCAGCCGCAAGCAGGGGGCGGGCACCTTCGTCAACGATCCCGTCTTGCAGATCCATTCCCGCCTGGAGGAGATCTGGTCCTATGAGGCCATGCTCCAGGCCCACGGCTTCACCCCTTCGACGATGGTGCTGGAGTCGCGCATCTACGACGTGGGGGGCCCCGACCTGCCGCCGAGCATCGCCGCCGATCTGTCATTGGCCGAAGGGGAGCGGGTGCTGTTCATCAACAAGCTGTTCAAGGAAGATAAAGTCCCGGCGATTTTGGCCCACAACTACCTGCCCTTGCGGTTGCTGTCGGAGCCCTATAAGCCGGGAGATTTGGCGCTGCCGGTCTACGAATTCCTGGAGCGCTTCAGTCGCAGCCGGCTGGCCTATTATCTGTCTGAGATCATCCCTCTCATCGCCGGCGGGGACATGGCCACGGCGCTGAAGATCGAGACCGGCGTGCCGCTGCTCTCGTTCGACGAGACGGGCTACAACGACGACAACGAACCCATTCTGAAGGCTTATTCCTTCTTCCGCGACGACTTGTTGCGCTTCCGCCTTCTCCGTCGTCGCGTCTGATTCGGAGCCAACAACACAACTTTAAGTAATACAGAAAACAACGAAGTTTTCTGATCAAAAACAGTGAGGTGAAATCTCCATGAACATTATTATTGATGAGCTGAACCGGCGCTTGTCTGAATGCCGCGAAGAGTTGCTGCAGTTCTTCTTCGACATTGTCGCCATCCCCAGCATGGATTCCGACATTGAGGCCGTCGGCCAGCGCATCGGTGAAGAGATGACCCGGCTGGGCTTCGACAAGGTCTACGTCGACCGCTACGGCTCCATCGTCGGCAAGATCGGCGACGGGCCGACCATCCTTCTCTACGACAGCCATATCGACACCGTCGGCATCGGCGACCCGACGCAGTGGGAGTGGGACCCGTTCAAGGGCAAGATCGAGGACGGCAACTTTTACGCCCGCGGCGCGCTGGACGAGAAGGGGAGCACGCCGGGTATGATCTACGGCCTGGCTTTCGCCAAGGAAATGGGTCTGCTCGACGGCTACACCGCCTACTATCTGGGCAACATCGAAGAGTGGTGCGACGGCATCGGCTGCCAGGCGTTTGTCGAATGGGAAGGCATTACCCCCGACTTCGTCGTCATCGGCGAGCCGACCAAGATGAACGTCTACCGCGGCCACAAGGGACGTCTGGAGCTTGAGGTCGTCGCCAAGGGCGTCAGCGCCCACGCCGCCAGCAACTTCATGGGTGACAACGCCATCTACAAGATGATGCCGGTCATTGAAGGCATCGAGAAGAGCGACGCCACACTGCCCTCGAACGAGTTCCTGGGCCAGGGACGCATCACCGTCACCCGCATCTCAAGCATCTCCCCCAGCGACAACGCCGTGCCCGACGAGTGCCGCATCTTCATCGACCGCCGCGTCACCTTCGGCGAGACGCCGGAGACGGTGATCGAGTCGATCGAGAAGCTCATCCCCGAAGAGACGCGCGACGACTTCACGATCAACCGCCTCATCTACAACGAGCCGAGCCACACCGGCGCGGTCTTTGTCTATGACAAGTACTTCCCCGCCTGGGCGCTGGCCGAGGATGACCCGTTCGTCGTGGCCGGCAAGGAGACGATTAAGGCGCTGTGGGATCGCGACGAGCCGGCCGGCAAGTGGGACTTCTCGACCAACGGCAACTACTGGCGCGGCAAGGCCGGCATCCCCAGCATCGGCTTCGGCCCCGGCGACGAGATCTATGCTCATGCCGTCGAGGAGCACGTGCCGCTGGAGGACGTCGTCGAGGCGACCAAGTTCTACGCTCTGCTGCCGTACATGCTCAGAGCGAACTAATACAACCGGGGGACGGGCTGTTACCGGCCCGCCCCCCGCAATTTCCAATTAACACACTTGATTTTGTGGAGGAAACATGCAAACCAATCTACGCGGCCGTGATCTGATCACCACCCAGGAGTGGACGAAGGAAGAAATCGACACCCTGCTGGATGTGGCCTTCGACCTGAAGCGCAAACGAGCCCTCGGCCAACCCCATGCCTATCTGCGCGACAAAGTGCTGGGCATGCTCTTCTTCTTCAGCAGCACGCGCACACGCGTCAGCTTCGAGTCGGGCATGGCCCAGCTCGGCGGCCACGCGCAGTTCATCGAGAGCCAGACCACGCAGATCAGCCACGGCGACACCGCCAAGGAGATCGGCGAGATCATCGGCCGCTACACCGACGGCATCGCCATTCGCCAGTGCGACTGGGACTACGGCAACAAGTATATCCGCGAAGTCGCAGCCGCGTCCCGCGTGCCGGTGCTCAACATGCAGTGCGACGTCTACCATCCCTTCCAGATTTTGGCCGACCTGATGACCATCATCGAGAAGAAGGGCGACCCGCGCGGCCTGACCATCAACGTCAGCTATGCCTACGCCAGCAGCTACCAGAAACCCATCAGCGTGCCGCAGAGCCTGATTTTGCTCATGACCCGCTTCGGGATGAACGTGCGCCTGACCCATCCGCCGGAGTTCAAGCTGATGCCCGACATCATGGAGCAAGCCAAGGAAAACGCGCGCAAGGCGCGCGGCTCGTTCGAGGTGCTCGACGACTTCGACGCCGGCTTCAAGGACGCCGACGTGGTCTACCCCAAGAGCTGGGGATGCCTGCTGACGACGTCGGACCACAAGGAATCGGCCGAGATCAGCAAGCAGTACACCGACTGGATCACCGACGAGCGGCGCATGGCGATGGCCAAGGACGACGCCATCTACATGCACTGCCTGCCGGCCGACCGCAACATTGAAGTGACCGACGGCGTCATCGACGGCCCCAACAGCGTCGTCTATGACGAGGCCGAGAACCGACTGCATGTGCAGAAGGCGGCCATGGCCCTGACGATGAACTAAGTCGTAAGCCAGACGGCGGGCGACGGACAAGGAAAGCGAACCTCAGAGGCGGGCGCAAAGGCGATTGGATGGATTAGCCAGCCCACACGCCCACCTCTGCGGTTTGACAGGCGCTAACCCTTGCCGTCGTCCGTCGTTTATCTTTCCCTATTCTCTCACGAGGACAACCCCCCATGACCGAAAAATTGGCCGTCATCGCCATTGGCGGCAATTCGTTGATCAAGGACAAGCAGCATCAGACCGTCGAAGATCAATATGTGGCCGCGCACGAAACGGCCGGCCATATCGCCAAAATGGTGCAGGACGGCTGGAACGTGGCCATCGCCCACGGCAATGGGCCGCAAGTCGGCTTCATCCTGCGCCGTTCGGAGCTGGCCAGCCACGAGCTGCACGAGGTGCCGCTCGACGTCTGCGGCGCCGATTCGCAGGGCGCGATAGGCTATGCGCTGCAGCAGAGTCTGCAGAACCACTTTCTCGACATGGGCATCGACAAGCCCGTGGCCACCGTTGTGACGCAGACGGAAGTAGACGCCAACGACCCCGCCTTCGACAATCCGACCAAGCCGATTGGCTCCTTCATGAGCGAGGAAGACGCTCGCCGCCGCATGGAAGTCGACGGTTGGGATTGCGTCGAAGACGCGGGGCGCGGCTGGCGGCGCGTGGTGGCTTCGCCGCTGCCCATGCGCATCGTCGAGGAGCAGTCGGTGCGGGCACTGATCGACGCCGGCCACATCGTCATCACCGTCGGCGGCGGCGGCATCCCCGTCGTGGCCGACGACAATGGCCACCTGCGGGGCATCGCCGCGGTTATCGACAAGGATTTCGCCTCGTCGCTGCTGGCCACCCGGCTGGGCGCAGACACATTCATCATTAGCACGGCCGTCGAGAAGGTAGCCCTGAACTACGGCAAGCCCGACCAGCAGTGGCTCGACCGCGTGACGCTGGCCGAAGCCAAGACGTTCCTGAGCGAAGGCACCCATTTTGCCAAGGGCAGCATGGCCCCCAAGATCCAGGCCATCGTCAACTTCCTGGAGGCCGGCGGCGCCCACGCCATCGTCACCGACCCGCCCAGCATCCCCCGCGCGTTGGCGGGGGAGACGGGGACGCATTTTGTGAAGTAGATCAGTGGGTCAGTAGGTCAGTGAATCAGTAGGCCGGTAGGTCAGTTGACTGCGAGACCGGCTAACTGCTCTACTGAGCTACTGACCTACTGACATACTGACCTACTGATATGGACCACATACTCCACCTCAAAAGCCTGATCAGCGGCCGAACCTTCCGGCCGGATGAAGTCGATTACGTCGACCCCGAGTTCGGGGCAGACGGCGTGCTCGATGTCGTCTACGACTACGACGTCGTCAAGCGCCACATCAGCCGGGAGAGCTTGCGCGATAACCGCGACACCTCTATCTGGCGCTACAAGCCGCTGCTGCCCGTGCAACCTGACGCCGAGACGCCGCCGCTGCAGATCGGCTGGACGCCGCTCTACGCCGCCGAGCGGCTGGCGGCCGAGCTGGGGCTGCGCCACCTGTGGCTGAAGGACGACGGCCGGAACCCGACGGCGTCATTCAAGGACCGCGCCAGCGCCGTCGCCGTCGTCAAGGCCCGCGAGCGCGGGGCGCAAGTCATCACCACGGCCAGCACCGGCAACGCCGCCGCCGCCCTCAGCGGCGTCTGCGCCAGCGTGGGGCAGCCCAACGTCATCTTCGTGCCCGAGAAGGCGCCGCCGGCCAAGGTGGCCCAGCTGCTGGCCTATGGCGCGACGGTGATGCTGGTGCAGGGCAGCTACGACGACGCGTTCGAGCTGTGCCTGCAGGCGGCCGACGCCTATGGCTGGTACAACCGCAACACCGGTTTCAACCCGTACATGTCCGAGGGCAAGAAGACGGCCACGCTGGAGATTTGCGAGCAGCTCAATTGGGAAGCGCCTGACTGCATCTTCGTCAGCGTCGGCGACGGCTGCATCATCGGCGGGCTCCACAAGGGGCTGAAGGATTTGCTGGCCCTGGGCTGGATCGAGAAGATGCCCCGGCTCATCGGCGTGCAGGCCGCGGGCAGCAACTACCTGGCCGAGGCGTGGGAGCGGGGCGAGGACGTGCTGACCAAACCGGCCATTGACGCGCAGACGGCGGCCGACAGCATCAGCGCCGGGCTGCCGCGCGACCGCATGAAGGCCATGGCGGCGGTGGTGGAGACCGGCGGCGCCTACGTCACCGTGTCCGACGAGGAGATCTTGGCCGCCATTCCGGCGCTGGCGCGCGGCAGCGGTGTCTTCGCCGAGCCGGCCGGCGCGGCCGCCTACGCGGGGTTGGTCAAGGCGGTGGAGCAGGGGTTGGTGGCGGCTGACGAACGCGTCGTCGTCGTCAACACCGGCAGCGGGCTGAAGGACGTGGCGGGGGCGATGAAGGGCGTCGAGAGCGCGGGCACGCGGCCCTACCGCGTCGACGCCAACCTCGAAGACCTGCGCCGCGTGATGGCGGATATCAATTAACCACGGATTTACACGGATTCTACGGATTACATTTCTCTAATCCATGCCTATCCGTAAAATCCGTGTAAATCCGTGTTAAAAATATTCTCTTACTCTTTCGGCTCAACCGCCCCCACGGCCAGCGTGAAGACGATGAGCAGCGACGCCGCCAGGCGCGAGTCGTAGAAGCTCAGCGTGTTGAACGGCACGCCCAGCGCCAGCGCCCAAACGACGAACGCGAACGTCGAGATGAATATCTGCGTCCATGCCGGTTGAAGCCCCGGCGCTTTCGTCTGGCGGAAGGTCCAGAAGAAGGTGACGACGGTCAGCGCGGCCCACATGATCCACAGGATGTTGGTAGTCATGGCGTTGTCGCTGACCGCGCCGGGCGAGACGCCGAACAACCCCAGGATGGCCGTCCACCCGGCCACGATGTCCCCCGGGATGTTCTTGATCACCCGATCCCAAAAGCCGTCGATCCGCTGAACGCCGACGGCCGCGCCCTCCAGCGTGTCGCTGCCCTTGATCGTCTCCAGCGCTTCGGCTGTCATGATACGTCGTCCCATTCGATGCCTCCTCGGTATCACTCCACGGGCTGGGGGAAGAACTGGCTACGGATTCGAACGGACGAGACGGATCCCAAAAATCCGTAAAATCTGTGTCCTATCCGTATTTAATTCTTTAATCCGCCCTCCGGCCCTGTTTATGATCGCTCGCGCGGTGCCGCCCGCGCAGGTGCAATTGAATCACAGATGAAACTGAACCGCACGGATAAGCCCGGCCGCGCGCGTAAAAATATTCGTCCCGCTCTACTTGCGCGGCAGATAGCGTTCGATCTGTGGCAAGATCGCCCGCATCGGGATGCCTTCGTTGAATTTGTAATGCCCCTTGAGAATCTTCTGCAAATCCAGCGTGGCCTTGATCGGCGGGTGGGCGCCGCCGCTGTGGTGCAGGGCGATGACCTCCCAATGCCGGTTCAGCACCGGCGAGCCGGACGAACCGGGCAGCGTGTCGGCCAGATAATGCACCCGCGTATCGCTCATCGTTGCCAGCACGTAGTTCTGGGTCAGCACCACCTTCTGCGGGTTGCCGTTGGGGTGCTGGATGATATTGACCCGCTCATGCTCGACGATGAGGCTGGGCGAGACGAGCAGATACCCTCGGTGGCGACCGCGCCGCAGCAGTTCCAGATACCCCAGCCCCTCGTCCTCCGGCCGCATCTTGCGCGCCGCCAGCGGCTCGCCGTTCAGCCGCACCAGGGCGAAATCCAGCTCCTTGTCGGGGCTGCCGACATAGAGGTCGCTCTTGAAGGTGAAGACGCGCCCCTTTGTCACCACCCCGTCGGCGTCGGCGTGGTAATCAAAGCGGATGACTGCTCGCTCCAGCACGTCCTTTGACTTGAAGACGTGGTAATTGGTCAGCACCAGATCGGGGCCGACAAGGAAGCCGGTGCCGTGGGCTCGCCCCTGCGGCAGCTCGATGCGGCCGACGGCCTGGGCGCTGTAGATCGCCCCGGCCAGCATGTCGATGTCGAGGAAGTTGTCCTCCGAGTTGACGATGCGCTCCAGCGCGGCCTGGTCGCCGGCGTCGGGCTCGAAGGCAGGCTCGGCCGCGGGGTCGGCCGGGTCGGTGGGCGGCAGCAGCGCCGGGTCCAACTGGCGCGCCGGCGCCACGTCCAGGCCGTACTGTTGCCGCAACCCATCCAGATAGGCGCTGTCGGCGACGAGCTGGTATTTGACCAGCAACCCGGCCAGGAACTTGGCGTCGTCGGGCGGCGTGTCGTTCATCTCGCGGATGTAGTTGATCAGCGCGCCGAGGGCGTGGTAGGCGGGTTGGCTCGGCTCAGCGGGCAGCATGCCGTACGGCTCCAGCTTGCCGATGAGCACGCCGGCCAGCACGCTGGGGGACGCGGCCAGGTCGGTGCCGGGGGCGAAGCGGCGCAAGCCCGCCCGGTCGAGCAGGCCGAAGCGCGCCGCCGGCCCCATCTGCATGTCGTAGACGTTCTCGATAATTCGCGCCAGCTTTTGGCGATCCTGCGTCGTTAGAAATGGGTCGGCCATGATGCGCTCCTATGTGTGAGGATGACGGCAGCTATCCGATCGACAGGCCGTACCTGGCGGCAACCGAGGCGATCACTTCCTTGTGGGCGGGGGGCAGCGCGACGTCGGCCGAGATGAAGGCCAGCAGACGGCCGACGGCCGTGTCGCCGGGAGCGATCTCGCCATACTCGTTCAGCTTCACCAGCAGACTGGACGCCACTTGCAGGGCGCTGCCGTTCAGGTCAACGTTGACGTAGGGAGCGATCCCGGCGACGACGAGCACGGTGCTGCGGCCGTCTGGTGTCTGGAAGAGTGGATAGGCGGCCAGAATGGGCAGCAGCTTTTGGATATCCTGATAGTCGAGCTTCGTTGACGGGGGCGGCTCCACGTCATCGACGGCGGGAAGTTCGGGCGCGTAGGGAGCGAGCAAGCGCCAGTCGATGTCGGGGCGCTGGGCCGGTCCTACCTCGGCCAGCCGGTCCAGCTTGCTGTGCCGCCAGAGGTGCAGCGCCAGCTCGCGCGCCTTGGCGCTGCGGGT
>CAYNOL010000109.1:0-12097 GCA_964398825.1 uncultured Ardenticatenaceae bacterium
GTTCAACATCTTCGGCGGCATCACCCGCGGCGACGAAGTGGCCCGCGGCATCCTGACCGCGCTGGAGCAGATCGACACCGACGTGCCCATGGTGGTGCGTCTGGCCGGAACCAACGCCGAGGAAGGGCTGGCGCTGCTGGACGAGGCCGACATGATGACGGCCGCGACGCTGTCAGAAGCGGCCCAGAAGGCCGTGGCCGCCGCCGAAGCCGCCCGCGGCAACAGGAGGGCATCATGAGCATTCTCGTAGACAAGAACACCCGGCTCCTCGTCCAGGGCATCACCGGCCGCGAGGGCACATTCCACACCAACCAGATGATCGCCTTCGGCACCAACGTCGTCGGCGGCGTCGTCCCCGGCAAGGGGGGCCAGACGTTCGACGGCGAGAACGGCCCGGTGCCGATATTCGACACCGTCCGCGCCGCCGTCGATGAGACGGGGGCCAACGTGTCGATCATCTTCGTCCCCGCCCGGTTCGCCCCCGACGCGATGTATGAGGCGGCCGACGCCGGGCTGCCGCTCGTCGTCTGCCTGACTGAGCACATCCCCGTGCTGGAGATGATCAACGTGCGCGCCTATCTCGACCAGCGCCGGACGCGCCTCATCGGGCCCAACTGCCCCGGCCTCATCACCCCCGGCGAGGCCAAAGTCGGCATCATCCCCGGCTCCATCGTCATGCCCGGCAACGTCGGCGTCGTCTCGCGCAGCGGCACGCTGACCTACGAGGTCGTCTACGCCCTGACCCAGCGCGGCATCGGCCAGTCGACTTGCGTCGGCATCGCCGGCGACCCGATCAAGGGCATGGACTTCATCGACGTGCTGCAGCTGTTCGAGGATGACCCCGACACCTCGGAGGTGATCATGATCGGCGAGATCGGCGGCAACGCCGAGGAGCAGGCCGCGGCCTACATCGCCGGGAACATGACCAAGCGGGTCACGTCCTTCATCGCCGGGCGCACGGCGCCGCCCGGCCGCCGCATGGGCCACGCCGGCGCCATCGTCGAGGGCAAGAGCGGCACAGCCGAGGGCAAGATCGCCGCGCTCGAAGCGGCCGGGGTCCAGGTGGCCAACAACCCCGACCAAATCGTGGAGATGATCGCCTAGCCACGCGCTTCCCTTTGTCCGCGGATCGCGCCGCCCGGCCCTCATCTGATGAGAGGCGTGGCACCAACGGTGGCACCAACGGTGGCACAAACGGTGGCACAAACGGCGCGATCCGTGGATCATCCCTGCCTGTGATCAACCGATTGCGACGCGGGTTTGACCCCGGCTTTCTCGTCGTCCTGCTCATCTGTCTGGTGGCCGTCTGGCCGCTCATCAGCCGCGCCGGCTTGCCCGAGGGCACCGACGCCGAGCTCCACATCTTCCGCCTGCACGAGCTGGGCACCCTTGTGCGCGGCGGCGAGCTGTATCCGCGCTGGGCGCCCAACTTCTACCACGGCTACGGCTACCCCATCTTCAACTACTACGCCCCGCTGACCTACTATCTGGCCCTGCCGCTGGAGCTGCTGCCTTCGGTCGACGCCGTGCTGGCCGGCAAGGCGGTGCTGGTGGGCGGGATGCTGCTGGCCGGGCTGGGCATCTACGGCTTCACGCGCGACACGTGGGGGCGACGTGCCGGCTATGTGGCCGCCGCGCTTTATGTCTACTCCCCTTACATCCAGTATATCGACCCCCACATCCGCGGCGTCATCCCGGAGACGCTCAGTTTCGGCCTCTTTCCGGCGGCGCTGTGGGCGCTGGACCGGCTGCGGCGGCGGCCGACGCCCGCCGTCTGGCTGGCGGCCGGGGGGCTGACGGCGGCCGTCATCCTCAGCCACAATCTCATGGGGTTGTTCTTCTTCGGCGTGCTGTCGGCGTGGGCGGGGTGGCAGGCGCTGGTCATCTGGCGGGACGGGCGCTCCGGCACTCAATCCAGTGACCGCGGACGCTGGCAACCCGTCGGACGCGTGGCCGCCGCGCTGTTGGCCGGGTTGGGGCTGTCGGCCTTCTTCTGGCTGCCCGTCTTCCTGGAGCGGGATGCGGTGACGCTCAACACGCTCATCGGCGCGGGAGACAACTACGACTTCCGCACCCACTTCCGCTCGCCAGGCGAGTTGCTGGCCTTCTCGCGCATGCCCGACTGGGGGGCGACGCAATCCCCCTTCCTGTTCAATCTGGGCGTGGCCCAATGGCTGGGCGGCTTGCTGGGCGTGGTCATGCTGCTGCTCGGCCGCGCGCGGGCCCGGCCGCAGGCGGCGTTCTTCGCCCTGGCCGCGCCGGTCGTCGTCTTTCTGATGACCCCCGCCTCCCGCTTTGTCTGGGAAGCCATCCCGTTCATGCCCTACTTCCAGTTCCCGTGGCGTTTGCTGGGGGCGGCGGCGGCGCTGCTGGCCGTGGTGGGGGCGGCGGGCGTCGATGGGCTGGTGGGGCGTTTGGCGGGCGCAGGGCCGGATGAGGCGCGGCGGGACAGGCGCTCTGCGTGGGCCCATGCCCTGGCCGTTCTCGTCCCGATCGCCCTGGCCCTGCCCCTGAGCCAGCCCGCCCCGTGGGAGCCGTTCGGCGAGGTCAACACATTGCGCATGTCGCTCATTGAGAACAGCGGCCGCTGGCTGGGCACCACCTCGACGGCCGACTATGTGCCGGCCACGGTCATCATGCTGCCCCAGCGGCGCGGCTCCGTCATCGCCCCGCTCGTCGACGGCCTGCCGCCCGACCGTGTCAACCGCGAGGCGATGCCCGACGGCGCGACGGTGACGACGGAAGTGGTGCGGCCGCTGCTGACCCGCTACCACGTGGGCGCGCCGAAGCCGTTTCGCCTGCGCCTCTACCAGTTCGATTTCCCCGGCTGGCGCGTCACCGTCGACGGCGAACCGGCCGTGACGGAGCTGGCCGAGCCGGAGGGTTTCATCGTCGTCCTCGTGCCGCAGGGGGAGCATGTGGTCGAGGTGGCCTTCGGCACGACGCCGCCGCGCACCGCCGGTTGGGTCATCGCGCTGCTGTCGGCCGTTGGCCTCGGTGTGGGGGCGTGGCGGATGCGCCGCCCGGCCGCCGCCGCCGCGCGGCGGGAGCGAGCCAATCGCGCCGACTGGCCCATCGTCGCCGCGGTTGGCGTGTTCACGGCCGCCGTGCTGCTGCTGGAGCCGCTGGGCCTCTTCCACCACCACTCCACCGGCCGGGAGCTCGATGTCGCCGCCGTCGAGCGCTTCGTCAATTTCGGTGACCAGATCGCCCTGTTGGGTTATAACGTGTCCCATGAGACGGCCGCAGCGGGAGACACGGTGACGGTGACGCTGTTCTGGCAGGCGCAACAGCCCCTGGCGATCGACTACCAGGCGTTTGTCCACGTGCTGGACGCGCGGGGCGGGCTGGTGGCGCAGGCCGACAAGCTGAACCCCGGCGATTTCCCCACCCGCCGCTGGCCGCTCGACAAGTATGTGCCCGACGTCTATCGGCTGGCGCTGCCGGGCGACCTGCCGCCGGGCGAGTACGCCGTGGCCGCCGGGCTGTGGGTGCAGAGCGAGGGGTGGCGCTTGCCGGTGTGGGACGAAGCGGGCCGGACGATCGATGACCGGCATGTGCTGTTCACATTGAGGGTGGAGTAGGATGTCGGCGCGCGTGATCAGCGGCAAGGCGAAGGGGCGGCGTCTGAAGCTCGTTCCGGGCGACACGACGCGGCCGATCATGGACCGCGTGAAGGAGAGCCTGTTCAACATTCTGGGGGACGTGGGCGGCACGCGCTGGCTCGACCTCTATGCCGGGACGGGGCAGGTGGGCATCGAGGCGCTGTCGCGCGGCGCGGCCGAGGTGGTGTTCGTCGACAAGGCCCGCGCCGCCGTCCAGACGGTGCGCGACAATCTGGCCCACACGCAGCTGACCGCCGGGGCGACGGTGGTGCCGGGGGACGCGCTGGGCTTTCTGCGCGGCTGGGGGGGGCGGCCGTTCGACGTCATCTACATCGCCCCGCCGCAATACATGGGCATGTGGCTCGACGCGCTGAGGCTCATCGACGACGGCGCGAGCCGCATTCTGACCGGCGACGGCGCGGCCATCGTCCAGATCGACCCGCGCGAGTATGAGGATGTGGCGCTGGCCAATCTGGAGCTGACCGACCGGCGGCGCTATGGCAACACGCTGCTCTGCTTCTACCAGCTGGCCGGGGGGGACGAAGCGGCCTAATTATCGAGCGTGAACTGGATAATGCACGTGCCCAGCTCGTTGCCGGCCACGTCCAGCGCCCGCATCTGTGCCCGATAGGGGCCCACTTGCCACTGGGTTAAATCGGCCGTCGCCAGGTCGCCGTTGATGATCGGCTGGCGGGCCGGTTCCTGCATGATGGGCGCCCACGCCCCGGCCGTCTGCGGGCCGTTCAGCTCGATGATGTACTGGTGCAGCTCGCCGGTGTTGGCCGTGCCGCGGAAGACGGCCCGCTGGAACACCAGACTGCCGTTGAGCGGCTCGGTGAGTGTGAAATCGGGCGTGCACGTCTGGAACGGCGTGGGCGTGGCCACCGGCGTCTCTGCGGCCGCGTCCGTGGTGTCGGTCACCACGTCGGTGGAGCCGACGCCCGGCAGGAAGGAGAGCGTGACGGTGGGAGCCAGCACCGGCGCGACGGGCAGCCCGCCGATGACGTCGGGCGTGGTGATCGGCGTGGGGGGCAGCAGGGGGGTGCTGAAGATGTCGGGCGTCGGCTGCTCGACGGCGGCCGGTTGGATCGTCATGTAGGGGGCGATGTTGCGGTTGACGTAGAACACCAGCCCGATGACCACCGCGAAAAACAGAATGAACCCCAGCGCGTGGTTGCGCGCGGCCGTGGCCGTTTCCCGTTCCAGATTGAACATCGCCCGGCGCAGTGTGCGCACGGCGCGGATCAGCTCCGACGAGTACCAGAAGAGGCCCAGGACGCTGACGATGTAGATCCAGACGTCGTTGCGGATCAGGAAGAGGTAGATGCGGTCGATCATGGCAGCGTATGAGGCCCGCCGCGCGGACGGTTCACCCGGCTCCTTTGAACTCCTGTGCGTCCCTGGCCGAGGCTAGGCCGCTTCGCCCAGCCGCCCCAACACGCCGCGCACGACGGCCATGAGGCGGGGCACGGCGCGCAGCCCCATCTCCAGAACCTCTTCGTGATTTTGGGTGATGCCGGGCGGGGGATCGGGCAGCGCCATGTTGGAGATGGTGGAGATGCCCAGCACGCGGATGCCGGCGTGGCGGGCCACGACGACCTCCGGCGCGGTCGACATGCCCACGGCGTCGCCGCCGACGAGCTGCAGCAGGCGCAACTCGGCCGGTGTCTCGAAGCTGGGCCCGCCGACGTAGGCGTAGACGCCCTCGTGCAGCTCGACGCCGTTGTCGCGGCCGACGCGCCGCGCCAGCCGGCGCAGCTTCTCGTCATAGGCCGTGGTCATGTCGGGGAAGCGCGGCCCCAGCGTCTCGTCGTTCGGCCCGCGCAGCGGGTTGTTGCCCGCCAGCCCCGGAAAGTTCAGGTGGTCGCGGATGAGCATCAGGTCGCCCGCCTCGAAGGAGGGGTTGAGGCCGCCGGCGGCGTTGGTGACGATGAGCGTGCCAACCCCCAGCGCGGCCATGACGCGGATGGGCAGCGTGACGCGATCCATGGGATACCCCTCATAGAAGTGGGTGCGCCCCTGCAGCACGAGCACCGGCTGCCCTTCCAGCTGGCCCAGGATGAGCCGCCCGACGTGGCCCGGCACAGTCGAGGCCGGCCAGTGGGGGATGTCGTGGGTGGGGATGATGTCGGCGTTTTCGATGGAGTCGGCCAGGGAGTTGAGCCCCGAGCCGAGCACCAGCCCGACGGTGGGCTGGAAGCGCGTCCGGCGGTGGACGTACGCCGCGGCCTCGTTGATCTCGTTGGTGGTGATGAATTGAGTCATGGGGGGTCTTCGGGTTCGTTTGTCAGGCGGCCGTGGCCTCGCGGTCTGTTTCCTCTTCCGGCTCCGCGGCGGGATCCATTTGGGTATATATCTGGGTGGTGGAGATGTTGGCGTGGCCCAGCAGCCGCTGGATGTCCTCCAGCGGGGAGCCCTTGCTCAGGCGGTGGACGGCGAAGCTGTGGCGCAGCGTGTGGGGTGTCACTTCGGTGTTCAGCCCCGCCTGGCGCGCGTATCCCTTGATGATGAGCCACAGCCCTTGCCGGGTCAGCTTTTCGCCGCGGTGGTTGAGGAACAGCGCTTGCTCGCGCCGGTCTTTGGCCAGCTGCGGCCGTCCGTCGGCCAGATAGGCATCGAGCAGCGCGGCCGTGGTCTCGTCGAACGGGATTTCGCGCGCGTCGCCCTGTCGCGTGGGCGAGGAGAGGATGCTCCGCTCCACATCCACGTCGCCGAGCTGGATCGACACCACTTCGGTGACGCGCATGCCCGTCTCATAGAGGATGTTGAGCAGTGTCTGGTCGCGCAGATTCTTGGGGGAACGCCCCTGGGCGGGGGCGTCGAGCAGCCGTTCCACTTCGGCGAAAGTCAGCGTCTGGGGCAGCCGCTTCTTGACCTTGGGCGAGTCGATCTCCAGCGTGGGGTTTTCCTCGACGATGCCCTGGGCGGTCAGGTAGTTGTAGAACGACTTGATGGCGGCTACCTTGCGGGCGATGGTGGACGAAGCGTAGGGCGGGTCTTTGTGCTTCATATAGGCCAGATACGCCTCGATGTCGCTTTCGCCGAGGGCCGACCAGTCGGCCAGGCGGCCGTTGGCAACTTTCTCGATGTGCTCCTGGAAGCGGCTGAGGTCGTTGCGATAGGCAGCTATGGTGTTTTCCGAATACCTGTACTCTCGCTGCAGGTGCGACAAGAAGGCAATGAGTTGCTCTTCCATGGCGTTTCAACTCCCTGATCGGTAGCCGAATAGAGATTTCAATCTTTCGAACACGAGGGAGCCAGGCCGTGGCGGGCAGCCGATTACAGTACATCTCCTCTCAATTTGCCGGTTGCGACTTGCGTCCGATGGGCCGGGGCAGTGGGTTTGGCCCCGCGCAGTGCCTCTCAGATTATGTCATGCAACTCTCCTGGATTATAGCACTACTTTTCATACTATCAAATGCCTGTTTCCCTTTTTTCAGGTAGCATTGGGGCTGGACGGGGTCGCCGCTTGTCCTCGGCCGGCCCCGCCACCCTTACGATTTCCATAGCCAACCCCAACGTTAGAGCTTGCCAAGGAGAACGATTTCCCATGAGTTCTGAAAGTGCAGTGCGCGTGATCATCGCCGGCGCGGCCGGGCGCGATTTCCACGACTTCAACACCACGTTTCGCGACGACGACTCCCATCGCGTCATCGCCTTCACCGCCACCCAGATCCCCAACATCGAGGGGCGGCTCTATCCGCCGGCGCTGTCGGGCCCGCTCTATCCCGAAGGCATCCCCATTCACCCCGAAAGCGAGCTGACGGAGCTGATCAGGCGCCACGAGGTGGATGAGGTGGTGTTCTCCTATTCCGACGTGTCGCACGAGTATGTGATGCATCTGGCCTCGGCCGTGCTGGCGGCGGGGGCGGGTTTCCGGCTGATGGGCCCGCGGGCGACGATGCTGAGGTCGACGAAGCCGATCATCTCCGTCTGTGCTGTGCGCACCGGCAGCGGCAAGAGCCAGACGTCGCGCAAGGTGCTCGACGTGCTGCACAACGAGCTGGGCTTCCGCCATGTCGTTGCTGTCCGCCACCCGATGCCCTATGGCGAGCTGGCGAGGCAGGCTGTCCAGCGCTTCGCCACCCACGAGGAGATGGACCGCGCCGAATGCACCATCGAGGAGCGGGAGGAGTATGAGCCGTACATCGAGCGTGGGGCGGTCATCTTCGCCGGGGTCGATTACGAGGCCATTTTGCGCCGGGCCGAGCAAGAGGCCGACGTCATCATCTGGGACGGCGGCAACAACGACCTGCCGTTCTACAAGCCCGATCTCCACATCGTCGTCGTCGACCCCCACCGCGCGGGCCACGAGCTGCGCTATCACCCCGGCGAGGCCAATCTGCGCATGGCCGACGTGGTCGTCATCAACAAGGTGGACACGGCCGACAACACCGGCGTCAACACCGTGCTGGGCAACGTTCGCGCCGTCAACCCGTCGGCCGTGGTTGTGCGCGGCGCGTCGCCGCTGTTCGTCGACGACCCGGCCGGCATTCGCGGCAAGCGGGTGCTGGTCATCGAGGACGGCCCCACGCTGACCCACGGGGAGATGGCCTACGGCGCGGGCGTCGTGGCCGCCCAGCAGTTCGGCGCGGCCGAGATCGTCGACCCGCGCCCCTATGCCGTGCGCACCATCGCCGACACCTACCGCAAGTACCCGTCCACCGGCCCCGTGCTGCCGGCCATGGGGTATGGCCGCCGGCAGATGGCTGATCTGGAGGAGTCGATCAACCGCACCCCGGCCGACATGGTCATCATCGCCACGCCCATCGACCTGGGCCGACTGGTGGACATCGACCGGCCGAGCCAGCGTGTGCGCTATGAGCTGCAGGAGCTCGGCGCGCCGACGCTGGCCGACGTGCTGCGCCACGCGTTCGGCCGCTAGAGCAGCGTGGCCCGCAGCGGCGAGAAGGTGCGCCGGTGCTCCGGGCACGGCCCCAGACGGCCGAGCGCCGCCAGATGCTCGGCCGTGCCGTACCCCTTGTGGCGGTCGAAGCCGTAGCCGGGGTACCGCTCGGCCAGCGCGATCATGTAGCGGTCCCGGCTGACCTTGGCCAGAATGGAGGCGGCGGCGATGCTCAGCGACTGGCGGTCGCCGCGCACGAGGGGGCGCTGGGGCAGGGGGGAGTGCACGAGGCGCAGCGGCCCGTCGACGAGGAGGCCCTGTGCCGCCGGGTGGAGTGCGGCGACGGCCTGGGTCATCGCCCGGCGCGTGGCCGACAGGATGCCGTGCTCGTCGACCCAGGCGGCCGGGGTGAAGCCGATGGCGAACGTCGTGGCGACGTCGCAGATGAGGGCGAATTGCCGCTCCCGCTCGGCCGCCGGCAGCAGCTTCGAGTCGCGCACGCCGCCCAGCGCCGCCGCCCCGCCGGGCGGGATGACCACCGCCGCGGCGAACACCGGCCCGGCCAGCGCCCCGCGCCCCGCCTCGTCGACGCCGGCGACGTGGGCCCCGCTGACGGGGGCCCCGCCGACGGGGGCCCCGGCGACGGGGGCCAGGCCGTACTGGGCCCGCAACGCGTTCTCGTGGGCCAGATCGGGGGGTGGGATGGGGGCAGGACGGCGGGGACGGGCCATGCCCCTACTGTGTCCCGGCGACGGCTGAGTCGGGTTGCGGCCGTCGCTCATACCGCCCGGCCAGGTTGTTGAGGCGGATGCGCAGCACTTCGCGGATCATGTTGATGGTGTCGCGGACGGGGCTGACGCGGCTGTTCTCGCCGTAGTACCAGTGGATGGGCACTTCGATGATGTGGTAGCCGCGCTTGAGGGCGATGAACAGCAGCTCCACGTCGAACGCCCAGCCGTCGATCGTCTGGTTGGGCAGGATGTCGAGCGCCACCTCGCGCCGGAAGCACTTGAAGCCGCACTGGGTGTCCTCGAAGCCGGGAATGGCCAGCACCTTGACGTAGAAGTTGAACACGCGCCCCATGAAGTGGCGGTAGTGGGGCTCGTTGTAGCGCACCGCCCCCGGGGCCTCGCGGCTGCCGATGGCGACGTCGTAGGCGCGGGCCGGGGGGGGCAGGAATTTGGCGATCTCCTCCACCGGCATGGAGAAGTCGGCGTCGGCCATGAAGAGATATTCCCCCCGCGCGGCCAGAAAGCCGGCGCGGACGGCGGCGCCCTTGCCCTGGGTCATCTCGTCGATGACCCGCAAGTAGGGGCGCGACGCGGCGAATGTCTGGGCGATCTGGCGCGTGTTGTCGCGGCTGTTGTTGTTGACGAGGATGATCTCGAACGAGTGGGGCTGTGCCTCCAGGAAGGCGAATACCGGCGGCAGGGTGGTGGGCAGTCGCTCTGCTTCGTTATAGGCGGGGATGATCAGGCTCAGGAGAGGTGGTGGTGCGCTCATACGACTTGATGCCTCTTCGGTGCATGCCGTGGCCGGTTGCACCCCGGACGGGCGAGACAGTCTAGTTTATCCGGGCTACAGAACCTCGTCAACAGGGGTCATGCGCCGTTCGAGGGTGGCGTCATCGACGCGGCGGGCGGCCTGGATGCGTCGCCGGGCGGGGAGCATGCGGAACAGGCCCGCCAGCCCGGCCAGCTGGCCGCGCAACCTGGCGCGCGCCGCCGGGCCGCGCCACGCCCGCAGCGCCTCGCGGCTGATGGCCAGTTGCCCGCGCAGAATGTGGCCCGCGTGGCGCCGCAGCAGCCCGCCGGGGTAGTTTTTCCAGATGACGTAGAGGAAGTTGCGGCCGTCGTGGTAGCTGCCTGTCGTGCCGCTGCCGCCCGACGCCTTCAGCTTGTGGTAGACCACCGCCCCCGGCGCGTAGCGCACCCCCCAGCCGGTCAGCTGTGCCCGCCAGGAGATGTCGACGTCTTCGCACGAGAAGAAGAAGGCGTCGTCGAGGAAGCCGATCTCTTCGACCATGGCGCGGCGATAGGCGGCCGCGCCGCCGCACGCGCCGAAGACGGGCTCCTCGCGGTCATATTGCCCCGTGTCCCGTTGCCAGACGCCTCTGTTGCCGGGGATGCCGTCGACGCGGTAGAAGTCCCCGGCCGAGTGGAAGTGGTCGCGCTGGTCGAACAGCAGCATCTTGGTGGCCACGATGCCCACTTCGGGGTGGCGGTCGAATGTGTCGACGATGACCTCGATCCAGTGCGGGTCGGCCTCGGTGTCGTTGTTCAGCAGCAGCACGAACTCGCCGCGGGCGGCGGCATAACCGGCGTTGCAGGCGCCGGTGAAACCGCGATTCTCGCCCAGCTCGACCAGCCGCACGTCGGGGAAGGCGTGGCGCACGTAGGCTTGCGAGCCGTCGGTGGAGCCGTTGTCGACCAGCAGCACTTCGTGGTCGGCCCATGTCTGGCGGCGCAACGCGCCGAGGCACACCGCCAGGTGCTCGCGGCCGTTCCAGTGGGGGATGATGACCGACACGCGCGGCGACGGTGTCATGTGGCAAGCTCTTGTCGCAGATAGTCGGCCAGCGCCTCGGCCCACGGCCGCAGGGTGATGCCGATGGCCGCGCCGTTGTGGTTGTGGAGCGCGCCGAACGGCGGCGGGCTGGACGGCCGGGAGAAGGCGCTGCTCAATATGGGGGTGTTGACCACGTCCGGCAACCCGGCCAGCCGCACTATCTCGTTGGCGAACGCCCAGCGGGAGCAGGCGCCGCTGTTGGTGAAGTGGTAGACGCCGTACTGCTCTGTCTCGATCAGGCGGCCGATCGCCTCGGCCAGGTCGGCGACATAGGTGGGGTTGCCGATCTCGTCGGTGACGACGCGAATGGCTCCCGTCTGGCGGGCGCGCCGCAGGATGGCGTGGATGAAGTTGCGCCCGCCGGGGGCGAAGAGCCACGCCGTGCGGACGATGTAGTAGCGCCGCAGCAGGGCGGCCACGTGCACCTCGGCGGCGGCCTTGGAGCGGCCGTAGGCGTTGCGCGGCGAGAGGGGGCGCCACTCTTCATAGCCGGCCGGGTCGTCGCCGGAGAATACTTCGTTGGTGCTGATGTGGAGCAGCGGGATGTCGGCGGTCTGGCAGGCGAGGGCGACGTTGTGGGTGCCCAGCGTGTTGACGCGGTGGGCCAGCCGGGGGTCGCGGGCACAGCCGTCCACGTCGGTATAGGCGGCGCAATGGATGACCAGCTCGGGCCGGGCGGCGGCGACGGCTTCGGTCATCGCCCATCGTTGGGTGATGTCGACGTCGGGCAGGTCGATGCCGGCCGGCGCGTGGGCGGACAGTGTTCGTTGCAGAGCGCGGCCGAGCTGGCCGTCGGCTCCGGTGATGAGGATTCGCATGGGGGTAATTGTGGTTTGGTATTTGTTGGTTGTCAATTTGGGGAGTGGGGATTGGGGGAGTTGTTCCGCATGTTTTGGCTTGCGTCTGCTTTGTACCGCAAGCTTTAGCTTGCATCTTCCTGTACCGCGGGGATGCAACCTGAAGGTTGCGGTACAGGGGAGGCAACCTGAAGGTTGCGGTACAACCCCCTGTACCGCATGCTTTAGCTTGCGTCTGCTTGTACCGCATGCTTTAGCTTGCGTCTGCTTGTACCGCATGC
>CAYNOL010000110.1:0-11971 GCA_964398825.1 uncultured Ardenticatenaceae bacterium
CAGCGTGCGCACGCGGCGCACTTTCTCCATCTCCAGGTCAAAGATCTTCTGCGTGTATTCGCGCAAACGGCGAATCTCCGGGAAGGTCAGGCCCAGACTTTTGACTAGTTCGATGTTGCGCAGCGACTCGGTCATGGTGCCGTACATGCGCCGCGTCTCGCGCACGATGGTGCGCTGCGTGGTGCGAATCTTCTGGCTCAGCAGGCCGGTCAGCCCGCCCAGCACCAGCACGCCGACGACGAAGACGGGAATGAGCAGCCAGTGCCGGGTGATGGCGTACCAGATGAGGAAGCCCATTCCGACGACGGTGGAGAACAGGATATTGACGGTGGCGTTGATGAAGCGTTCCGTGTCGCTGCGCACTTTTTGCATGAGCGATACCGTCTCGCCGCTACTGCTGTCCTCGTATTCCTGATAGGACAGGCGCAAGGTCTGGCGCATGCCGTCGTTGAAGAGCTGCATACCCGACGATTGCACCACATACGTCAGCACGTAGTCTTGCAACGTGCGGGCCAGGCGCGAGACCAGCGCGATGCCGACGGCGAGGGCCAGCCAGCCGAGCACGCCGCGCACCAGTTCCGATTCCGGGCGGCCGCCCGGGTTCAGCGCGGAATCGTCGATGATGCGGCCGAGAATGAGCGGAGCAACGAGATCCAGGATCTGGGCCACGCCGGCCAGCGCCAGCGACAGGGCGACCCGCCAGCGGAGCGGGCTGATGTAGTTCCACAGGATTTTCATATGCTTCCACCTCTTGAACGAACCTATTCGCCCGGCTCACAATCTGCACCGGAATATAATAGCCCTGGCGAGGAGTTTGGGCGACTTGGCCAGTGGCCACTGGCCAGTGGTCAGTATCCAGTGTTCAGTTACGTATGGCGAGACACGATGGCAAACCGTTTCTTTCGTATCTCGTATCTCACCAGTCTCTCAATCTCCAATCTCCTCTGCCCCTCTGCTCCCCAACCCAATCTCCCCTCTTCCCCATTGCGCCATCGGCCGTTTTGAGTCAATATCATTATTATGGAAGAGCGACGAACGATGGCCATTACGCGGGGTAATCAGGAACGGCTGAGCGAGGACATTCACCTGCTGGGCGATAGTCTCGGCCACGTCATCCGGCGGCAGGCGGGGATCGAGATTTTCGAGCTGGAGGAGCGCATTCGCGCGCTGGCCAAGACGCGGCGCATCGACTATGACCCGGCCGTGGACACGCGGCTGGCCTACGTCGTCGGCCGCCTGGACCCCACGGAAGCCGAACTCGTGGCCCGCAGCTTCACCACCTACTTCGAACTGACCAATCTGGCCGAAGAGCACCAGCGCGTGCGCGTCTTGCGCGAGCGCGAACGCGAGGCTCACCCGCAGCCGTTGCCGGAATCAGTCGCCTCGGCCGTCGAGGCGCTGTGGAAGGCGGGCGTCGACGAGTACGAGATGCGCCGCCTGCTCAACCGCCTCGACATCGAGCTGGTCTTCACTGCCCACCCCACGCAGGCCAAACGCCGCACCATCCTGACCAAGCTGCGCCGCATCTCCGCCGCGCTGACCGACCTGGACGGCCGCGACCTGCTGCCCGCCGAACGCCAGTCGCTGGTCGATCAGATTACGGCCGAAGTGACCCTGCTGTGGCTCACCGACCGCAGCCGCACCTCGCAGCCGACCGTCACTGACGAGGTCCGCACGGGGTTGTTCTACTTCGATACGACGCTGTGGGACGCGCTGCCGGCGGTCTACCGCGACATGGAGACGGCGCTGGCTCGGCACTACCCGACGCTTCGGCCGCCCGACCGCTTCCTGACCTTCGCCTCGTGGATCGGCGGCGACCGCGACGGCAACCCCAACGTGACGGCCGACGTGACGGCCGAGACGTTGCGGCTGCACCGCGGCCTGGCGCTGGAGAAGCACCGCGCCAATGCCCGGCGCCTCGACCGCTCGCTGAGCATCTCCGACGACCTGGCCGCCGTGCCCAACGAGCTGCAGAACGCCGTAAACGCCTATGACCAGACCAACGCCCACCTCAACTACCTGAAGGGGCGCTATCCCAACGAGACCTATCGACTCTACGCCGCCCAGCTGGGGGCCGACCTGGCCGAGGCGTCGGCCGGGGACATGATCGCCCGTCTGAAGGGGGAAGAGCTGCCCCCGCTGCGGATGCGGACGATGGACAACCTGCTGGAGCCGTTGGTGCTGATAGATCGCTCGCTGCGGCGCGAGGGGATGGCCGACATCATCCGCGCCGGGCTCGACCGCAGCCTGGCGCAGGCGCGCGTCTTCGGGTTGCATGCCGCCCGGCTCGATCTGCGGCAATACAGTGACTACAACACGGCCGTGCTCGACGAGCTGCTCGGCCAGCTGGGGTGGGTCGACGGCTTCGGCCGGCTGGACGGCCCCGACCGCGCCGAAGCGCTGACCGAGGCGCTGGCCCGCCCCAACCCCGACCTGAGCCAGCTGACCGACCTCTCGGCCGAGGCGGCCGAGACGCTGGCGCTTTTCGGCATCATCAAGCGCGCCGTCGACTACTATGACCCCGACCTGTTCGGCCCCTACGTCATCAGCATGACCCACGGCCCCGAGGACATCCTGGCCCCGCTGCTGCTGGCCCGCTGGCACGGCATCTGCCTGCGCGACGACGGCCGCCCCGAGGGACTGACCTTCGCGCCGCTGTTCGAGACGCGGGCCGACCTGCGCGCCGCGCCCCAGGTGATGGCCGCCCTGTTCGACCATCCCGGCTACGCCCCTCATCTGGCCCGGGCCGGGCGCGAGCAGACGATCATGATCGGCTACAGCGACAGCAACAAGGACGCCGGCTATCTGGCCGCTAACTGGGAGCTGTACCAGGGACAGGACGCGCTGGCCAAGACCTGCGCCGCCCACGACGTGGTGATGACGCTGTTCCACGGGCGCGGCGGCACTATCGCCCGCGGCGGCGGCCCGGCCAACCGCGCCATTCTGGCCCAGCCGCCCGGCTCCATCGGCGGCCGCATCCGCATCACCGAGCAGGGCGAGGTCATCGCCGACCGGTACAGCCACCCCGACATCGCCAACCGCCATCTGCAGCAAGTTGTCCATGCCGTGCTCGTCGCCAGCACGCCGGAGCCGTACCGCCTGCTGCCCCGGCCAAAGCGGGAGTGGCTGGCGGCCATGGACGAGCTGGCGGCCACGTCCTATCGCGCCTACCGCGCCCTCATCTACGAGACGCCGGAGCTGCTGACCTATTGGAGCCAAGCCACGCCGATGGACGAGATCAGCCAGATGCGCATCGGCTCGCGGCCGTCGCGCCGGGTGGGCGCGGCCACGTTCGACAGCCTGCGGGCCATCCCGTGGGGCTTCAGCTGGATGCAGTGCCGCCATGTGCTGCCGGGCTGGTTCGGCGTGGGCGAGGCGCTGGCGGCGTTCGGCCGCACGCCCGACAGCGTGGCCCTGCTGCAGGAGATGTACCGGGAGTGGGCCTTCTTCCACAATCTGCTGGACAACTCGCAAGTGTCGATGGCCCAGGCCGACATGGGCATCGCCCGCCTCTACGCCGGGCTGGTGGAAAACGGCCGCGTGCGCGACCTCATCTTCGGCCAGGTGGAGGCCGCCTTCGAGCAAACGCGGCGGGCGATCCTGCTGACTACCGGCGGCCGGGAGCTGCTGGACAACGACCCGGTGCTGCAACGCTCCGTGCGCCGCCGCAACCCGTACATCGACCCGCTGAACTTCATCCAGGTGAGTCTGCTGCGTCGCCTGCGCGGTCTGGCCGACCCCGAAAGCCCCGAAGCCGAGCGCATCCGTGATACCATTTTTCTGACGATCAATGGGGTGGCGTCGGGGCTTAAAAATACGGGGTAGTTTTGGGAGAAAGGGGGAAAGGGTGGATGGGTGGCCCCCTTCTCCCCTTCTCCCCTGCTCCCCTTCTCCCCTTCTCCCCTGCTCCACTGGCCCCTGCTCACCAGCCACTACATAATACCAGCATGGAACCAATCAGAATCGAACTCCCCGTCGGCTGGTCGATGGGGTCAGTCAATGTCTTTCTGTTCACCCACCCCGAGATCGTGCTGGTCGACGCGGGGGTGAAGTCGGCGGCGTGCTGGGAAGGGCTCGTCGACGGGCTGGCGGCCCACGGTGTGGCCGTCGGCGATGTGGCGCGGGTGGTCATCACCCATCCCCACGTCGATCACTTCGGGCTGGCGGGGCGCATCGCCGCCGAGAGCGACGCAACGGTATGGATCTCCGAGCTGGGGGCGGCGTGGCTGACCGACCAGGACGTGATGTGGCGACAGCGGATCGCCTTCTATCGCCACGAGCTGCTGCCGCCTTTGGGCCTGCCGGCGCAAACAGCCGAACAGATCACCCGGGGCATGGAGAGCATGATCCACCAGGCCGACCC
This sequence comes from uncultured Ardenticatenaceae bacterium, assembly GCA_964398825.1. Lineage (GTDB taxonomy): Bacteria > Chloroflexota > Anaerolineae > Promineifilales > Promineifilaceae > Promineifilum. The sequence goes on from CAYNOL010000110.1 coordinate 4,364, forward strand.
CGTCCCGGCCGAGCGCGTAGTCGCCTTCCGGCCCGACGGCGCGCTGCGCATGGGCGGCCGGACGTGGCAGGTCATCCACACGCCGGGTCACGCCGGGCCACAGACTGTCTTCTACCAGCCGGAGACGCGTCGTCTGCTGTCGGCCGACATGTTGCTGGCCGTCACGCCCGCGCCGGTCATCGACCCGCCCCCGCCCGGCCAGCGGCGCGTGCCGTCGCTGCCGCTGTTCATGCGCTCGCTCGACGCCCTCGACGCGCTGGACATCGACACCGTCTACCCCGGCCACGGGCGGCCGTTCGGCGACGCCCGCCGCGTCATCTCCCGCCAGCGAGAGCGCATCGCCGGCCGCAAGGCCCAATGCCTGGCGCTCATCGGCCAGGGTTGCCACACCATCCCCGAGCTGCTGGAGATCATGTATGCCCACCAGCCGCCGGAGCAGCGCATCGCCGGTCTGTGGATGTTGATCGGCTATCTGGATTTGCTGTTGGAAGAGGGGGCGATTCGGGAAGAGGTTGCCGACGGAGTGAACCACTACAAGACCTCAGAGGTTTTCTGAAACCTCTGAGGTCTATGCTACAATCACCCACGCGCGGCCGTCCGCCGCCCATAGGAGAGCACCAGTATGACCACACCCAACGACCGCTTCGAAACCATCGCCGTCCACGCCGGCACGCGGCCCGACCCGGCCACCGGCGCGATCATGACACCTATTTACCAGACTTCGACCTTCGTCCAGACCGATATCAACGAACACAAGGGGTATGATTACTCCCGCGCGGGCAACCCCACCCGCTCGGCGCTGGAAGAGGCGCTGGCGGCGCTTGAGGGCGGCCGCTACGGCCTCTCCTTCTCGTCCGGCATGGCCGCCACCGACACGCTGCTGCGCCTCGTGCGGCCGGGCGAGCGCGTCATCTGCGGCAACGACCTCTACGGCGGCACCTTCCGCCTGTTCGACAAGGTGCTGAGCGACTACGGCATCCTGTTCGACTACGTGGACACGGCCGACACTGAGGCGGTGCGCGCCGCGCTGGCCGCGGGGCCGGCCCGCCTCGTCTGGCTGGAGACGCCGACCAACCCGCTGCTGCGCCTCAGCGACATCGCCGCCATCAGCGAAGCGGCCCACGCCGTCGAGGCGTGGGTGGCCGTCGACAACACCTTCGCCTCGCCCGCGCTGCAGCGGCCGCTGGCCCTGGGCGCGGACTTCGTCGTCCACAGCACCACCAAGTACCTGGGCGGCCACTCCGACGTCGTCGGCGGGGCGCTGGTGCTCAACGACGAAGAGGCGTACGAACGGCTGAAGTTCCTGCAGAAATCGGTCGGCGCGGTGTCGGGGCCCATGGACTGCTTCCTGACACTGCGCGGGCTGAAGACACTCGGCTTGCGGATGCGCGCCCATTGCGACAACGGCCTGGCCGTGGCCCGTTTCCTGGAAGACCACCCGGCCGTGGAGCGCGTCATCTACCCCGGACTGGAGAGCCACCCGCAGTACGAGCTGGCCCGGCGGCAGATGAGCGGGCCGGGCGGCATGATCGCCTTCACGCTCAACGGCGGCGAGAAGGCGGCGCGGGACGTGGCGCTGCGCACGCGGCTGTTCACGCTGGCCGAGTCGCTGGGCGGCGTCGAGTCGCTCATCGAGCTGCCGTCGGCCATGACCCACGCCTCGGTGGCCGGGCCGGAAGCGGCGGCCGTCGGCTTCGCCGTTGAGGCGGGGCTCATTCGCCTGTCGGTAGGCGTCGAGCACCCGGACGATTTGGTGGCGGATTTGAGGCAGGCGATCGGCGGGAAGTAGTGGGCAGTGGCCAGTGGCCAGTGTTCAGTAGGTCAGTAGGTCAGCAGGTCAACAGGTCAGTGGGAAAAGGGAGCAGGAGTGATGTCGTTTCCCCCCTGCCCCCTTTCCCCCTTTCTCCCTTTCAAAAGTCCGTAAGAAGATGTCGTACCTGAAATCCGGCTTCCTGCTCCTCAAAGACGCCTTCAGCGAGTTCCTGAAGGATCGCGCGTCGATTTATGCGGCGGGGTTGGCTTATTACACCATCTTTTCGATTGCGCCGCTGATCGTCTTTGTCGTCACCATCGCCGGCTTCTTCATCGACCGCTCGCTGGCGCGCGAGCAGGTGACGCTGCAGCTGCAATACCTGGTGGGCGAGGATTTGGCCGGGTTCATCGACCAGGCGACGACGGCGCTGCGCGACCAGGCCACCAGCCGCACGGCGACCATCGTCAGCGTTGTCGGCCTCCTCATCGGCGCGACGGGTATCTTCCGCCACCTGACGACGGCGCTGAACCTGATTTGGGGCATCACCGACGTACAGCCGAAGAGCCGGCAGGATTGGCTGCTGCTGATCCGCTACCGGACGATCCCGTTCCTGATGGTGTTCGGTCTGGGCTTTTTGCTCATCGCGGCCGTGGCGGTGCAAGCGATTGTGGCCGCGGTGCAGGCCCGCTTCGAGGTACTCTTCCCCGCCGCCGGCGCGCTGTTCCCCCCGCTCAGCCGGCTGCTCATCCCCCTGCTGACCTTCGCCACGTTCATGTTCGTCTTCAAGGCGCTGCCCTATGCCCACGTGCGCTGGCGCGACGCGGCCGTCGGCGGGGCGGTGACGACGATCCTTTTCCTCATCGGCCGGGCGATCCTCTCCCTCTTTCTATCGTTCAGCAACACCGGCTCCATCTACGGCACGGCCGGCGCGCTCATCATCCTGCTGTTCTGGGTTTACTATTCGGCCCAGATCTTGCTCTATGGCGCGGAGTTCACCTGGCTCTACGCGCTGCGCCACGGCCAGTCGATCCGGCCGAACCGGTTGGCGCGGATGATGGAGGGCGAGGCAGTAGCCGACGCCGTCGGATCCGACGGCGGCTGACGCCCCCTAGCGGTTCGCTTCCTGCTGGGCGCGGCGTTTGGCGCGCGGCCCCACCAGCCGCTCCGTGCCGTTCATCACACGCCGGATGTTCGGCCGCAGCGCCCAAGTGATGACCAGCCCGGCGACGACGCTGCCCGCCAGATAGGCGGCCGTGGGGTCGATGCCGGCGAAGTAGCGATAGGCGAAGACGATGATCGTCACCGCCGCCATACTCAGCGAGGCGACGGAGGCCATGCCCACGAAGTAGAGCATCCCGCCCATGACCAGAAAGGCGATGGGCAGCACCCAGGGCCAGATGGCCGACGACCAGCCGACATTGGGCCCCGTGCCCGCGCCGCCGGCGAACTTGAGGAAGATCGACCAATTGTGGCCGATGACGGAGAAGACGCCGGCCGTGGCCTGCGCCCAAGGCAACATCTGCGCCCCCAGCGCGTCGCCCAGCAGCCACGTCGTCAGCCAGACCGACGCCGCGCCCTTCAGCACGTCGCTCAGCGAGGTGAGCACCCCCACCCCCAGCCCGGCCGCGCGCAACGAGTTCGTGCCGCCGGTGCGCCCGCTGCCGATCTTGCGCAAGTCTTCCCCCTTGAAGAGCCGCACGTAGATGTATCCAAACGGCACCGAGCCGCACAAGTAGCCGATCGCCGCGGCCAGTAGAAAGTAGAGTATCTGCATGATTAAAAAGCTCCCTCGATTGATATGGGATGATATTTATAAAAACACGGAAGCGGCCGATTGGTTGCTTATCAACAAGACCCGACAGGTGGACGCGACGCTATTGGTTCATCCGTGACCACGCTGCGCCCATCTGTCAGGTCTTCCTGATAACGATCTCCCGCGCCTGTCCATCCCGAATTAAAAAGGCCCGCGCCGACGGCCGCTCCCGGTCGACCAGCGAGATGATGACGTGCGCCGCGTCGGGGTAGAGGGCCTGGGCCACATCGGACGGCGACGGCCGCGCCGGGCCGTGGGGGTGCGAGTGAAAGATGCCCAGCAGCTCCAGCCCCCCGGCCTCGATGTCGATCATCGCCCGCACCTGTTGCGCCGGCTCCATCTCGTAGGCCGTCGGGCTGTGGCGCATGTTCTCGACGGCGTAGAGGCGCTCGGCGCGGCCGTCGCGCCCCGCCAGCAGGCCGCACGCCTCTTCGGGCCACAGGCCGGCGACGTGGGCCACCATCTCCTCATAGATCGCGTCGGGCAGCAGGATTTCGTCCATGTGGCAACAGCCGGGAATGGTAGCCACAGGGGCGGTCAAATGCAAACGGGCCGCGCTTGCGCGCGGCCCGTCCATCAAACGAGTGGTTCAGCGTTGGGTGTTACTGCGAGACGGTGAAAGTGCCCACCATGCCGGCCGGGGCGTGGCCCGGCACGGTGCAGACGATCATGTAGTTGCCGGGCGCCGGGGCGGTGAAGGTAAAGGTGGTGGATTCGCCGCCGGGGATGACGCCGGAGTGGGCTTCGGGCAGCAAGGCGTCGTCGGCCGTCAGGGCGTTGACATCGGTGCCCTCGGCCACCAGCATCCAGTCATGCTCCAGCGCGCCGACGTTGTTGAACGTCACCGTCACCTCGGAACCGGACGCCACCGACGCCGACTCCGGCTCATAGCGGAACTCGTCCAGACCGTCGAACGACAGGCTGACGGGAGCGGGCGCGGCGCCGCCGCCGGTGTCACCGCCGCCACCACCGCCACAAGCGGCCAGCATCAGCGCCACGACAAGCACAGCGATCAGAGCGAAAAGCTTTTTCGACATTATCAATCTTCTCCTTCGTACTTACCTACGAAACTCCAGATTGGCCACGTAGTTGTTTGTTGAGCAACAGTTTCATCTTAGGATAATTTCAGAGTGATGTCACTAGGCTTGGATGCTCATTTCATCTTGCTATAAGGTTGAAGGGGTTTGGGGGATTGGAGATTGAGAGATCGGGAGACTGGGAGATTGAGAGACTGGGGGCAGGGGATGGCAATCGCATGTGGCGGGCAACTACAAACAAGAACGCGGCCGTTCTTCACTCGTCGCTCGTCGCTCGTCGCTCTAATTCGCAAACCCGGCCAGCGGAAACGGCACGAACGTCAGAAAGAACACTCCCAATGTAAACACCGCCAGCGCCCGGCGGCGCGGGTCAAGCCCCGACAGGTCTTCCAGCGGCCGGGCGTGGACGCGGCCGAAGGACAGCAGCAGGAAGATCCACAGCAGCCACGTCGGCGCGAACGCCCCCTGCAAGTAGGAGTAGAACACGATCGCCAGCAATCCGGCTATTACCGGCCAGAAGAAGGCGCGCGCGCGGCGGCCGAACAGCGAATAGGCGATATGGCCGCCGTCCAATTGCCCCACGGGAATCAGGTTCAACCCCGTGACGAACAGCCCCACCCAGCCGGCCCAGGCCATTTGGTTCAGATAGACGTCCATGCCGTCGCCGGGCAGCACGCGGCCGAAGACGGCGAACTTGAGCAGCCAGTAGAGAATGGAGTTGCCCTCGAAGACGCCGCCGGGGGTGATGGGGCCGACTTCCGACGTCGCCAGGCCGATGATCAAAATGGGCACGGCGAACACCAGCCCCGCCAGCGGCCCGGCCGCGCCCACGTCGAACAGCGCCCGCCGGTTGGTCACCGGCCCCTGCAGGCGGATGAACGCCCCCAGCGTGCCGAAGAGCGACAAGGGCATGGGGATGAAGTAGGGGAGCGTGACGGGCACGTCGTGGCGGCGGGCGGCGAAGTAGTGGCCCAGCTCGTGGGCCCCCAGGATGAGCAGAATGCTGCCCGCGAACGGGATGCCGCGCCACAGCTGCCACAGCTGCTCGGCCGTCGTCGCCCCATAGGACGCGCCGACGAACAGCGTCGACAGCACCGTGGCGATGAACAGGATGAGGTTGATGCTCCAGCGCGATTGAGGATGATCGAACACCACCGGCAGGGCCAGCAGCGAGACGCGATCCCCGTCCTGGTCAGCGGTGGGAGTGTAGCCGTGGCGCTCGAAGCGCCGCCGCAGCTCGGCGAAGCTGTCGCCGGGGTCTACCAGGAAGCGGCCGCGAAAGCGGATGTATCCCTTTTCGGGGTAGTCGAGCGTCGTATCGTAGACCATGAACAGGTCAGCGATGTCGCGCCGCAGGTCATCGACATGGGCGTAGAGATCGGGGGTCTCCGGCTGTGCGTGCTCTTCCATTCGCAGGGCCGGCTCAGGCGCCTTGCGGGGGCTTGTCGGCCGGCTCGTTCGGTTCGGCCGCCGCGTCGTCATCATCCCCCCAACTGACGATCCAGATGCACGCCCCCGCAACCAGCGTGGTGATGAGGATGAGCCAGAACCATTGCATCGGCAGCAGGCCGACATCCCGCGCCTCGAAGAGAAGGATGATGTTCATGCCCAGCGCCAGGACGATCCAGGCCGCCAGATTGGAATGACGGAGAACCCACTCTTTTAATGCTTGCATGGGGCTAGACTATAGCCGGTTAGGGGCGGAATGCATAGGGAATGGGGGGAATGTTTAGTAATCAGTGGTCAGTACAGTCAGTATTCAGTGGTCAGTTGCTAGACTGGATACGGATCACTGGATACTGAATACTATACTCCCATCCCGTTACGCTCAACGGTCACCCTCCACCCCCCGCCACGCTTCCTCGAACTGCGCCTGCGTCTCGGTCATCAACCCGTCGGTGTGGATGACCACGTCGGCGCGGGCGATCTTGTCGGCCTGGGGAGATTGGGCGTCGACGCGGGCCACGGCCGACGCCTCGTCCATGCCCCGGCAGACGCGCAGCCGCTCCAGCTGCGTGGTTCGTTCACAGGTTGTCACCCAGATCTGGTCGCACGTCGCGGCCAGCGGCCCCTCCAGCAGCTTGATCGCCTCGATCATTACCACCTGCGAGGTGCCCACCTGCGACGTGGCCGCGGCCACCCGCCGGGCGATCTCCGCGCGCACGGCCGGGTGCAACAGCCCTTCCAGCCGGGCCAGCTGCGTGGCGTCGCCGAAGACCACCCGCCCCAACGCCGCACGGTCGATGCCGCCGCCGTCGCGCCGCACCTCGGGCCCGAAGGCAGCGACGACGGCCGCCTGGATTCCCTCGTCCCCGGCCAGCAGCTCGTGGACAACCCGGTCGGCGTCGATCGTCTGCGCCCCTTGCTCGGCCGCCAGCCGCATGATGGCCGACTTGCCCGTGGCGATATTACCCGTTAGCCCGATAATCAGCGGCCGGCTCATGGGTCATCTCCTCCCAATCGATGAAAAGCTGTTCCAGGCGCTGCTCGGCCGCCTCGTACTCGGCCGTCAGGCGCATCATCTCGTTGTAGTCGGCCGCCTCGGCTGCCGCCTGCATCTCCCCACTCAGCGCCTCAAGCTGCGTCTCCACCGCGCCGATCTCCCGTTCCAGCGCCGCCCGCGCTTCGTCGCGCCGCCGTTGTTCGTTCTTGCTCAGCGGCACAGGGTCGCCGGCGCCGTTGGACGTCGGCGGGGGAGTCGGCTCGGGCGTCTCCGCCTTGGCCGTCCGCGCCGCCAGATACTCCTGATACGGCCCGTTGAACACCTCCAGCCTCATGGCATCGTCGTCGTCGGGCCGCAGCTCCCACACCTGCGTCGCCAGGCGATCCACCAGATAGCGGTCATGGGTGACCAGCAAGATCGTCCCGTTGAACGCCTCCAGCGCCGACTGCAGCACTTCCTGCGACGGGATGTCGAGGTGGTTGGTGGGCTCGTCGAGCAGCAGGAAGTTGGCCTCTTCCAGCACCAGAATGGCCAGCGCCAGCCGCGCCCGCTCGCCGCCGCT
>CAYNOL010000111.1:0-11969 GCA_964398825.1 uncultured Ardenticatenaceae bacterium
GCTGGTGATAGCGGCTGAGCAGGAAGAAGATCTGCGTCTGGAAGGCGTAGCGCTCCCGATCTTCGTAGAACTTGGACAAAAATGGGTTGTCCTCGACAACCTCCAGCAGCGTGCTCGAATCGTAGCGGGGCTGCAGCAGACGGGCCAGCGTCGTCTTGCCGACGCCGATGACTCCTTCAATAGCGATGTACTTATTGGTCATAACTCAGCTTGGGTTGCGGGCGAACTCCGCCCGCAAAATTTCGATCTGAAACGGTTTGTCGGCGTCCATGGCCAGCTCCGGCGGGCCGTCGAGGATGACTTTGGCCGGTGCGCCCAGCGCGCGGCTGGCCACGCGCTCCACGTCTTCGAGCGTGAAGCGTCTCAGCAAGAATTTGATCAGCATCGGCAGGCCGACGAGGCTGACGATGCGCCACGGCTTCTTGCGCGCGGCCGTCACCGACTCCAGCAGCGGCCGATTGCGCAGCGCCACATCGAGCCGGGCGATGACCATGTCGCCGCCGGCCGCCTCGACGTCGCCGAAGCGGGAGTAGGTGCGCCGGGAGTTGGGGAAGCGCCCCTCCAGCCGCTCGCGGGTGACGAAGTTGTAATACACTCCCTTGTCCCACGGCCGGCACGCCTCGATGAACTGATCGACAACGCGGCCGGTGATCGTCGGGATGTCGGCCGAACAGCCCAACAATACCTCGCTCCCCGGCCGGTTGCGCCCCAGCCATTCGACGCCGGCCAACATATTCCCCACCATGCTGCCCTGGTCGGGCAGAAATTCCACCGGCCGGGCGAAGCTCAACCCCCCGGCCATCTCCGGGCTGATGCCGACCACCAGCACGTCCTCCACGTAGGCCGACTCCTGCAGCGCGCCGACGACGCGCTCCAGCATCGTCCGGCCGCCCATATCGATCAACGCCTTGGGCTTGCCTTCGGTGTAGGGATAGAGTGGATCATCGGCCGCGACCGTGCCGCCGGCAATTATCAGGGAATGCATGCCGCCTCCTAACGCTTCAAATGCGCCAATTGTAGCCGCTTTGGCGGGGGTGAAAAGCGGACGGGGTTGCTATAAGAATGGAACGCGGACGGCCGCGTCATTTGTGCGTCATGCTTCACTCCCAGCCCAGGATCGACGGCAACATCGACTGATACCACTCAGGCATCGCCTCCAGCGTCTCCAAAGTAGTCAGGGCATCGATGCGCCCCCAGCCAAAGACATTATTCGGCACGATGCCGGGCATGTCGCTGCCGCACAGGGCGTTGGTGGCAATGGGTTGAGCCGAGGTGGTGATGAGCTTCTCGATCAAATCCACGCGCCCCGACAGTACCGGATCGGCCGAGATGAGCAGCGCCACCAGCCCGGCCACGTGCGGCGCGGCCATGCTCGTCCCGCTCAGACTGATGTAGGTGTTGCCCAGGTAGCTGGAGCGGACTCCCGACCCCGGCGCGACGACGTCGGGCTTCAGGCGATTGCTGCCGTCCACCAGCACGGGGCCGCGACTGCTGTAGGCCGCCATTTGATCGCCGGAGTTCGTCGCTCCCACAGTGAACGACGCATCGTAGATCGCCGCCGGGGTGGCGATTGTGCCGCAGCTTGAGCCGCTGTTGCCGGCCGAGTGGACGGTGACGATTCCCGCCGCCCGCACCACCTCGACGACCGCCTGCAATACGTCGGCTGCGACACATCCCTCGCTTGGCGGGCAGGACCACGAGTTGTTGATGACGTGGGGGGCGCGGCCCGGATCGCCGTCGGTGAAGGAGTCGCCACCGAGGGGATAGGGGGCCACGAACCACTCATAGCACTCGGCATAGGTGATCGGCGTACCCTCGCCGTTCTCCATGTTACGGCAGCCGATCCACCGCGCGCCGGGAGCCATGCCGATTTGATTGCTGGGGTCATGGCCCACCATCGTGCCCATCGTATGCGTTCCGTGCCCCTGATCATCGCACGGCGCGGCCGCTTCAATGCCGCAGGGGTTGCCCGGTCCATTGGTCGGGAAATCCTCATGGATGGCGTCGTGCCAGTTGTAGTCGTGGCTGGCCGTTGCCCCATCCCAGCCGCGGTAGCCGGCTTTGAGCGCCGGGTGCTCCCAGTTGTATCCCGTATCCTGCCCGCCAATGACCACGCCCTGACCGGTGTAGCCCGCGGCCCACGCGGCGGGGGCGTTGACCTTGGCGATGTTCCACTCGATCGCCTCGCCGTCCCGCGCTGCCGGCGGCAGGACGACTGTCTGCACAGGGCGGTCAAGTTGCGTCACGGGATTCGCATAGAGGTGTTGAACATCCGCCCGCGACGCTAATTCGACGGCCAACTCGCGGCCGCCACGCACCCAGATCATGTTGGTGATCCAATAAGCGCGATAGCTTGCGCCCCGCGCGTCGAGCAGCGCACGCAGGGGGGCTTGCGTCTGCCGGGCGACGGCCGTCATCGTCTCATAAACGTGGCGGCCACGCTCTGTCTTGTCGCCGAATCGCTCGACGCCGGTCAAGTCAGCCTGTTCGCGCAAGACGACGATGAACTCGGCCGCCGCGCCGCGCTCCGTGGCATCCACTACTTCGGCGTCGATCTTCCCCCGCCACTCCGTCGACGCGTCGGCGGGCGGCAGCTTATATGCGACAGCGGAAAGCAGAACGAGCGTGATGATCAGTAGCGCCAGCGGGCGCGGGTGCGTTCGTTTCATAGCTCCTCGGGTGGGCGTCGGACGTGACCGCCGGACTCGTGATCGTATTGCCGGTCTGTTCGATTAGGCTGAGCTACTCAACCTTTAGCCGATCAACCTGATCGGCCGTTGGCTCCGCTCAACAGAACCAATCTTCGGTCAGGCGGGGTGGGGTGGGCCTGATCCGGCGTGGTCGCCCAGGGGCGGCGCGGCCCGGCAACGGCCGGTTGGCCATGCCATAGGCCAGCCGCTCGATGGCGGCGAAGGCGGCGGTGGGCTCGGCCGCGCTTGCCCCCTCGGCGATGATCGTGACCCGCGCCTGCAGTTCGTCCATGCGCGGGTCGGGGTGGCGCCAGGCATAGGAGAAGTTGGCCGCGTCCAGCTCGCCGAAGAAGCCGGGCGGGCTGCCGGCCAGCAGGGCGCTGTTGGGCGGCACCAGTAGCCGAATCGACAGCTGCACCGCCGGCACGTGGCCGATGAGATCACGCTCCCGAATCCAGGCCAGCATGTCGATGTAATCGTCGAGGCTTGTCCACGGCGTGAACGGCAGCCACGTGGGTTGGACGGGGATGCGTGCCTCTTCCAATATGGCCAGCGCCGAGTCCATGTCGGCTCGCGTGTGCCCCTTGTTCAACCGGCGCAGAACGTCGTCGCTGACGCTCTCAAAGGCGGAGATCACGAAGCTGGCCCCCAGAGCGCGGAACTCCGGCATCAGTTTCCGGTGCTGGATGATGTGCTCCACCTTCGTCGTGAAGTCGAACGTCAGGCCGGGGAACTCGGCGTGGATCGCCCGCGCCAGCTTGATCGCGTGCCCCGGCCCGTTGAGGAAGTCGGGATCGCCGAAAGTGATGTGCTCGGCTCCCGCGCTGACCTGCCGCCGGATGTCGGCCATGACCGTCTCTACCGGCACGACGAAGAAGCGGCCGCCATAGACGGGCACGACGGGACAATGGCCGCATGTGTGCAGACAGCCGCGCGTCGACTCAACGTAGCCCGATTGGCTGTACCGCTCGTTCTCCAGATAGCGGGCATAGTTCGACAGGTTGGGCAGGCCGTCGCGGTCCGGCTCGGGTAGCGACAGGCGGGCGATGTGGGGCGGCCGCCGGGTGGAACGGGTTGAGACGCCGTCTACGCCACCGGCCCTGTCCGGCCCGGCCTGCAGCGCCTCGACTAACTCGACCAATGGCTGCTCGTACTCTCCCGCGATGACCGAGTCGGCCACCGTTTCCAGCAGGTAATCGGCGTTTAGCCAGGCGTAGAGGCCGTAGAAGCAGATGTGGGCGGTAGGGTTGAGCGCGCGGACGTCCTCGGCCGCGCGCACGCCGAGGCGCAACGCGGTGTGCATCGGCGCGGCGATGCCGACGAAGCGGGCCGCGGCCGCCGCCGCGCGAGGCAGCCGCTCCACCGACAGGTCAACCACCCGCACCGTCTGCCCCGCCTGACGCAGGGCGGCCGCCGGCCACGCCAGGCTCAGCGGCTGGTGGCCCATCTCGTAGCAGGCGATCAGCAGGACGTCGGCGGCGGCCATCATGGGATCACTTGCGGGCTGGGCCGCCCTTGCCGCCCGCCACCGGCGCGGCCGCCGGCTCGCTCGGCCCCTCGTTGAACAGGAACGCCTCCATTTGCTCGAACAGGAACTCCTGCGCGCGGGGGTCGGCCATGTTCAGCCCGTAATGGTTGATGATTAGTCGCGCCTGGTCTTGCCACTGGCTGAAGGCCAGCTTGGAGATGTTGTCATAGATGCGCTGCCCCAACGGCCCCGGGAAAGGCGGCCGGGTCAGCGCCGGTAGCTCCTGCCCCAACTTGGCGCACTGTACTACGGTGATCGTTTTCGTTTCTCTCGTCATGATAATCCCTATTGATAGATGATAGGACGATCCCTGCTTTATCGCAATAAGAGGGAGAATCTTTTAAACACGGATGGGACACGGATTAGAACGGATGATACGGATCAAATTTTGATCCGTATCATCCGCGCCAATCCGTGAAAATCCGTGGTGCAATATTTTTTTCCTCAACCACAACATGGCTATAATGCCCCGGATGCGCGTTTTGTTTTTTGGATTGCCGGCCGGGGTGTCGGCCGATGTCCTCGCCGGGTTGCTGGCCGAGCGCGTTGATGTCGCCGGCGTCGTCGTCCCCGCCCCCTCCGTGCCCCACTTGCTGCCCGCCTCCGCCGCGCCCTTTGCCGTCGTCGATCCGCCGCCATCCCAAGCCCTGCCCTTGGACGGCGACAAGCTCCCCGCCTTCACACTGAGCTTGGCCTGGGCCCTCAGGCTGCCGCTATTCGCCGCCCGCGAGTTGGCTCATCCGGAGACGTTGGCCGCCCTCGGCGCGTTGGCGGCCGACGTGGCCGTCGTGGCTTGCTACACCCAGCGCATCCCCGCCACGCTGCTGGCCGTCCCGCCCCACGGCTTCCTGAATCTCCACCCGTCGCTGCTGCCTGACTTCCGCGGGCCGGTACCGGTGTTCTGGCAGATGCGCGCCGGCGCGCCGACGGGCGTCACGCTCCACGTCATGGATGAGGGGCTGGACACCGGCGACATCGTCGCCCAGACGGCCGTGCCACTGCCCGACGGAATCTCCGATATTGAAGCCAATTGGACGTTAATGCGGGCCGGGCTGCCGCTGCTGCGCGACGCGTTGGCGCAATTGACCCGCGGCGCCCTCCCGCGCACCCCGCAGCAGGGCGGTAGCCACCAAGGCTTCCCCACCGCCGCCGATTACGCTCTGTCAACGGAATGGCCGGCGCGGCGAGCGTTCAACTTCATGCGTGTCACATCCCTGCACGGCATGACCTATCCCGTCGAGGTGGCCGGTCGCACTCTGGAGCTGACCTTGGCCGAGCATTACGAGCCCGATCTGGAGCTGGACCGCCTCACCGTCCGCCACGGCCGCAATGTGCTCATCCGCTTCAATCCGGGGATCCTCTATGCCCGTGCCGTCCGTTGACGGCGTTCGTCTCTTCGGGCGCGTCGCCTGGCTGCTGGCCGCCCTGCTGTTCGGTCTCGCCGCCGCCCTGTTGCTGAGCCGAGGCCTGTCGGCCGCCGGAGATGAACCCCACGTCCTCATCGACAGCGTGCTCTACGACGGTAACGCGCTCAACGACGCCGATGAGGCGGTGCGCCTGGTCAACGCCGGCCCTACGCCGTCCGACGTCTCCGGCTGGCGGCTGGGGGACGGCGGCACGACGACGGCCGTCTTGCCGCCCGGCTCCGTGATCCCCGCCGCGTCCGGCGTCTGGCTGACCGGCGACGCGGCCGCCTTCCGGGCCCAGTTCGGCCACGACGCCGACTGGCTCATCAACCCCTGGCCCGGCTTCGCCAACACGGGCGACGAAGTGGTGCTGGCCCGCGCCGACGGCACTCCGGCTGACGTGCTCGTCTATCTGGGTGGCAATACGTCCCACGCGGGCTGGAGCGGCCCGGCGCTGGCTCCCTACCGTGTGACGGGCGTCTTCGCCGCCGAGGGGCAGATCCTCTACCGCAAGCGCGACCCACAGACCGGCACACCCGCGGCCGACACCGACACCGCCGCCGATTGGGCCCAGGCCGTCGACGACCCGCTCGCCGGTCGCAAGGTGCGCTACCCCGGCTGGGAGAGCGACCGCTTCTTCCGCCCGCTCGTCCTGACGGCCACGGCCACCCTCACCGTCGCCGTCGCCCCCGACAACGCCTACGACGCGCTCGTCGCCGCCGTCCGCGAGGCCGACGTGTCGGTCCGGCTGGCGTCGCTGACGCTGGAGAACGTCCCCTTCGGCGAGGAGCTGGCCGCGGCCGCGCGGCGCGGCGTGGCCGTCACCCTGCTGCTGGAAGGGGGCCCGCCCGGCGGCATCACCGATCAGGAGCGCTACGTCTGCCAGCGCGTCGAGCGCGCCGGCGGCGCTTGCTGGTTCATGATCGCCGACAGCGCCCGACGCATCCACGACCGCTACCGCTTCATGCACGCCAAGTACATGATCATCGATGGCCGCCTGTCGGTCATCGGCAGCGAAAACTTCAGCCCCGACAGCCTGCCCGACGACGACAAGAGTGACGGCACATGGGGGCGGCGCGGCATCTTCCTGCTGACCGACGCGCCGGGGGTGGCCGCGCATCTGGCCGAGGTGTGGGCCGACGACCTGGACACAGCCCACGCCGACCTGTTGCGCTGGACGGCCGCCCACCCCGTCTACGGCGCGCCCCCGCCGGGCTTCGTGCCGCTCGTGCAATCGGGCGGCGTCTCCTACACCGTCCGCTTCCCCGCCCCGGCCATCTTCCATGACGTTCGCGCCTTCGAGATCATCCAGTCGCCCGACAACAGCTTGCACCCCATCGACGGCCTGCTCGGCCTTGTCAACCGGGCGGGGCAGGGGGACACGCTGCTGATCCAGCAGCTATCGGAGCGGCCCTATTGGGGCGCGACGAACAGCAACCCGACGGCCGACCCCAACCCCCGCCTGGAAGCCTACATCGCCGCCGCCCGGCGCGGGGCCCACGTCGCGATCATGCTGGACTCCTTCTTCGACGAGCCCACGTCGGCCGTCAGCAATCGGGCCACGTGCGACTATGTGAACGCCACCGCCAGGCTGGAGCTGTTGCGACTACACTGCGTGCTGGCGAACCCGACCGGCTTGGGCATTCATAACAAAATGATCCTGGCCTACATCGACGGCCGCGGTTACGTCCACACCGGCAGCATCAACGGCACGGAGCTGTCGAGCAAGGGCAATCGGGAGATGGCGCTCCAGGTGCAATCCGACGCCGCCTACCACTATCTGGCGGCTATGTTCCAGGGGGACGTGGCCCGCGCGCTCCACCTGCCGCTCGTCGTCGCCAACTACCGCGGCTCGGTCAACCGGGCGCTGATCAGCGAGATCGCCTATGATCCACCCGGGCCGGACGAGGCCGAGTACGTAGAGATCGCCAATCCGACGCTGGTCGACATCGACCTGACCGGTTACGCGCTGGGCGACGCCGTGCTGCCGACCGACTTCGAAGACCGGCGCTTATTCCCGCCCGGCGCGGTCTTGCCGTCCCACCGCGCCGTCGTCGTGGCCCTTTCGGCCGTGGCTTTTCGCGACGTCTACGGCGTCGAACCCCACTTCGAGATCGTCAACAGTGACCCGGCTATTGCGGACATGATCGACGATCCCGCCTGGGGTGACCCGAAGGCGCTGTTCCAGATGGGCAACAGCGGTGACGAAGTGCTACTGTGGAGGCCTGACGGCCTCATCGACGTTATCGCCTATGGCGACGGCGGCCACCCGGCTGTGGCGCGCTGCCCGCTGTTGACGCCGCCCGCCCGCGTGCTGGAACGCTACCCCTATTGGGACGATACCGACAACTGCCCCCACGACTTTCGCGCCTGGCCATTCCCCAGCCCCGGCCGATTGCCGTAAAAGACCTTGGCCAAGTAGTAGCCATACCCAACTCGCTCCGATCTTGCGTTCCATCCAAATCACCGTTTGAAAATTTAGGTAAATTTCACTACACATTCCTGATTGCGGTGGCACTGCCTTACCGTCTATAATGCAAGCGCGTAAGGAGCGATATGACCCATGTCGCCCCCTTCGTGTCAAAGCCTCAAAACTGAAAACCGAAAAACAGGAGTGACCCATGACCGGAGAGCATCGTGCCCCGTCTTCGAATCCGTCCGTCGTTCCAGAGCGCGCCTGGCTGGCGAGCCTGTTCATGCGCCATCATGAGCGGTTCTTTCCCCGTTTGATCGCTGCTGTTGCCCGGTTGCGCCTTGTGCCGCGTGGGCTTCGCCGACGCCTGCAGCGCAAGGCGGCCGTGACGCTGGCCGGCGCGGCGTTGATCCTGGCTCTCGGCGCAGCAAACTTCGGGCCACCCGGCGCGAATGTCGTCCACGCCGCCACCATCACCGTTGCCAACGGCGAAATCAACCTCGACCCCGGCAACGGCGCCTGCTCCCTCATCGAGGCCGTGTACAATGCCAATGACATCAACGGCATTGACCACTCCGGCGGCGATTGCGTAGTGGGTAGCGGCGCAGGCTCCGACACTATTATCCTTCCCAACAATGGATCATTTACCTTCGTGGAGGAGTTTGAGAACTCCTATGGCTCCAATGGTCTGCCGACCATCAGTAGCGAAATCACAATCGAAGGCAACGGCTCGAACATTGACCTGGGCGGCCCCAGCGTGGGCATCCGTCTGGTCAACGTTACCAGCACAGGCGATTTAACCATCAGCGACACGACTATCATCAATGGATATATGCACGATAACGTGTTCGGCGGCGGCATCTTTCGCGTCGCCGGCGGCGCTCTGACTGTGAACTACAGCACGCTCCAAAACAGTGAGACGAACAGCTATGGAGGAGCGATTTTTGTACTGGACGGCGGCACGCTGAACGTGACTAACGAGAGCATCATCACCGGCAACGAGGCCTTCAGAGGCGGGGGAATAAACACCAAACTCGCCGGCGACGTTTACGTGACCCTCAGCACAGTCAGCTACAACTATGCTGAACGTGCCGGTGGCGGCATTTTTGCCTACGGCAATGGTTCGCTGAATATCTCCCACAGCACGATCACCCAAAACGTCACCAGTGGTTACAGCTACGGGGGCGGTATCGCGGCATCCGGGGTGAGCCTGGACATCTTTGGCTCGACCATCTCGTATAACAAGTCCGGCAATTCCGGTGGTGGGATAATAGTTCGAAACTCAGATGACGTGTCGATTGACCGCTCAACCATCAACAACAACTTCGTCTATGGCGGCGGCGGCGGCATTACCTGGGGAGGTTTCACCGAAGGCGGCTTGTTGCCGATAACGGGAACGATAACCAACAGCACGATCAGCGGCAATGAGGCCGGCGCCGGCGGCGGTATCATCATTCATCTGGGCGACCTGACGTTGAACAACGTCACGATGACCGGGAACTCGGCCGAATATTCTGAACCCTACAGCACCAACAGTGCGGGTGGGGGGCTTCTCGTCGATTACTACTCTATTGGCGACGAGGGTACGTCCAGCGTCACCCTGAACCGGACTATCATCAGCGGCAACTCATCTGGAGGCGAGGGGCATGAGGTCTACGTGGTCGGGTTGGAAAAGGCGACGGTTACGGCCAACAACTTCAACCTCTTCGGCCATAGTGGAACTGATAACGCCGACGCCTTCTATAATTTTACCCCCGGCGCGACGGACATCACCGCCACCAGCGACGGCACGGAATCCACGGCGCTGTCGGATATCCTCGAATCGAACCTGCAGGTTAACGCGTTTTCCGTCACGCAGGCGCTCCCCGACCCGATAACGCAAACCCATGCCCTTACGGAAAACAGCCCGGCCGTCGACCGCGCCCCCAGCGCCGCCTGCACCGCCGCACCCATTGGCGGCATCGACCAACGGGGCGAGCCGCGCAACACCGACATTCCCGGTGTGGGCAACGATGCCGGCCCCAATTTGTGCGACATCGGCGCGTACGAGTTGCAATCGTCCGTATCGACGTTAGGCATTTGCCCGGCCGACGCGGCCGTCAGCGAATGGACCGACATCCTGGGCACCGGCATGGGCAGCCCGAAGAAGCACAAGAACCTGGCCAAGGTCACCATCCCCAACTGGGGCGACGTCGTCTCCCTCTACGGCCAGTTGGCCGGCAACGACGACGGCAAAGCCAACTACGTGCGTTTCATGTACCCTACCAAGGCCACTCCCGCCGTCCAGGTGAACACCGTCACCAGTCCCGCGCCCCGCTCGGCGGCCACTTTCTGGTACGGCGCCGATCTGGATCCCGCGCCGCACATCCGTGGACGCTGGTTCCTGCAACCCAACGGAGCCAAGAAACACATCCCGCGCGCCTTGGTCCTCTATCCGACCTACCAAACGGGCAGCGAATTTAGTAAATACGTCAACATCTTCCAGCTATTCCAAACAGAGGATACCCAAGTACACTGGAATGTAGAGGGTGGCTGGACGCCGTCGCGGCAGATCCTCGTCGAGTTGCCGCCGCCGAGCGATGAGACGACGCTGACCGTCAAGCTCGCGCTCGTGGGCAACGACAAGGACAATCGTCCGGTGTATCTCACGGTGTCCGCCGGCGGAGTTTCGCAGACGCTCCAGCCGACAAAGCCCGACCGGGGTGATCAGTTAAACATCCTGACCTTCACTCTCGACATCCCGGCCTACACAGATGAGATCGTGATCGATATCCTCTCTCCCAGCCCCGGTTCCTTCGAGCTGACTAACAAGAAGAAGAGCGGCCAGGGCAGTGAGGGCGACTCGGCCGCGCTCATCGGCATGACGGCCAATTACTTCTGCGATATTCCCGGTTAGTTCGCGGTAGTGCAGGGGCACGGCGGGTTGCTAACCCGCCCCCCCCCACCAGCCGTGTATGATGTAGGGGTGGGCTTGTAATCCGCCCTCCAGTAAAAAGAGAAAGCCCCGCGCGAGCGGGGCTTCCGGGGTTAAGAGTGACGCGTGAGCGTCCTGTGTCTGGCGTTACCAAACGTGCTGCGCCTGGCAGGCCGGCTTACGTATGCTCAGTCAGTAGCCGATCGATCTCCCCGCGAATCGACGTCAAGTCGTCCAATCGCAAGTAGACAATGGCATAGCGCACGTAGGCGACAAGGTCCAGCTCTTTCAGCTTGCCGATGACCAGATCGCCGACGATGCGGCTTTTCACTTCTTCCTGTCCCATTCGCTGCAACTCGGCTTCGATCTCGCCGGCGATGCGTTCGATATCGGCCGCCGAGATCGGCCGCTTGGCGCAGGCTACGCGGATGCCGCCCAACAGCTTCTCGCGTGAGAACTCCTCGCGCGTGCCGTCCTTCTTGATAAGCAACGGCGTGGCCAGAATCGGCCGCTCATAGGACGTATACCGTTGGCCGCACGATTCACACACCCGGCGGCGGCGTGTTCCGCCGCGCCGGTCGTGGCTGGTGTCGATGACGTGCGTTTTTTCGTAGTGACAATAGGGACAACGCATGGGCCGGGCCTCCGTTCTTGTTTTGGCTCTTTGGCAGGATACGGCCATATATTGTACCGGATGCCCGGCGGACACCCCAATATATGCCGTCTCCTGCCTTCATTCTACCACGGAGACTGCCAGGGACAACGCCCATATCCGGCCTATTGTCGCTTGCGTAAAAACGCCGGCACCTCCAGATCGTTGAAGCGATAGTTGTCCTGATTGTTCGGGCGGCTCTGCGGCTGGCTCTGAGGCCGAGCGTTGTTCGTGTTCGGCGACGCGTTGACCGGCACCGACTCGCGCGCCGGCGGCCGGTTGGGCATCATCCGGCTCGACTGCGTGTTCATGGCCGACGACATCTGCCGCATCGGCGTGGTGTGCTCGAAGCCGGTGGCGATGACC
>CAYNOL010000112.1:0-11934 GCA_964398825.1 uncultured Ardenticatenaceae bacterium
AGCTTGTCGTTGCGCAGGTCCATGCCTTCCTTGGCCTTGAACCTGTCCGCAAGCCACTCGACCAGCTTGGAATCGAAGTCCTCGCCGCCCAGGAAGGTGTCGCCGTTGGTCGACTTCACCTCGAACACGCCGTCGCCCACTTCCAGGATGGAGATGTCGAACGTGCCGCCGCCCAGGTCATAGACGGCGATCATCTCGTCCTTCTGGTTGCCCAGCCCGTAGGCCAGCGACGAGGCGGTCGGCTCGTTGACGATGCGCAGCACCTCCAGACCGGCGATCTTGCCCGCGTCCTTGGTGGCCTGGCGCTGGCTGTCGTTGAAGTAGGCGGGCACGGTGATGACCGCCTGGGTCACTGTCTGGCCCAGATACGCCTCGGCGTCGGTCTTGATCTTCTGCAGGATCATGGCCGAAATCTCCGGCGGGGAGTATTCGCGGCCGTTCATGACGACGCGCACGTCGCCGTTGGTCGCTTCCTTCACCTCATAGGGCACGTAGGCCAGCGCGCGCTGCACTTCGGCATCGTCGAACTTGCGGCCCATGAACCGTTTGACCGAGAAAATCGTATTCTGGGCGTTGATGACCCCCTGCCGCTTGGCGACCTGGCCCACCAGGCGCTCGCCCGTCTTCGGGTTGACGGCCACCACCGAAGGGAACAGGCGGCTCCCTTCGGAACTGGGGATTACAACGGGTTCCCCACCCTCCATGACGGCCGCGACGGAGTTCGTCGTGCCGAGATCAATACCGATTATCGTTGCCATTTAATTATTTCCTCTCTCAATAATTGCTTGTTAGGGAGCGACGGTCACCAGCGACGGCCGGATCACCCGATCGCCGAGGCGGTAGCCGCGACGCAATTCGCGCACGATGATGCCGCTCTCGTGCTCATCCGACGGCTCCTGCGACAGCGCCTCGTGGTAGTTGGGGTCAAACGGCTCGCCGACGGCAGCCACCGGCCACACATTCATCTCTTCCAGCACGGACAACATCTTGCGATGCACCAGCTGGACGCCGGCCACCCACGGATCGCCCTGGTCGTCCTCGGGCACCGACTCCAGCGCGCGCTCAAAATCGTCGAGCAACGGCAGCAACTTGGCCACCAGCTCGACGTTGGCGTCGATGTAGGTGTCGGCGCGCTGCTTCTCAAACCGCTTGCGCGCGTTGGCGAACTCGGCCTGGGTGCGCTGCCAACCATCGAGATTGCGCGCGGCTTCGGCGCGAGCGGCCTCCAGTTGTTCTTCAAGGGATGTGGTTAACTCGTCGTCGGCCGCGTCGGCCGCGGCCTCGACGACCTCATCCCACTCTCGTTCTTCATTCAATGTCGTCACGATTGTCAACCTCTGGTTGATACAGGACGTCGCCCTTCGTCTCGGGCGGCTCCTGCACAAAATAGTCGAAAACGAAGCCGCTCATCAGGTCGGCCACGTAGCGCACGGCGGCCACGTTGCGGTCATAGGGCATGCGCGTGGGGCCGACGACGGCCAGCGTGCCGGAAAAGCTCTCCGTCACGCCATAGCGCGAGAGGATCATGGTGCAATCCTTCAGCTCCTCCCAACGGCCGTCGCCGCCGATGACCACCTGGACGCCTTCGCCCCCCTGCGCTTCCTGCTCGGCCAGCACCGACGCCAGCAGCGTCCGCTCTTCCAGCAGGCGCACGGCGTGGCGCGTGCCCTCGTCGTCGAGGATGTTGACCAGCCCATCGCGATAGATGTCGCTGATCGGCTGGTTGTCGGCCCGTCGCAGCACGTCGAGCACCAGCGTGGTGATCTCGCTCTCCAGCCGGTCCAGGTGGGCGGCCGTGGAACGCGCGGCGATGTCGTCGGAGTCGAGCTCGACGAACAGGGCATTGAGGCGGTCGGCCGCGGCGCTGAGCCGGTTCTGCGGCAGCGGCTCGGCCAGCGTCAACATTTGCTGCTTCACCTCGCCGCCATTGAGCACCAGCACCATGAGCACCAGCCGCCCCTGCGTGGCGATGAGCTGGATGTGCTTGAAACGGTTGGCGCGGGCCTGGGGCGCGGTGACGAAGCTGGCGCTGCCCGACGTGCGGGCCAGAATGGCGGCCGACAGGCGCATCCACTGGTCAAGCTCCAGCCGCGCCTGGTGGAACTGGTGGCGGATCATCTGGCGCTCGTGGAGCGGCAGATGGAACTCGCCCAGCAGCTTCTGGACGAAATAGCGGTAGCCGCGTTCGGTGGGGATGCGGCCGGCCGAGGTGTGGAGCTGGGCCACGTAGCCCATTTCCCCCAGCGCCGCGAAGTCGTTGCGCACCGTGGCCGAGCTGAAGTCGAGGCCGAAATCCTCGACCAGTGACTTGGAACCGACCGGCCGTCCCGACTCGATGTAGGTGCGGACGACCATGGCCAATATTCGTTCCTGTCGCTCGGTCAGCTGTTGATACTCTAACATGGGCGCAATGCAATCAACGACCGGGCGGCAAACCGGCGGCCACCTGGCGGCGGCGCGGCGAAGCCCGGTCAGTCATCTGGTCAATCTCAACCTGGTTAGCACTCGCCATGAGCGAGTGCTAATTTAGGCCTTAATGATGATAGCATGCCGCCAAATCAGCGTCAATAAGATGCACATTAGATTAAGGGTGAGGCGGCGGGGCTAGTAGCGGGGCTCGTCTTTGTTGCGGATGAAGATTTGCCACAGGGTGCGCAGCAGGATCTTGGTGTCCAGCAGGATCGACCAGTTCTCGGAGTACCACAGATCGTACTTGGTGCGCTCGCTGATCGAGCTGTCGCCGCGCAAGCCGTTGACTTGCGCCCAGCCGGTCATGCCCCCCTTCTCGCGGTGGCGATCCATGTAGCGGGGAACGAAGCGGCGGAACTGCTCGACGTAGTACGCCTGCTCCGGCCGCGGCCCGACCAGGCTCATCTCCCCCAGCAAGACGTTGATCAGATTGGGCAGTTCGTCCACCTCGAGGCGGCGCAACCATGTGCCCAGGCGCGTCTGGCGGGGGTCATCGCGCACCGTCCAGCCGGGGCCGTCCTTCTCGGCATCGGCGCGCATCGAACGGAACTTGATCATCATGAACTCGCGCCCGTCCAGACCCATGCGCGGCTGCACAAAGAACACCGGCCCGGGGGATTCCAGCTTGATGGCCACGGCCGTCAGGAACATCAGCGGCGACAGAACGACCAGGCCGATGGCCGCGCCGGCGAAGTCGATGAGCCGCTTCAGCGTCAGCAGATAGCCGCGCAGCGCGTAATCGCGCACGGACAGCAACGGCAGCCCGCCCAGGTCTTCGATGCCGGCCGAGATGGTGATGTATTGGAACAAGTCGGGGAACACCTTGATCGTCACCCGGCCGCGCTCGCAATAGGAGATGACGTGAAGCGTCTCGCGGTGTCCCTTCTCGGGAATGGCGACGATGACCTCGTCGATTCGGTATTCGTTGATGATGTCGGGCAGATCTTCCGGCTTGCCCAGCACAGGCACGCCCAGGATGTCCAGCTCCTGCCCTTCGCCGTCGATGATGCCGACAAGGTCATACCCCAACCCCGGCGACCAGACGATGCGCTGCAGGATCATCCGCGCCGTGTCCCCGGTGCCCACCAGCAGCACCTTGTCCTTGCCGATGCCGCGATCCTGCAGCCGCTTCCGCATCCAGTTGGTGAAAAAGCGGCCGAGCATCAGCAAGATGATGGTCAGGAACCAGTTGTAGACCAGCATCGTGCGCGGGTAATCGAGGATGGCCCGATCGTTGCGGAATAGAATCGTCGTCAGCGCGATGGCCAGCAAGATGCCGACCGACACGCTGATGAAGACGTAGTAGACCTGGTCAATGCGCGAGGCGGCGCGCGGGATGTAATATTGCCGATTCAGGAAGAGGACGGCGATGATGGCAAACGCCTGCACGACGAACAGCGGGAAGTAATCGGCCAGCGGCACCTGGTTGGCCAGCGGCTCGGGCCAGTCAATGGAGACGCGAATCTGGTAGGCCAAGGCGAAGGCCAGAGCGATAAGCAAAAAGTCCAAAATCACCAGCCAGACGGTGAAAATGGTGCGCACACGCTGCGTGGTCATGATGTTCGCTAATATTCCTCGACCGGCAGTCCGTTTTTGGTTTGTCCCACGTGGCGCAGGATCGACTGCGCGCCGCTGACGGCCGTGTCCCCCTGCGTGCCCAGCATGGCGGCCAGCTCGCGCACGCGCCCGGCCGTGTCCAGATTGGTCACGTGGGTCAGCGTGCGGCCGGCGTCGACCGACTTGCTGACGTGGAAATGGGCGTCGCCGTACCCCGCCAGTTGCGGCAGGTGGGTGACGACGACGACCTGGTGCCCCGCGCCGGAGGCCAGCCCCCACAGCTTGCGGCCGACGACGTCGCCGACGCGCCCACCGATGCCCTGGTCGATCTCGTCGAAGATGAGCGTCGGCGTGCGGTCCACCTGCGCCAGCGCCGTCTTCAGGGCCAGCATCAGGCGCGCCGTCTCGCCGCCGCTGGCCACGCGGGCCATCGGCTTCAGCGGTTCGCCCGGGTTGGCCGAGATGAGGAACTCCACCTGATCGATGCCCGTCTGGTCAAACGCCAGCCGGTTCTCGCTGCCGTCCTGCGTCACGTAGCAGCCGGCGGCCGACGATTGGGTCTGGAAGTCGACGCCGAAGCGCGCCCCTTCCATGCCCAGCTCGCGCAGGTGGCTCTCCACGGCGGCCGACAGCTGCGTCGCCGCCGCCCGCCGCTTCTCCGACAGCGCGACAGCCATGCGGCCGATGTGGCGCAGATAGGTCTCGCGCTCCGCTTCCAGCTCCGTCGTGCGCACTTCGCTGTTCTCCAGCTTCTTCAGCTCGACGTCGGCCCGCTCGGCCGCGGCCAGCAGCCCGACCACATCCGCTTCGCCATACTTGCGCTTCAGATCGCTGATCATCTCCAGCCGCCCCTCGACGCCGTTCAGCCGGCGGGGGTCGAATTCCAGCGAGTCGAGGTAATCCTGCAACTCGGCGGCGATCTCGTTCAATTGGAAGCCGATGCCCTGCAAGGTGGCCAGCGACTCGTGGCGCGTTTCGTCCAGTTTGGCCAATTGGCCCATGGCGTGCTCGACGTGACCGAGCAGATCGACGACGCTGGGGCGGTCCTCGTCGACCGTGGCCAGCAGGGCGATCGCCTCGGCCGCGAAGCGCCCCAGCTGCTCGGCGTTGGCCAGCCGGACGCGCTCGATGCGCAGCGTCTCTTCCTCGTCGGGCGCCAGGGCGGCGGCGGTGATCTCCTGAATCTTGAACTGGAGCATCTCCACGCGCTGGGCCATGTCGCGGCCGCTGCGTTGCAGCTCTTCCAGCTCTCGCTGCAGGGCGTGGAGTTTGTGAACTTCGGCCGCCAATTCGCGTCGCTCCGCCTCCAGACCGCCGAAGGCGTCGAGAAGGGGCAAGTGGGCGCGCGGCCGCAGCAGCGACAGATGCTCCCCCTGTCCATGGATGTCGATGAGCGGGTCGGCCACCTGCCGCAGCAGCGACAGGCTCACCGTGCGGCCATTGACGCGGCAGATGTTCCGGCCGTTGTTGCGCATCTCGCGGGCCAGCGTCAGGAAGCGGCCGTCTTCGTCGTCCAGCCCCTCGGCCTCCAGCACGGGCTGCAGGCTCTCGCGCAGCTCCGGCTCGAGTACGAAGGCGGCCTCGACGTACGCCTCGTCGCTGCCGGCGCGAATGGCCGTCGTGTCGGCCCGGCCGCCCAGCACCAGCGTCACCGCGTCGAGGATGATCGACTTGCCCGCGCCCGTCTCGCCGGTCAGCACGTTGAACCCTTCGTTCAACCGCAGGCGCAGTTCGTCGATAATCGCGAAGTTGCGGATGTATAGTTCCGATAACATAGCAACTATGTATATTAACGCATTTGCCAGTAGGCGGCACTGGCCGCCACGAACATATAGATGCCCGGGCCGATCAATCTCATCAGAACCTGATTATCTATCAGAACGGCCGGCAGAACCGGCAGCGCCGGGATGAGGACGCCGAGGACCACCATGGCCGCCACCAGTCCCGGCAGATAGCGCCCCCGCCGCCCGCCAATCGCTCGCTTGGTGATGCGGCCAATGAAGCCGCCCACCGCGCCGCTGACGAAAAAGATGATCAGGAACAGGAAGAGGCCGCCCGAGAAGAAGCGCACCATGAGGTAGCCCACCAGCAGGCTGATGGGCAGCGACACCAGCGTGGCGATGATGTAGTCGGTCGGCTTGCTGTTGAAGAAGGCGTCCTCGGCCTCACGCTGGCATTCGGGGCAAATATAGCCGACAGGTGTCTTCTTGGCGCAGCTGATACAGATCGGCCGGTGACAGCTGTAGCAGCGCAGCGACGTGGGGCGGTCCGGATGGCGGTAGCAGGTCAGCTCAAAGGCGGCTTCCTCGGCCTTGGCCGCCATTTCGGCCGCCTCTCTCTCGGCTTCGGCCTCTCGCTCGGCCGCCGCTTCGGCTTCCGCGGCGGCGTCCAGCGCGGCCTGGGCTTCCGGCGGCACAGGGCGGCCGTCGAGCCGCGCCAAGCCGGCCACGGCCGCCGGCATCTCCGGCGCCAGAGCCAACGCCCGCTCGTAGGCGGCTCGCTTCTCGTCGGGATCGAATACCACCTCGGCCAGCCCGAGCCACGCCTCTTCGGCGCCAGGCGCTTCGTCGATGATCTGCCGGTAGATGCTTTCGGCCGCCGCGTTCTTGCCGTTGCTGGCGTTGCGCTCGGCCTGTGTCAGCAACGAGCGCAATCTGGGTTCTCTAATATTCATAAAAAATAATTCCAAAATTCGGCATGTCGGAGCGGCGTCCACCGCCCCACCCTTCTTTATAACAAATTATATGAAGAGTTTAACCCCTGGCGTCCCGGCTTGGGCCAATACTAAGGTGGGGCCAACTAAAGCCGAGCCGCCCCATGAGCCGCCGGTAGAAGTAGCCGGGGCTTTCGACGCGGGCGAAGCTGCACGCCCGGTCGTTCTTGGTGATGAGCACCTCGTCGCCATCCTGCACGGCCGTTGACTTCTGCCCGTCGGCCGTCAGGAACGCCTCGTGCCCCATCTCCACCTGGATGGAGATGCGCGCGTTTTCGTGCAGCACCAGCGAACGGTTCAGGCTCAGATGCGCGGCCACGGGGACGATGACCAGATTTTGCAGCTGCGGCGGCATCAGCGGCCCACCGGCAGCCATGGAGTAGGCGGTGGAGCCGGTGGGCGTGGAGACGATGAGCGCGTCGGCGATGTAGGTGGTCACCAGGTCGCCGTCGACGCGCAGATGCAGGTGGATGACCCGCGCCTGCGCCCCGCGGCCGATGACCACTTCGTTGAGCGCGGCGAAGGGGGCGACGAGTTGGCCGCCGCGCCACAGCTCGGCGTGGAGCAGCAGCCGCCGCTCGATCCAATGCTCGCCGCGCAGCACGCGCTCCAGCTTCTCCGGCCAGTTGTCGGGCGTGGCCTCGCTGAGGAAGCCGACGCGGCCGACGTTGATGCCGAAGATGGGCACGCCGTAGGGCACCGTCCAGCGCGCCGCCCGCAGCGTCGAGCCGTCGCCGCCGAGGACGATGAGCAGCGACGTGCCGTCCAGCGGCGCAACGAGGTCTTCGTCGTCCATGGGCGCGGCCGTCCACGACGCCACGCCCCGCTCGGCCAGCCACGCGCGCACCGCCTGCGCCAGCGGGGCCGACTCGGGGATGCGGGGCTGCTCCAGAATGCCGATAAGGTTCATAAATAAATTAGTTCGACGGACGTGGACGAATGGCCAGCGCGGGTGTGCAGCCGCCGCGAACCCGTTTCATCACGCCGCGCGTTCCCGCAGCCAATCGATGACGTCGTCAATTGGGACGGACGTTTGCCCCTCCCCTTCCACCAGGGGCCGCACCGCCACGATGCCCTGGGCGATCTCATCCTCGCCGAAGATCAGCACGTAGCGCGCGCCATGCTTGTCGGCCTCGCGCATTTGACTCTTCATGCTGCGGCCGCGCCGGGCGAACGCGACCCGAGCGCCGATGCCCGCCCCGCGCAGGCGAAAGGCCAGCTGAACGGCGGCCGTCTTTGTCGTCCCGCCGAAGTGGGCCACCAGCACGGGCAGCGGTGTGGCCTCAGCCGGGCCAACTCCTTGCTCCTTCATGCCCAGCACGATGCGCTCGATGCCGCTGCCGAAGCCGACGCCGGGCGTGGGCGGCCCACCGATGTCCTCGGCCAGCCCATCGTAGCGGCCGCCGCCGCACAGCGCCGACTGCGCGCCGATGCCCTCCTGCCACACCTCGAAGACGGTCTTGGTATAGTAGTCGATGCCGCGCACCAACCGGTAGTTGATCGTATAGCTCTGCTCCAGCGCGTCGAGCAGGCCGCGCACGTCGGCGAAGTGCTCGCGGCAGTCGTCGCACAGGTAATCGGCGATGTGGGGCGCGTCGTCGAGCAGCGCGTCCATGCCGGGAGCCTTGCTGTCGAGCACGCGCAGCGGATTCTTGGTCAGTCGCTCTTTGTCGATGTCGGCCAGCTTGTCGTAATGCTGGTTCAGGTACTCGACGAGCTTCTCGACGTAGCCCGGCTTGCATTGGGGGCAGCCGGTGCTGTTGAGCTGGAACGTCAGCCCGTGGAAGCCCAGCGCGCGATAGATGTTCATCGCCAGCATCATCACTTCGACGTCGGCCGCGGGGTCGTCCTCGCCCAAAATCTCGCAATTGATCTGGCTGTGCTGGCGCAGGCGACCCGCCTGGGGGCGTTCGCGCCGGAAGCTGGGGCCGATGGTGTACAGCTTCACCGGCTGGGGCCAGTTGTGCATGCCGTTGGAGATGTAGGCGCGCACGAAGCCGGCCGTGAACTCCGGCCGCAGGGTGATGCTCGAACCGTCCGCCTCCGGGATGGTGTACATCTCCTTCTGCACGAAGAAGTCCGACCCCTCGCCCACGCCGCGGACGAATAGCTCTGTTGCCTCCAGAATGGGCGTGTCGATGCGCTGGAAGCCGTAGCGCCGGGTCAGCTCCTTGGCGGCGGCGATGATGGCGTCCCAGTAGCGGCGGTCATCGGGCAAGACGTCGTGCATGCCCGTGAGGCGCTGGATTTGTGTCGACAAGGCTGCCTCCAAATAGAGTAGCGGGCGGGATGAGAACGCCCGCCGGCATGGATAGTTCGTTTAATTATACCGGGAAAAGGGGAATGGAAAACGGGCCGCAGCCCGGCGGATCATCGATGATTGACCGGCGCGGCCCTCAGGCCAGCCGGTGGTCGCACTGCGCGCGCACGCCGCACGCCACGCAGCGCCGCCGCTCGTCGTGCCACGGCTCGGGGTCGGGCTCGTCGCGTGTGGCGCGCATCTCGTCCAGCAGCTCGTAGAGATCGGACTCCAGATCGTCGGTGAAGTCGACGGCGAAGGCGCGATCGCGGTATTGCAGGATGCCGTAGGGCGGCCGCACGCCATAGTTGGCCTCCACCAGCACGCAGTAGGCGGCCAGCTGCAGCACTTGCCCGTCCCAGGGCACGTTGGGGGCCATGCCGGACTTGATCTCCACCGGGATGATCGAGCCGTCGTGCTGTTCGACGAGATAGTCAGGCTTGCCGGCAAGGCGCAGGCGGGCATCGTGCAGGACGTCGCTGTTGGCTCGCCACGTACCGGTGTCGGTGTAGATTACGTTGCCGGGCGGCAGGCCGCTCTCCCGGCGCATGTCGCGGCCGCGGAACCACAGCGCCGCGGCCACAAACAGCAGGCCCAGCACCAGCAGCAGAGGCAGACCGCTCGTCATCATCATGAGCTCAGCCTCCTAGCCCGAGAAAAGCTGGTAGGCCAACACAGCGACGGCGACGAATAACACGACGTAGGCCACGCGCTGCAGCCAGCTGGAGCGCTGCACGAGGCGGCCGTGGCGCTCGTGGTGGCGTGTGCCGGCCTGCATCTGGGCCACGCGCACCGAGGCCACGCCGCGCACCCGCCGCAGCCACCACGACCGGCGGCAGTAGACGTATTCGCCGATTTCGCTGGCGCGAATCCAATGATAGCTCATATGTTCTATTGTAAGGGGCGGGAAAGGATGCGTCAAGAGGGTTATGCATTTTTCAATCAGTTTAGTTTCAAGGGCGAGTCTGTGAACCGCCCTTCCCGGCCGGATGAAAGTGTGAACGTAGAGGCTACTCGTTTTCCAACTCGGCCGCGATCTTCGGTTGCTGGCGGGTGGCCGCCACATATCGATTGAGATAGGTTCCGAACAGCAGAATGAGACTACTAAGGTACGTCCAGGCCAGAAAGGCGATGATCGTCCCCACCGAGCCGTAGATGAGGTTGGAACGCGACAGGTAAATAGCGACAAAGTAGAGGAAGAGTTGCTTGGCGATTTGCCACAAAATGCCGGCCATGATCGCCCCCGGCAGCACCTCGCGCCACCCCATTTTGACATGGGGGACGAAGTAGTAGAGCAGCGCGAACAGCAGCACGTTGAGCACCACCGCCCAGAAGCGCGTCGTGAAGGGGCCGATGGGGGCCAACGCGGGCGGCAGCAGGCTGTTGAAGATCGTCAGGATCGTGCCCTCGATCGTAGAAGCCACCAGCAGCAACGTGGTGATGAGCAGCACCATGACGACGGCCAGCGTCCTGTGCCGCCACACCGAGCGCCGCTGGTTGATGTCCGCGCCCCAGATGCGATCCATGGCGCGGGTGATGACGTTGAAGACGCTGGAGGCAGACCAGAGCAGCATCACGGCCGCCACGCCGGTGATCGGCCCGCGCGCCCGCACGAGGTTCTGCAGATTCTCGCCCAACAGCGACTCCATGCCGGGGACGATAAACTCCAACTCAGCCACGATGCGCGTCTCGGCCAGCACCGGGTCGAGCCAATTGCTGGCAATGGCGACGACGAGCAGCGCCAGTGGAAAAACGGAGAAGAGCGTGAAGTAGCCGATCGACGAGGCGATGAGCTGCGACTCAGGCGCTAGGGCATCCTGCAGGGCGCGAAGAGTCAGCCGCCCCAGCAGCTTGGCCGAGGGGAATAAAGTCGTCTTCGCCTGTCGCCAACCTTCCGACGGCGCTTCAGAAGGTCTGGTACTGAGTTTGCTCATGGCTTGTTTAAGACTGAGTATAGACGTATGGAGCAGCATGATCCAATAGTGAACAGCAGGCAGTGATCAGTAACCGGCGTTCAGTTTTGGTGGGTCAGTGGGTCAGCGGGGAGCGCGGGAATAGATGAGGATTGGGCAATCGGCCGATCTCGGCCGGCTACTCTGTTTGAGGATTGCAACCCGCCGTGCTACCATTATTTACAATGGAACGTCCGAAATCATTGCGAGAGTTTCGCTGGCTTGTGGCCCCCGAAATACCCGCCGACTCCCCTCTACGCGCGGCCGGGGACGCCGTACATCCCGTACTGAGGCAGATCCTCTTCAACCGCGGCCTCACCGCGCCGGGACAGGTTCAATCCTTCCTCGACAACCACTATCTGCTGTCACGCGATCCGTTTGAGCTGGCCGACATGGAGCCGGCCGTGGCGCGCATCGGCCGCGCCTTGCGTGACGGCGAGATGATCGTGGTCTACGGCGATTTCGACGCCGACGGCGTGACCGCCACCGTGCTGTTGACCGAGGCGCTGCGCGATATGAGCGACGACAGCCGCCTCATCGTGCCCTACATCCCCGATCGCGTCGACGAAGGGTATGGTCTCAATCTCGACGCGCTGACGAACCTGCGCCAGAAGGGAGCCGCTCTGGTCATCAGCGTCGACTGCGGCATTCGCTCTCCCATCGAGGCGGCCCATGCCAGGGCGATCGGCCTGGACATGATCATCACCGATCACCACAGCCTCGGCCGCGAGCTGCCGCCGGCGGTGGCCGTCATCAACCCCAAGCGGCCCGACTCCGCCTACCCCGAGCGGATGCTGGCCGGCGTGGGCATCGCCTTCAAGCTGGCCCAGGCCGTGCGCATGGCGTTTCCCGACCGCGTGCGGTGCGACGAGTCCAACTTCCTCGACCTGGTCGCCATCGGCACAGTGGCCGACCTGGCCCCGTTGGTGGGCGAGAATCGCAAG
>CAYNOL010000113.1:0-11890 GCA_964398825.1 uncultured Ardenticatenaceae bacterium
TGAGCATCATCAGAGTGCCCAACTGGCTGATCGTCGAATAGGCCAGCAACGCCTTCAGATCGTTCTGCTTGAAGCCGAGATCCGCCCCGGTCAGCATCGTGATCAGGCCGACGCCGGTGAGCAGCCAGAACCACGCCTCGGTGGAGCCCAGCGCCGGGTTCATGCGCGCCATCAGGTAGATGCCCGCCTTGACCATGGTGGCCGAGTGCAGATAGGCGCTGGCCGGCGTGGGGGCGCTCATCGCGCCCGGCAACCAGATGTGGGCCGGGAACTGGGCGCTTTTGGTGAATGCGCCGAAGGCCACCAGCGCCAGCATGACCGGATACAGCTCGCTGCCGCGCAGCACGTCACCGCTGGTCAATATAGTGCTGAAATCCATGCCCCCGGCCACGTAGCCGACGAACAGCAGCCCGGCCAGCAGGGCGATGCCGCCCCCGGCGGTGATGAACAGCGCCCGGAATGCTCCCTCGCGCGCCGCCTCGTCCTTGTAATTGTAGCCTACCAACAGGTAGGACAGGATGCTCGTCATCTCCCAAAAGAAGAACAGCGTCAGCACGTCCCCGGCGATGACCAGCCCCAGCATCGAGGTCATGAAAGCCAGCATCAGGGCCTGGAAGCGCCAGGCGGAGTCGTCGCCCTTGTAGTACTGGCCGCCGTAGACGATGACCAGCACCCCGATGAACGTGACGATGAGCGCGAACAGCGCCGCCAGCCCGTCCAGATAGAGGCTCAGCGACAGGCCCAGCGAGGGCAGCCACTCAATGCGCCACGTCGGCACCTCGCCCGCGATGACGCGCGGCACCAACAGCAGGAAGATGACAAACGCCGCCAGCGGAAACGCCCCCAACAGCAGGCTCAACCGCTCGATGGGCACGCGCCCCCTCAGCGACGGCATTCCAAACAAAGCGGCCAGAACGGCCGCGGCGGTTGTCAGGACGAGAGGGAGTAGAAGCAGGGTCTCCATCTGGAGCAAGACTATACGACAAGACGGGGGGATGCGTCAACGATAACAGGCAGCAGCGGGCGGTATTCAGTGGGCAGCGGGCAGTGGGCAGTGGGCAGTGGGTAGTACGTCAGTACGTCAGTAGGTCAGTACGTCAGCGGCTCACTTTCCCGGTCTCTCAATCTCTACTCTCCAATGCCTAATCCCCCAATCCCCAATAATTTTTACACACCACCGCCCCCTACGCCGCCCCGCTTCTTGTTTCCTATTTTCAGTTATGGTAAGATGTTGCGCAGCAGAAGAGGGGATGTCGCCTAAGAGCGGAACCCGAGCAGGCGGGAAGTCCTCGCCGGGGCCCGGCCCACGCGAAACGGCCGCGCCGCAACAGTCGACTGATCGGGTTCGAGAAATCCATTCCGCAAGGATACAAGCAGGTAGGTGACAAAAATGGAAATGATCAACCAACGGCCCGGCCTGGCGGCGCTCGTAGCATTCATCGCCGGACTCATCATCGGCCTGGTGGTTCTGGGCTGGGGCCTGTTCCCCGTCGAGTACACCGGCTCCGACCCGTCGGGGCTGTTCCCCGAATACCGGGCCATGTTTGTCCGCAACGCGGCCGAACTGTACTCATTCGACAATAACATGCAGAAGTTGCGCGACGCGCTGAGCGGTTGGGGGGGCGACACGGTCGCCTGCGAATTGGCCCAGAACTCCCTTGACCCGGCTGAGCAACAGCGCATGGTGGCCGCGGCGACGCTGATCAATGAGGTCGGCTGCGGCAGCCTTGTCTCGCCCGGCGGCGTCGTGCCCGGCGTCGTACCCGGCGCGACGGCCGCGCTGCCCGGCACGGAGACGGCCGGCGAAGGCTCCGGCACGCTGCCGACGCTTCTGCTGGGGCTGCTGCTGGTCATGCTCGCGGCCGCTATCTTCTACGTCTGGAACCGCCGCCGCGCCCTCATGGAAGGGCTCGGCGAGGATGAACTGACGTACTCCACCGAAGGCACGAGCCGCAAGTCGGCCCGCCCGACCATGGGCCGGCCCGGCGCGGCCGCCATGGCCGCAACCGAGCCGGTGGCCGTGCCCATCGCCCGCTTCCGCACGGCCTACACGCGCGGCCACGACACCTACGACGACTCGTTCAGCATCGAGAACGCCAACGGTGACTTCCTGGGCGAGTGCGGCGTCGGCATCTCCGAGACCATCGGCTCCACCGCCCCCAGAAACGTCACCGCCTTCGAGGTGTGGCTGTTCGACAAAAACGACATCCGCACCATTACCAAGGTCATCATGAGCGACCACGCCTACTTCGACGAGGCACTGAAGGCCAAGCTGGCCCCCAAGGGGGAGCCGGTGCTGGCCCGCGAGTCGGAGACGATCGTCCTGGAGACGGCGACGCTGATCATCAACGCCGAGATCACCGAAATGGATTACGGCGACAGCAGTGACTTGCCCGACGCCAGCTACTTCGACCGTTTCACCATCGAGCTGTCGGCCTGGGCCAAGGAAGGCGACTACGCCGCCCCCCAGACGGTCAGCGACGAGGAAGATCTGCTGAACTACTAAGATTAAATCTTTTAACCACGGATTTAACGGATTAAAACGGATTTCATGGATTGAATTTCGACCCAAAAATCCGTTCCAGTCCGTAAAATCCGTGGTTAAAATATTTCCCCACTACGCCCGAATATACGGGTCGTACAGCCTCTGCCAATCATCCAGCGCATACCGGTCGGTCATGCCGGCGATATAGTCGGCCACGACGCGCTCCACCGACGCCTCGGACAGGCGCTCCTGCGTCTCGGCCGGCAGCATGTGGGGCTCCTTGGTGTAGGCGTCGAACAGCTCGGCGATGAACCGCTCCGCCTTGGTCTGCATCCGCACCAGCCGGTAGTGGCGGTACATGCGCTCGAAGAGGAACTTCTTCAGCGCGCGCACCTTGCGGCCGAAGTCGGCCGTGTAGCCCACGACGTTCTCGGGGTGCCTCTGCAGCTTCTCCGGCGAGTCGAGGCTGTGGGCGGCGATCTCTCCGGCCGTGCGGGTCATCACGTCCGTCACCGAGCGGCCGATGAGCTCACGGATGATCTCATGCCGATGCATCGACGTGAACGTATTCCCCTTGCGCCAGCCGGCCGCCTCGCATAGCTCCTGCCACAGCGCCAGCTCGTCCAGGTCGCTCAGCGTGAACAGCCCGGCGCGCAGCCCGTCGTCCAGGTCATGGGCATTGTAGGCGATCTCGTCGGCCAAATTGGCGATTTGCGCCTCAAGCGAGCCGCGCTTCTCCGGCTCGTATTCGGCCGCCTCGCTCTGGTCGTAATCCGTCTCGTGCTTCAGCATCCCCTCGCGCGTCTCATAGGTCAAATTCAACCCCCGAAAGTCGGGATAGCGGCGCTCCAGCTCCGTCACGATGCGGTAGCTCTGCGTGTTGTGGTTAAATCCGCCGTGGGCGGCCATCAGAATGTTGAGCATGTGCTCACCGGCGTGACCAAACGGCGCGTGGCCCAGGTCATGGGCCAGGCAGATCGCCTCGGCCAGCTCCTCGTTGCCCCCCAGCCCCCGCGCCAACGAGCGGCCCAGCTGCGACACCTCGACGGTGTGGGTCAGCCGCGTGCGATAATGGTCCCCCTCGAAGAAGACGAAAACCTGCGTCTTGTACATCAGTCGCCGGAAGGCGGTCGTGTGGATGATGCGGTCCCGGTCGCGGGTGAAGGCCGTTCGCGTGGCCGACTCCGGCTCCGGGTAGGCCCGCCCGCGCGACGACGCGCTGCGCAGCCCATAGGGGGCCAGACTCATCGACTCGATCTCTTCCAGTTGGGGGCGCGTTCGTATCATGGCGTGGTTTCTCCTCGGGTTTTGACAGACCTCAGAGGTTTTCTATACCTCTGGGGTCTTGGCGGCGGGGTTGCCACCGGGCACGAGCAAGTGTAACATAATCATAATTCGGCCGCTATGGGCGGCCGCCGGGCGCGACGAGCGTTCGCAAGCCTGCAGGCGAATGCCACCCCACACCGCATTCGCACCGCAACGGGGCATTATGGCGTCTAATCGTTCGGGCTGTTCGGCCCGCTTGCCGCAATTTCTGCTCATCCTCATCGCCGCCACGCTGCTGGCCGCGGGGCTGTTCCTGGCCATCCCCTATCTGCAAGGGCGGCCGGAGTTGCCGCGCGGCACCCACGAACTGCTGATCGAAGGCAACCTCGTCCGCATCGCCATGGACCCCGAGCGAGAGGTGTACCTGGTGCCGATCGAGAGCGTCGATTTGGGCACGGGGGGCCAACAACTGCTGCCGATAGCCACGGCCACCCCGGCCATTCTGCCCACCGCGGGGCCGACGGCCACGACGCAGGTCTTGCCCACCTCGCCGCCGCCCACCGTCACGCCCATCCCCCGCGCCGGTTGCGTCACCTTCACCAGCTACACCGTCCAGTCGGGCGACACACTGTTCAGCATCTCGCGCAAGTTCGTCACATCGATTCAGCTGATGGCCAGGCACGGGATCTCGTCGCGGTCGTTGGTGCCGGGGGCGGTTCTCAGCATCCCGGTGGGGGATCCGTCCTGCTGCGCCGGGGGGTGGCGGCCCTATGTGGTGATGGACGGCGATACCTGGTTCGGCATCGCCAGCTACAACGGCGTCACGACGGACGCGCTGCTGCAGGGCAACAGCCTGACGGCCGGGGCCACGCTCTATCTGGCGTCGGTTATCTGCGTCCCCTGACGGCAACGCCCGCTATAGGGCTATCCGGCCGGTCACGGCCAGATAGCCGACGATGAACATCAGGATATTGAGCCAGATCAGAATGACGAGAATGAGTCGCTGACGGTTGGTGAACCCCCGACGGGCAGGCGGCGCGGCGGCCGCGACGGGGCGTACCTCGGCCGCGGGCGCTCTCCCGGCCGGGGCGGCGTCCCAATCGATAGCCGGCTCGGCCGTCTCCACAACGGCCGTCCGGGTCACTTCCACAACGTCGTCATCACGCGTATCATCGGTCATGGTCCACCTCAGAGATTGAGCAACTTGACATAGGGTAACCCGGTACGGGTTGGTTGTCAACGGACGGTGTCGCCATGCCCCGCAGCGCCCTGGGTTGTGTGGATGGGTCGGGCCCGCTTCCGGGCGGCGGAGACGCGCGTGCTGTCGCGCGCCTTCCTGCCCGAAGGGAGCACCGATCTCTACATCTTCGACGGCGGCCGGACGGTGAAGATTTTCAGGGCCGCCGGGGCGGTTCAGCGCGCGGCTGATGATCGAGGCAGACCTGCAGCGGGGGACGTACGCGCTGGAAGGCAACTTCTACGCTTTTGTAAACATCTTCCCAAGGGGGTACCCCTCCCGAGAGGGTTTAAAAATATTGAATAATCTTGATTTGTTCACGTCTGGGCGGGTTTGCAACCTGCCCAGACGCCCCGCCGCCCGCTGCAACCAACCCCGCCCGTCATGCGTATTGTAATCAGGGGCGCGGGCAGATGAGCCGCGACGCCCACACAGGCCCGCCACCCACCGACGGGCGCCTTGTGACAGAAGGAGTAGCACCAAAATGACCGACGAAAAACCGAAAATCGACCAGTTGAAAGATGAAGAGCGGCTGAAGATCGAGATCCCCGTCGACGAAGACGCCGGCGGCGCGAAATCGGAGAAGGCCGACGAGATCCTCGATGAGTTCAAGCGCCTCGGCCGCCAGTTCGCCGACACGCTGGAAGGCATCTTCACCAGCGAAGAAGCGCGCCGCGTGGAGACGGAGCTGCGCGCCGGCATGCGCACCTTTGTCGAGGAAGTGGAGAAGGCGTTCAGCCAGGCCAAGGAAAGCCCCACGGCCTCGCGCATGAAGGAAGAGGCCGCCGGTGTGAAGGACCGTGTCGAGTCTGGAGAGCTGGGGCGCAAGACGCAGGAAGGCGTCGTCAGCGGCCTGCGCTGGCTCAGCACCGAGCTGGAGAAGCTGGCCGAGCAATTTACCCCGGCCGAAGGGGAATCACCCAGGGAGAAGGGTCCTACTGAGTAGGGATCAGGGATTGGAGATTGGAGATTGCGCCAACCTCCAATCTCCAATCCCCAATCTCTTCTTCTACAGAACCGCCCCCGCCAACGCCTCCAGCCCGTCAATATCATCCAGGGCCAACCACTGCAGCATCACCCGCTGCACGCCCGCCTCGGCCCACTCCCCCAGCTGATCGACGATCTGCGGGCCGGTGCCCACGGCCGCGCCCCGCTCGCGCACTTCTTCGGCCGTTCGGTTGCGGGCGGCCAGCTTTTGGTTCAGCTCGGCGTCGTCGCGGCCGAAGATGATGCCGGTCATCAGCGAGCGGCGCACGGCCGACGGTTGGCGCCCCTCGGCGGCCACCAGCTCGTCCAGCCGGGCGTTGCGCTCGGCATAGCGCGCCGGGGTCAGATAGACGGCGTTCCACTCATCGGCGTAGCGCGCGGCCAGCGGCAGCGTGCGTTGCGGGCCGTTGCCGCCGATGAGGATGGGCGGGCCGCCGGCGCGCTCCGGTCGGGGCAACAGCACGGCCTCGTTCAGCCGGTAGTACGTCCCGTGGAACGAGAGAGGCGTCTCCTCTTGCAGCAGATGACGGATGACGCGCAGCCCTTCCTCGAAGCGGGCGAAGCGCTCCGGCACGTCGAGCAGCTCCCAGCCGTAGTTGTCGTGCTCACGTGCCTGCCAGCCCGCGCCCAGGCCCAGCGTCAGCCGCCCGCCGGATAGGTCGTCGACGGCCGAGGCCATGCGCGCGGTCATCGTCGGCTGGCGAAAGGAGACGGGCGTCACCAGCGGCCCGAACTCGATGCGGCTGGTGTGGCCGGCCAGCCAGACGAGCGACACCCACAGCTCCAGCGACTCCTTGTCGGGCGGCGCGGCGTTGGTGTAATGGTCGGAGCGATACAGCCCGGCGAAGCCCAGCTGCTCCACGGCCCCGGCGATGCGCTGCCACCGCGGCCACGTCAGCCCGTCCTGCCCTTCGATCATGATAGCGACTTCCATAGATACTCCTTGAAGAAGAGAAACCACAGATTAAGAAGAAGAGGAATTATCCGTAGATTTGGCAGATTTTGAATAGTGGGACGCGAGCGTGCGCTACGAACAAAAAAGCATCGCAAATTTGCGATGCTTTTATGGATTCAGCCATCAATATCCCCACAGACCCACCCGATTACACGCTTAAAAATCTGTGTAATCGCGGTTGAGGACCGCCGAGTGTAATCTGTGGATACTCTTCTTCTGTTTTACGCCGCGGCCTTTTCGAGGTGGGGCAGCACCTGGGCCAGAATGCGCTCCTTCGGCTGGGCGCCGACGATGCGCTCGACCACCTGGCCGCCCTTGAAGAGCATCAGCGTGGGGATGCCGACGATGGCATATCGGCCGGGGACGGCGGGGTTGTCGTCCACGTCAACCTTGGCGACCTTCAGCACACCTTCCTGCTCGGCGGCGATCTCCTTCACAAACGGGGCGATGAAACGGCACGGCCCGCACCAGTCGGCCCAAAAATCGACCAGAACGGGAACATCAGACTCCAGCACTTCCTGCTGGAAGGTGGCGTCGGTAACTTCGATTGGCTTTGCCATTATCAATATCTCCTTCAGTTTTCTCTAAATCTTCCGGCCGGCCTGCGTTCTTGCAGCCCTGCAAGTAGTAGACGGCACTGCTCTTTCTATTCTTACTCGCTTGTATCGGAAAGGCGTTAGCGCGGCCGTTTTGGGCGTGCTTTCCCGGCCAAATCGTATCGAGCCCCGCCGGTGAGCGAACGCGATCGACCACCTTGTGGGCCTGTTGCCGAAATAACGATGAGCAACCCTTCCGAAAACTACCTCTTGTGGGGGCATTATACAAAACCGGGCGACACTTTGCACCCGTCTGAGGCAACGACTCACCTGTGAGATTGGCCTACTGAGTGGGAACCGCTAAAATTGGGCCATGACTGACCTCCTCATCCACAACGGTAGCCTGGTAACCTGGGGAACGCCCAACGAAATCGTCGAAGACAGCGCGCTGCTGCTGCGCGACGGCCGCATCCACGACATCGGACGCTCGGCCGCATTGCGCGAGCGGTATGCCGACGCCGAACGGCTGGACGCGCGCGGCCAACTGGTGATGCCCGGCAACATCTGTGCCCACACCCACTTCTATGGTGCGTTCGCCCGCGGCATGGCCATTCCCGGCCCGGCGCCGAAGGACTTCCCCGACATCCTGGAGCGCCTCTGGTGGCGGCTCGACCGGGCGCTGCTCGACGTGGACGTGGAGTACAGCGCGCTGGTCAGCCTTGTCGACGCCGTCAAGCACGGCACGACGACGCTGATCGACCACCACGCCAGCCCCAACGCCATCGACAGCTCGCTGGACCAGATCGCCGACGCGGTGGAGACGGCCGGGATGCGGGCGGTGCTGTGCTATGAGGTGACGGACCGCAACGGCCCCGACGGGACACAGGCGGGCATCAGCGAGAACGTGCGCTTTCTCCACTCGGTGCGCGAGCGAACGAGCGGCCTGCTGGCGGCCACATTCGGGCTGCACGCCTCGCTGTCGCTGAGCAACAAGACGCTGGAGAAGTGCGCCGCCGCGGCCGAGGGGCTCGACACCGGCTTCCACATCCACGTGGCCGAGCACGAGGCCGACGAGTACGACTCGCGCGAGAAGTACGGCATACGCGTCGTCGACCGGCTGGCGCAGTTCGGCATTCTGGGGCCGAAAAGTATCGTGGCCCACTGCGTCCACATCGACGGCCGGGAGATGGAGCTGCTGCGCGACAGCGGCACCTGGGTGACCCACCAGCCGCGCAGCAACATGAACAACGCCGTCGGCGCGGCCCCGGTGGAGAGCATGCTGCGGATGGGCATCCCCGTCTGCCTGGGCAACGACGGCATGGGCAACGCGATGTGGGGCGAGTGGAAGGAAGCGTACTTCATGCACAAGCTGGCCCACCGCGACCCGCGCCGGGGCAACGGCATGGATGTGGTGCAGATGGCCGTCGACAACAACGCGGCGCTGGCTCGCGTCTTCTGGCCCGACCTGCCGCTGGGGCAGCTGGCTGTGGGCGCGGCGGCCGACGTCATCCTCGTCGACTACCACCCCATCACGCCGCTGAGCGCCGGGAACTTGCCATGGCATATCATCTTCGGCTTCGAGAGCAGCATGGTGACGACCACCATCGCCGCCGGCAAGGTGCTGATGCGCGACCGCCAACTGCTGACGCTGGACGAAGAGGCCATCACCGCCCGCAGCCGCGAGTTGGCGGCCAAGGTTTGGGAGCGGTATGGGGAGCTTGATTGAGGAAACAGTAGGTCAGTGAACCAGTAGGTCAGTAGATCAGTCTGATTGACTGACAACCTGCCCTACTGACAAACTGACAAACTGATCTACTGACAAACAGACAAACTGACCTGCTGAAAAGGGGAGACAAGCAAATGAAAATCGCAATTCTGGGCGGAACCGGCAAAGAAGGTTCCGGGTTGGGGTATCGTTGGGCGGCGGCCGGGCATGAGATCATCATCGGCTCGCGCACAGCCGAGAAGGGGGAGCGCGCGGCCGAGGAGATGCAGTCGGAGCTGCCCCACGCGACCATCAGCGGCGCCGACAACGCCACGGCCGCCGCCGCGGCGGAGCTCGTCGTCCTGTCCGTGCCCTATGAGGCACAGGAGAACACGCTGGCCGACGTGCGGGCAGCCGTGCAGGGCAAAATGGTCGTCACCGTCGTGGCCCCGCTGGGACAGCCGAAGGCGCGCGTGTGGCGGCTGCCCAGCGGCCTGTCGGCGGCCGAGGAAGCGCAGCAGCAGTTGGGCGAGGGGGTCACCGTCGTGGCCGCCTTCCAGAACATCTCGGCCACCCACCTGCGCGATCTGGATCATGACCTCGATTGCGACGTGCTCATCTGCGGCGAGAAGGCGGCCGACAAGGATGTCGTCGCCGGGCTGTGCCGCGACGCCGGCATGCGCGGCATCAACGCCGGCGCGCTGGCCAACGCCGCCGTCGCCGAGGGGCTGACGGCCGTCCTGCTGGGCATCAACATCCGCAACAAGATCAGCGGGGCCGGGATTCGGATTACGGGCTTGCCGGAAGATTAGGGATTAGGGATTGGAGACTGGGAGACTGGGAGACTGAAAAATTTCCAATCCCCAATTCGTAATTCGTAATTCGTACCCCCCCATGACCACCATCCACCTCACCCTCTCCGCCCTCCCCGGCATCCCCGACGTTCAGCATGGGGATGACGTCGGCCGCTTGCTGCTTGAGGCGCTGGAGCGGGCGGGGCTGGCGCTGCAGGACGGCGACGTGCTGGCTGTGGCACAGAAGATCGTCAGCAAGGCCGAGGGGCGGCTGGTGCGGCTGGCCGACGTCGTGCCCGGCGAGCGGGCGGTGGCGCTGGCGGCACAGGTGAGCAAGGACCCGCGCCTGATGGAGCTGATTCTGAGCGAGAGCGACGAGATCTCCCGGCTGCGGCCGGGCGTCATCGTCGTCCGCCACCGGCTGGGCTTCACCAGCGCCAACGCCGGCATCGACCGCTCCAACATCGGCAACGCCGGAGAGCCCGCCGACGCCGACGAGCGAGTGCTGCTGCTGCCCCGCGACCCCGACGCGTCGGCCCGGCGCATCCGCGAGACGTTGGGCGAGAGCGGGGTCAATGTGGGCGTGGTCATCACCGACAGCCACGGCCGCCCGTTCCGGCTGGGGACGGTGGGCGTGGCCATCGGCGTGGCCGGGCTGCCGGCGCTGTGGGACCGGCGGGGCGAGCCCGACCGCTACGGCTACCGGCTGCTGCACACCGACGTGGGCGTGGCCGACGAGATCGCCGCCGCCGCCGGGCTGCTGATGGGGCAGGCGGCCGAGGGCAAACCGGCCGTCCTCATCCGCGGCCTGCAGCTCCCCCCCGCCGACGGCCGCGCCACGGACCTCGTGCGGCCCAAGGAATTGGACCTTTACCGGTAGGAAAGAAGAGATAGGAACCACAGATTACACAGATTTTAAGAGGGTAATTAGGGATTAGGGATTAGAGATTGGAGCGCAATCTCCAATCTCTAATCCCCTCTCCTTAATCTGTACAATCTGTGGTTTCTTCCCCTTACGGGGGAAGCATGGCGCAGCGGAAGCCGACGGTGGCCTGGGCGGCCGTGGGGTCGAGGTTGTCGCGGGCGAAGGTGCTGAGGTTGTCGGGCGGGGTGAACCATGAGCCGCCGCGCAGCACCTTGAACTGCCCCTCCGTGGGGCCGCGGGGGTTGGTCTCGGTGATGTCGCGGTAGGCGCGGAAGTCGTACCAGTCGCCCACCCACTCCGTCACGTTGCCCAGCATATCGTAGACCCCGGCCGCCGAACGGCCGTCGGGATAGCTGCCCACCGGGGCAGTGTCGCGGTAGCCGTCGTCCCATTCGAACCCCCGATCGTCGCGCTGGCAATTGGCGTCGCAGAAGTTGAGCCGGTTGCCGTCGAATTCGTCCCCCCACGGATAGCGGCGCTCCAGCCGCTCGGCCGGGTCGAAGGCGGCGGCGAACTCCCACTCCGCCTCGCTGGGCAGCCGCGCCCCGCGCCAGGCGCAAAACGCCTCGGCGTCGTACCATGAGACATTGATGACCGGGTAGTCGTCGAAGGCCGGGTCGCCGTAGTAGCTCTGGTAGTAGGTGGCCCCGGCGCGGGCCGGGCGGCGGCAAGCTCCGGCCTCGACGCATTGGGCCCAGGCGGCGTTGGTCACCTCGGTCTCGTCGATGAAGAACGAGTCGAGCGTGATGAGGCGTGCCGGCTTCTCGTCGTTCTCCTCGCTGCTGTCGTCGCCTATCTCGAAGTTGCCGCCGGGGATGAAGATCATCCGCGAGCCGGTGTCGGTGATGAGCGGCTGGGGCGACGGCGTGGGCTGGGGCGTGGGCTCGGGCGTCGGCGTGGGCGTGGGAGCCAGCTGGGTCAGCGCGGCGACGACGGCCGACTGCAGCGTGCTGGTGGCCGCCGGGCCGGCCACGGCGGCGGGCCGGTCGAGGTTCGACAG
>CAYNOL010000114.1:0-2133 GCA_964398825.1 uncultured Ardenticatenaceae bacterium
ACTCGCCCAGCGCCTGGGGCGCGTCGGTGTCGTAGCCCATGAGCGTCGGCAGGTCGAAGGCCACGGAGAGCCCCATGTTGCCCTGGCCCAGCAGATATTTGTAGCGGGCGTTGGTCTCCTCGGCGCTGCCGAAGCCGGCGAACATGCGCATCGTCCACGGCTTGCCTCGATAGAGCGTCGAGTGGACGCCGCGAGTGTATGGGTACTCTCCCGGGTTGCCGAGGTCCTCCAGGTAGTCCAGCTCGGCTACGTCGAGCGGCGTGTAGAGGCGGCGGATAGGTTCGCCGGACGTGGTGACGAATTCGGCTTTGCGCTCCGGCGCGCGGGCCAGGGTTTGTTGCAGCGTGGTCTCTTCCCAGCGGTCTCGAGCTTCGGCCAGTTCAGCGAGTTTGGCTTTGTCATACATAAGACGACTCCAACGATCGCCGCCGAATGGGTCGGCGGCCGATCAACTAATGGCAATGGGTCAGGAAAGCAACGGTATTATACCAATCTGCCGGCTACGGTCAGATCGAATGAAAAACAGAGGCAGGATGAGCAAATCCCTCACGACCGTTGATTTGTGAGTATTTATCCTTATACTGCTTTGTGTAGAAAGGGCAGCGAGCCGACCTTGATTGGCGCTGCCTTTTTTTCTGAAACAGAGAAAAACGAAAGGTGAAAGTGATGCGCATAGAACGAGTAGCCGCAAAACGAATCGAGCACAAAAGACCGATTGTTATTCTCGCCGGTCTGCTCGTCGCCATGGCGATGATCATGGTCATCAACCCCTTGCAAGCGGCCGGTATCTCTGTGGCCGCTGGTGAGGTAGGCATTGCTTTAAATGGGCAATGCTCGCTCATTGAAGCGATCATCAACGCCAACGACGACGCCCAGACCCATGCCGACTGTGATTCGGGGGACGGCGTGGATGTGCTGACCCTGCCGGCGGGCAGCACCTATAACCTGAGCGCGAGTTACGCCAGCTACCAGGGGGATACCGGCCTGCCGCAGATCACCACGAACATCTCCATCGTCGGCGATGGGGCAACCATTACACGGACGGGCGGCAATATCCGTCTGCTGGCGGTTAGCAGCAGCGGCGTGTTGACGCTCAATGGCTTGACGCTGAGCAATGGCCTGCGGCCGACAGACACCGGCGGCGGGGCGATCTATAACAACGGCGGTTCGGTGACGATCAACGACAGCACTTTAAGCGGAAACAGCGCCAGCGGCCAAGGAGGCGGCGCAATCCGCACTATCGGCGGCGTGATCACCATCAATCGCAGCACGTTGGCAGGCAATACGTCATCAAACAGCAACGGCGGCGGGGCCATTTACTCGTCGGACGGCGCCACCATCACGATCAACCAGAGCCTGCTCGCCAATAACACCGTCCAAAACACTCAGGGTGGCGC
Organism: uncultured Ardenticatenaceae bacterium; assembly: GCA_964398825.1. Classification (GTDB taxonomy): domain Bacteria; phylum Chloroflexota; class Anaerolineae; order Promineifilales; family Promineifilaceae; genus Promineifilum. The sequence goes on from CAYNOL010000114.1 coordinate 1,398, forward strand.
TATCGCGCAATCCGGCGGCACGGTGACGCTGAACAATTCAACTGTCAGCGGCAACCAGGGCCAAGGGACAGGTGGCGGCGGCATATACACGTTTAACAACGGCACATTGAACCTTAACAATGTGACCATTACCGGAAACAGCTCTTCCACCACCGGCGGGGGGCTTTTGAACAATGGCTCCACCGTCAACATCAACCGCAGCATCATTTCCGGCAACACAGTTCCCCCTAATTCAGTGGGCAGCGAACTGGTTCACTACAGTGGAACAACCAACGCCAACAACTACAACGTGTTCGGCCACAATGGCTTGAACAACATTACGGCATTCGCCTACAATTTCACACCCGGCGCAAATGATTTCAACGCCACGGCCAACGGAACCACACCTACGGCGCTGACCAACATCCTGAGCACAACCCTGGCCAACAACGGCGGCACCACGATGACCCATGCGCTGGTGGCCGGCAGTCCGGCGATCGACCGCGGCCCGTCGGCCGCTTGCTCGGCTGCGCCGATCAACGGCGTCGACCAGCGGGGCGCAACCCGAAATGTGGATGGTAATGGGGCCGGCTCCAGCAACGAGTGCGACAGCGGCGCTTTTGAGTATGTGGGAAGCACGACCCCAACCAGCACCGCCACGGCCACACCTACGCCGGTCACACCGACGCCGTCCAGCACCAGCACGGCCACACCTACGCCGGTCACACCGACGCCGTCCAGCACCAGCACGGCCACA
>CAYNOL010000114.1:2233-11889 GCA_964398825.1 uncultured Ardenticatenaceae bacterium
CGCCGGTCACACCGACGCCGTCCAGCACCAGCACGGCCACGCCCACGCCGGTCACACCGACGCCGTCCAGCACCAGCACGGCCACGCCCACGCCGGTCACGCCCACGGCGACGAGCACCAGCACCGCCACGCCCACACCCACGCCAATCACCAACATCTGCCCGGCCAACACCGGCGGAAACGAGCTTACCACCATTCTTGGCAAAGGCATGGGAAGCGAGACGAAGGCGACGAACGTAGCCAAGATCGTGATCCCCAATGCCGACGATGTCATCGAACTTTACGGGCAGATGGCCGGTAAGCATCAGAAAAAGTGGAAGTACGCCCGTTTCCTGCGTCCCAATGGTACCTATATCAACGACAAGACGATGGAAAGCCCGGCCTATCGAAATGCGGCCGTCTTCTGGTATGGACAGGATCTGACGCCGACCACACTTCCTTATTGGCGGGTGCGGTTGATCGGCGCGTCGACCGCCAAGCCGTATGTCCAACGCGCCTTCATCCTCTACCCAACCTACCAGACCAACGAGGAGTATTTCAACGTGGTCCAGCAGTTCGACGACAGCAGCCTGAACCACGTATACTGGGACACGACTAACGGCTGGATTCCGGAACAGCAACAGGTGATCCCAATCGCGCCGCCAACGGACGCCACGGCATTGACCGTCACCGTGGCCGTCATCGACAACGACAGCGACAGCCGCCCGTTCGAATTGACTATCTCGGCCGGCGGCGCGTCACAAATGGTGACCGTCAACGGCCCGACCCACGGCAATCTGCTCAACATCGTCCAGGTGACGCTGCAGATTCCGGCCGGCACGTCATCGGTCACGCTCGACCTCGTCTCGCCCCCCGGCATCGGCGATTCTGTGGCTATGGTTGGCATGACGGCCAACTACTCCTGTACCCCGTAACGCACCGCACGCGCCGCTGCAAATGAATGGACCCACCGGGCCTTCGTCGATCGAAGGCCCGGTTTTGTATACGTACGCATCGCATCAGGCGAGCGGCGGTTTAGCGCGCACTCCCGCCCGTTGCGACGCCTTTACCGTTGGGCTAGACTTCAGACCACATGGAGCAAATCCCCGATCCGTCCACGCCGGAACCGTTTCCCCCGCCCCTTTCGGCTGCGGCCGACATCGCCACCGCCCAACCACCGGCCGGGGAGACCGACGCGGCCGACGAGAACCAGGGGATCGTGCGGGCGGCGGCCGTGCTGGCAGCGGGCAATGTGGCCAGCCGGGTGCTGGGGCTGGCGCGCGAGATGGTGAAGGCCAACCTGTTCGGCACCTCACCGCTGCTGGCGGCTTTCCAGGCGGCGGCCTACGTGCCCACCAGCCTCTTCGACCTGATCATCGGCGGCATGGTCAACTCCTCGCTCGTGCCCGTCTTCAGCGACTACACTGAGCGGGAGAAGCGGGACGAGCTGTGGCGCGTGCTCAGCATGATGCTCAGCGCGGCCGTCATCGTGCTGCTGGCTGTGGTGATCATCGTCGAACTGCTGGCCCCGCAGGTCGCGTGGCTCGTCGGCGCGGTGAACTTCGCCGAGGCAGACCTGTCGACGTTCAGCGTCACGCTCATCCGCATGACCACGCCGGCAGTGCTCTTCCTGGGCATCGCCAGCATCCTGACCGGGGCTCTCTACGCCCTCAAGCGGTTTACGCTGCCGGCGTTCATCGGCGCGGCCTTCAACGGCACGATCGTCGTGGTAGCGCTGCTGAATCCGACCGAGATCCGCAGCCTCGTCTGGGGCTTGCTGCTGGGCTCGCTGCTGCAGGTGCTGCTGCAGTTGCCGGCGCTGCGCGACGCGCGCATTCGCCTGACGCTCAACTTCCGCCACCCGGCCATCCGGCGCATCATCATCCTCTACATCCCCATTCTGGCCGGGCTGGTGGTCAATCAGCTGGCCATCATGCTCAGCTACAACCTGGCGATCCGAACCGGCGACCAGAGCCTCAACTACATGAACTACGCCACGACGCTGTACCAATTTCCGCTGGGGCTGGTGGTGACGGCGCTGTCGATCGCCACGCTGCCGACGCTGTCGCGGCAGGCGGCGGGGGATTTGGCGTCGTTCAAGCAGACGCTGGGGGACGGGCTGCGGCTGGTGCTGGCGCTCATCCTGCCGGCCACGGCGGGGCTGTTCGCGCTGGCGCCGTTCATCATCGGGCTGCTGTTCGAGCACGGCCGCTTCACGGCCGCCGACACGACGACGACCGCCCTCGTCCTGCGCGTCTATCTCATCGGCATGCCGTTCGCCGCGGCCGACCAGATGCTCGTTTTCGCCTCATACGCGCGCAAAGATACGTGGCGGCCGGCGCTGGTGGGGTTCGTCAGCATCGTCATCTACTCGGCGACGGCGCTGGCCCTGCTACGGCCGCTGGGGCTGCTCAGCCTCATGGTGGCCGACGCGGTCAAGCACGTCGTTCATACGCTCATCATGTTGTGGATTTTGCGGCGGCAGTTGGGCGGGCTGGCCGGCAATCCCGTATTGCGCAGCGCGGCCAAGTCGACGGCCGCGGGGGCGCTGACCGGCGCGGCGGCCTATGGCGCGGCGCGGCTCATCGGCGGCGACTTCGCCTCGCCGACACTGACTCACCTGGCGGCCGTCTTCGCCGGTGGGGCGGCCGGGGTGTTGGCCTACACAGGCGCAGTATTTGCGCTTAATATAAAGGAAACGCGCGCCTTGCCGGGGTTGCTGCGGCGGCGCAGTTGACGTCTGATGGAGAGTGGCATGAGTGATTTTAGTTACCGGCTGCAAATACAGACCGGCCCCCAATCGGGGCGTGAATACGAACTGCTGGCCGACAGCATCACCGTCGGCCGCTATCCGCTGGCCGACATCGTGCTCAACGAGCCGCAGATCGCCTATCGCCACGCCGTGCTGACGCGCGGCGCGAGCGGCTACCGGATCGCTGACGTGGGCAGCGACGCGGGAACTTACGTCAATGGGCAGCGTGTCGGGGCCGAACCGGTGCCCCTGACCAACGGCGACGTCATCCTGTTTGGGCCGCAGCTGTCGGCCGCTTTCTTGCACGGGCCGCTCCAGGTCTGGGCTGAGGAAGAGGAGCGTGTTGCCGAAGAGCCGACGCTACCAGAGCCGGCGTCGGCCGAGTGGATCGATGAGGCGATAAGCGAGCGACCGGCGAGCGACGAACCAGTCATTGATGAAGTTGAATCGCCGATTTGGGAAGAGGCGCCGGCCGAGCGGCGCGCGGAAGAAGCGCCCACGCCACACATCCACCCCGAGCCGCTGCCGCCGATGCCGCGCCCCCATAGAGGCAACGGCCGGATCGTTGTGATCACGGCCGTCGTCATGCTGGCTCTATTCGCTTGTTGCTGCAGCGCCACCCTCTTCATGTGGTTCGTCGGCGGCGACTGGCTGCTCTTTCAGCTTGGCTATCTGCCCTAGCGGCGGCGGAACAACCCCTTGCGTCTGGCGGGTTCGGCCGTCTTGAGCTCCTCAACCGTCTCGGCCACCCCGTCGGTGAGAAGCTGCACGCGCTCTTCTATATTAGAAACGGCCCCTTCTGTGGCTTCCTTAGCCACGTCTATGGCCGTGCCCTCGACAACCTTTGTCTGTCCCCGCATTTGCTCCATATAGCGAGCCACCACTTGCGGTGGGGCCATTTCGATGAACACCTTGGCGCCGATTAGCAGAATCGTCAGATCATCCAGCTGCCCCAGTACGGGAAAGAAGTCGGTGATGAGGTCAATGGGGAACACCAAGTAGAGGATGCCCGCGAGCGGCACCACCTTCATATAAATAGGTACTTCACGGTCTTTAATCAGATAAAAGACCAACCGCACTTGTTGCCACAGCTCGCCAAGAAACCCGACGTCCTTCAATTTTCCGGTTACTGACTTCATAATCCTTACTTGCCTTCATCCACCTTCTGCCCGGCCGGCAGCGCACTATTACGTTTTCTGCGTCTACACATTATACGTAAAGCGGGCCGATACGTCGCGAGGGGTTCATTAATTTCCAATAGGCTGGTTGCCTTATGAAATGCATGGCAATACAATCATCCGTCGATGATACTGGTAATCCTGAAGCTACTGGTTGTGCTGGTATTTCTGATCATGTTCGTACGCCGTCCCCGGGTGGTGTGGGGGATCGGTCTGCTGACGGTCACCACGGCCGTGCTGCTCGATACATTGCTGGGCACCTTCGACCGCGAGGAGTTGCTGGCCGAGTTGGGCTTTTTCTTCTATGTGATCAGTGGCGTCATCCTGGCCGGCGCGGCGACATGGTTTTGGGGCGTGGTGCGGCCGTGGGTGGCGCGCGATACGGCCGAGGCGGTAGCCGCAGCCGCTGCCCCCGCTGTCGTCTACCCGACGGCAGCCGGCTTCCCCGCCAGAGCCGATGCGCCGTCCCCCGCCCCGCCGCCGGCGATGCCCCCACCGCTGCCGGCCGACTACGTCGACCAGTACGCCGAGTCGGGCTACGACCGGCAGATGCTCTATGAAGAGATTCGCCAGCGCTTCAGCCGGGCCGATCTGAACGATTTGATGTTCGATCTGGATATCAATGAGGCAGATGTGGCCGTGACCGGCGAGGGGTTGGACCAGACGATCGTGCGGGTCATGGACGCGGCCGAGTTCAGCGGCCAGGCGTCGACAGTGGCGCTGGCCGTGGAGCGGATCTTGACCCCACCGCCGCCGGAGCATCTGCCACGCCTGGAGCGGCTGTCGGCCGAGTCGCCGCGCACCGTCATTCGTCACTACCTGCTGGCCTATTACGGCGTTGAGGAGCTACAAGAGATCAGCCAAAAGCTCGACATCGACTGGGAGCGGCTGGATGGGCCGGACAAGAACGCCAAGACGCGCTCGCTGCTCATCAATCTCTACCGGCGGGGGGAAATTGGCGCGCTCCTCGACGCACTGCGCGAGGAACCGGAAGAAGCCGACGCCCCTGCCACCGGCTGATCTCCTCCCACTCATCTTCCTATCACCTGCCCAACCGAGGGCTCTCCTCTCTGATCCCCATACAGATTCCCTATCGCCAGGGAATATTTTTACGCTGACCCCCTAGACAAAATACCCCTTAGGCGGGATACTACAACAAATGGTGGGCAGCTGCCTTCCGGCCTCTGAACCTTAAATTTTCAGCTCTGACCTTCACAAATCAATTGTGTGCTGTATACTATCCCTAATTGTGGGAAAAAGTGGGGCAATGTGGGACGATTCGGCGCGGAAACCCTGCTTTTTGCGGTTAAAATGGAGCAATGCGAACAATTGTTCTAGTTTTTGGGTAAAATGTTCCTAGGTGAGTACACGCACACGATTGATGACAAAGGGCGCTTGACCATCCCGGCCAAGTACCGCGGCATGCTGGCCGCGGGCATGGTGGTCACGCGGGGCCTCAATCGCAATCTGATGGCGTTCGACATGGAAGGATGGCAGGAGTTGGCTGCTCGTGTGAAGAGTCTGCCATGGAGCGACCCCAGCACTCGGGAGTTCCGGCGGCGCGTCTTCTCCGGCGCGGTTGACCTGGTTCCCGATCGTCAAGGGCGCATCCTGCTGCCCCCCTACCTGCGCGAGTTCGCCGAAATCGAGACCGAGGTAGTCATCACCGGCATGCTCGATCACCTGGAGATCTGGAGCAGCGAGTCGTGGAAACCGGTACGCGAAGCGGCCGAGAGCGACGAGCAGCATTGGGAGAACCTCGGCCTCTAGGCCGAGCGAAAGTCGGCGACAATGGAGCGCCGGGTATGAAATGGTCAAGGATGAGCAAGCAGACGAGTACGGCCACCGGCCCGTCCTATTGGACGAAGTGGTGGCACATCTCGCCCCGCGACCGGGCGGCGTCTTCATCGACGGCACGCTGGGCGCGGGTGGGCATGCCTCGGCCATTCTCGACGCCACTGCGCCCGACGGCCGTCTGCTTGGCTTCGACCGCGACCCGGCGGCGCTGGCTTTCGCCGCGCGGCGCCTCGCCCCGTTCGGCGAGCGTTTCACGCCCGTCCACAGCAGCTATGCGGCAATGGGCGACGTGGCCCCGGCGCTTGGTTTCGCACAGGTTGACGGCATTCTTCTCGATCTGGGACTATCGTCCCGCCAGCTAGATGATGCCAAGCGCGGCTTTTCCTTTATGAAGGAAGGGCCGTTGGATATGCGGTTCGATTCCCAACAAGGAGAATCGGCCGCCGATTTGATTAACAACTCAACAGCGGAAGAGCTGGCCGACATCTTCCGGCGGTACGGCGAAGAGCCGCACAGCCGGCGCATCGCCCGCTTGATCATCGACAACCGACCGTTCAATACGACGACAGAGTTGGCCGAATTGATCGAGAGCACTGTCGGACGCCGCCGTCGCCGGGACCGCCACCCGGCGACAAAGGTGTTTCAGGCGTTGCGCATCGCGGTCAACGACGAATTGGGGGAAGTTGGGCGCGGGCTGAACGCAGCCATCGGCTTGCTGAAGCCGGGCGGCCGCTTCGCCGTCATCAGCTTCCATTCATTGGAAGACCGGATGGTGAAGAACTTCTTCCGCGACGCAGCGCGCGACTGTGTGTGCCCGCCGGCCCAGCCGGTTTGCACATGTGGGGCGCAGGCCGCATTGAGAATCATAACGCGAAAGGCTATCCAGGCTTCGGCCGAGGAGATAGCCACCAACCCGCGGAGCCGCAGCGCCAGGCTGCGCGTCGCGGAAAAATTGAGGGACAAGGATTAACATGATGGCGTCGCCCGAGGAGAAAATTCGACCTCGACAGGCACGGGAGTTGGCCCGACGTCTTGGCTTACTTACCCAAGCCCAGGCGGCCGCGGGTTGGGCGGTCATCATCATCCTTGCCGCTCTGCTCGGCGCCATCTACCTCAACCAAACCGCCAAGATCGCCACGATCGGCCGTCGAGTCCAGCGCGAGCAGGCCCAGCTGGACGAGCTCAAGCGTATCAACGCCGAGCTGGAGCGAATGATCGCCGAAGCCCAGCAGCTGGAGCGGCTGGACGCCGAGGCGGTTCGGCTCGGCTTTGTGCCGTCCACCCCGTCTGACATCGAATACATGGTCATCCCCGGCTACCCGAACGAGCCGGCGCCGGAGACGGTGATTGAGACGGTTCCGGCCAAGACGCCCGAATTTCCTGAGACGATATGGGAAGCCATCGCATTGACGATTCGGGATTTGGGCATCGACCTGACGCAAGGAGTGGCCGATGAATAGTAGCCAATCTCGACGCATGTGGTTGGTGGCAAGCGTGATGGCCTTCGCCGCGTTCATCGTGGTCTTACGCTTGTTTAACTTCCAGGTCCTTCAGCGGGAAGAGTTGATAGACATCATGACAGATAAGGAGTTGGTGGTCGACCTGCCCGAGCGCGGGGTCATCTACGATCGCAACGGCGCGATTATGGCCGTCGACCGCCTGGATTATCGTGTCGCCGTGTCGCCCAGCGTATTGACCGACCCGGAAGAGCTGGCTAACTCCCTCTCACCAATCCTGCAGATTCCACGCGGTCAGCTTCTCTACCAGATGGAAGCAGACGTTAAGTACCAGATCCTCGCCGGGCGTGTGACGTCGGATGTGGCCGAGGCCATTCGGGACGTGAAGAATGGTGACGAGGTGCAACTCGAACCGCTGCCGCGCCGCTTCTACCCGCAAGACGATCTGATGTGCCACGTGCTGGGTTTCGTCAATTATGATAACGTGGCCACGGAAGGGGTTGAGGGCAAGTACCAGCAAGATCTGAAGGGACAGGAAGCCAGCGCTGAGGTGTTCATCTCGCCCCTGATGAGGCAGACGACCGTCATCGCCCGCGAGGGAGCAGACCTGGTACTGACGATTGACCGCAGCGTGCAGTATGTCGTCGAGCAGCACCTGAAGCGTGCCTTGCAAGAGCACGGCGCGGTCAGCGGCTCGATCATCGTCATGGATCCCCGCTCGGGGGCGATCTTGGCGGCCGCGGCCCAACCATGCTATTCCCCCAATCGCTTTAATGAGCATTACGTCGATCGGAACTCGAACCCGTTCTCCAATCCGCTGGTCAGCGAGGTCTATGAGCCGGGCTCGGTGATGAAGCTAATCACGATGGCCGTTGCGCTGGACTCGGGGGCCGTCACGCCGGAGACGACGTATAACGACACCGGCGCTTTCCAGGCCGGCGGCAGCGTATTCTATAACTGGGATCGCGGCGCCCACGGCACGGTCGACATGACCACGTTGCTCTCCCGCTCGCTCAATGTCGGCGCGGCCACGATCGCCACCTGGGTAGGGCCGGAGAAGTTTCTCGATTATCTCTACCGCTTCGGCTTCGGACATAAGACGGAAGTCGACATTATGAATGAAGTGGACGGCCTGATGCCGGGCCCCAACAGCGGCGACTGGCTCGACTCATTCCTGGCTACGTACTCGTTCGGCCAAGGTCTGGCGGTGACGCCGCTGCAGATGGTCTCGTCCGTCTCCGCGCTGGCCAACGGCGGCAAGCTGATGCAGCCCTACGTCGTGGCTGAGATCCACGGCGAACACGGCGTGGAAAGGCATGTACCGACGGGTGATCAGGTGATTAGCCCGACGACGGCAGCCCAGATGACGACGATGGCCACGATCGCCGTCCAGGCCGAGGTGCAGGAAGCGTTGGTGGAGGGATATACCGTGGCCGGCAAGACGGGCACGGCCCAGATTCTGAACCCGTTCGGCGGCTACCACCCCACCGATGTCATCGGTTCGTTCATCGGCTGGCTGCCGGCCGACGATCCGCGAATCATCATTCTGGTCAAGCTGGACCGGCCGACGAGCGCGCCGTGGGGTTCCATGACGGCCGCGCCGGTCTTCTCTGAACTGGCCAGCGAGCTGGTTGTGTTGCTCGACATTCCACCGGATGCGGTGCGCCTGCAAGCTAACAACATCTCGGGGGGAGCGAATTAACGGATTGGCGATGAATGATTTCGGGCCTACATTGGGCCACATCCTGGAAGCGTTGACGGAGTATCGGCCGACCGAAAAGGAACCGGCCGTTTCGTCTTTTGTCGTGAACAGCCGCGAGGCCGTCCCCGGCAGCGTTTTCATCGCTTTTCCCGGCGAGCGAGTCGACGGTCACGACTATGTGGGCGACGCGTTCGCGCGCGGGGCGATGGCCGCTATCGTCCAGCGGCCGGTGCCCGGCGACGGTTGGGCGCAAATCGACACGCGCCGCGGCGAGGTGACTCTCCCGCATGCGCTGCCCGTCTGCATCCTCGTCGACGACACCATGCGCGCGCTGCAACAGGTGGCCCGCTTCTGGCGCGCGCGGTTCCCCACTCGCATCATCGGCATCACCGGCAGTGTGGGCAAAACGTCGACAAAGGAGCTGGCGGCCGCGGTGTTGTCGCGTCGCTACCGGACGCTGAAATCAGAGGGTAACCAGAACAACGAGATCGGCGTGCCGCTGACGCTGTTGAATTTGCGCCCCCATCACGAGCGGGTCGTCATCGAGATGGGCATGTATGCTCAGGGGGAGATCGACCTGCTATGTGACCTGGCCAAGCCGTCGGTAGGCGTGGTGACGATCATCGGCCCGGTTCACCTGGAGCGGCTCGGCTCGATGGAGGCGATTGTGGCCGCCAAGCGGGAGCTTGTGGCCGCCCTGCCCGATGACGGCGTCGCCATTCTGAACCGGGATGATCCGCAGGTGATGGGCATGGCGCCGTATACCCGCGCGCGGGTGTTCACCTACGGGC
>CAYNOL010000115.1:0-11853 GCA_964398825.1 uncultured Ardenticatenaceae bacterium
GCGGTCGACACATGATCTCGGCCGGTCACTATCTGGCGGCCGCGGCCGGTCACCCGGCGGCCGCCGCGCGGCTGGCCGCGGCCGTCGCCCACAGCCCGCTGACGTGGATCGAGATCCGCCGCATGGCCCAACAAACGCTCGACGCCAACGCCGCCACCACGCCGCCCCCGCCGCCCGACGACCTGCAAACCCTTGCCAAACAGCTCGCCGCCCGGCCGGTGGCTGGGGTGGGGGAGTGGTTTGGGGGGATTGGGGATTGGTGACTGAGCGACTGAGAGACCAAGAGAGTGACCTACTGAATACTGGAAACTGAACACTACCCACTTATCTCTAATCCCTTCTTCCCTCATAATTCTGGAGAGTCACAATGAGTGATCGACCCGTAACCATCCTCTGCCTTGCCAGCTACTTCAAAGGGACGAGCTTTCTGACGGCCGCCAAGGCGTTGGGGGCGCGGGTGTTGCTGCTGACGCGCGAGAAGAACGCCGGCGAGCCGTGGCCGCGCGAGAGCATCGACGAGCTGCTGCTGATGCCCGACCTGCGCAAGCGGCCCGACATCCTCTACGCCGTCAGCTATCTGATGCGTGAGCGCCGCATCGACGCCATCGTGCCCCTCGATGACTACGACGTGGAGACGGCCGCCGCGCTGCGCGAGCATCTGCGGCTGCCCGGGCTGGGCGAGACCAACGCCCGCTACTTCCGCGACAAGCTGGCCATGCGCACCCAGGCGGCCGCCCACGACATCCCCGTGCCCCCCTTCACGCCGGTGTTCAGCTACGACCGGCTGCGCGACTACATGGCGCGCGTCTCGCCCCCGTGGGTGCTGAAGCCCCGCTCCGAGGCGGGGGCCATGGGCATCCGCAAGGTGTATGACAGCGAGGCGGTGTGGCGGCGACTCGACGAGCTGGGGGACGAGCAGTCGATGTTTCACCTGGAGCAGTTCATCCCCGGCGACATCTACCACGTCGATTCGCTGGTCTATGGCGGGGAGATCCGCTTCGCGCTGCCGCACAAGTACGGCCGGCCGCCGATGACCGTGGCCCACGACGGCGGCGTCTTCGTCAGCCGCACGCTGCCCGACGGCGACGAGGCGCGGGCGGTGCTGGGGCTCAACGAGCGGCTGTTGCGCGCCTTTGGGCTGGAGCGCGGCGCCACCCACGCCGAGTTCATCCGCGGCCACGACGGGCAGTATTACTTCCTCGAAGTGGCGGCGCGGGTGGGCGGGGCCGATATCGAGCGGCTGGTGGAAGCGGCCAGCGGGCTGAATTTGTGGGGGGAGTGGGCGCGCATGGAGATCGCCCACGCGCAGGGGCGGCCCGACCTGTCGGCCTACGACGTGGGGCCCACGCGCCGGGAGTACGCCGGGATCCTCGTCTGCCTGGCGCGGCAGGAGTGGCCCGACCTGTCGGCCTATGACGCGGCCGAGGTGGTCTATCGCGCCAACAAGCGCCACCACGCCGGGCTGGTGGTGGCCTCGGCCGACGCGGGGCGGGTGGAGCAGCTGCTGGACGAGTACGCGCGGCGCTTTGCCGACGACTTCCTGGCCGTGTTGCCGCCGCTGGACAAGCCGCCGGTTTAATGGGGATCACGGATTAAGGAAGGGCGTAGTGTTGCGGTTTGTCAATTGACGGGATGCGCTATAGCCGGCGACGGGATTCGGCCGCCGGCGGTCAATTAAGCAATATTGCTCACTCAAATCCCTTTACAAACCGCGGTCCGATTTTCTATACTACCTCAGCCTGGCGCGACCCCCGTTCGGCGACCGGGCGATCTATCCCCGTCGCGGCCGTCCGCATTGCGCGCTCCCCGAGGCGGCCGAAAGTAACCGAAGACACATGAAACATCTCAACACCCTACTCGCCCGCATCGGGCCGGCGGCCGTCCTGTTCGCCATCCTGGCGGCTTCGTTGTCCACTGTGCATGGGGCCGCGCCCGCGACCGGGGACGCCGCTCTGCAACCCCTCGACCCCGCCGGAGGCCGGCGCGTGCCGGGCTATGTGCTGGCCCGCATCCCCGACCCGGCGGCCGCCTCGCCGGCCGGCTATCGCGCCGAACGCATCTTCGGCGACTGGTACAAGCTGTACCCCGGCGGCTTGGACGCAGCCGAATCCGTCGACCTCGACACTCTGCTGGCCGCGGCCGAGGCGCTGCCCGGCGTGGCCGCCGTCGAGCCCGACATCTACGTCAGCCTCGATGGCATGCGCGTGGCCGCCCTCGCTGCGCAACTGAGCCTGACGCCCAACGATGCCTTCTATGATCTCCAGTGGCACATGCCCCAGGTGCAGCTGGAGCAGGCGTGGGGGGCCACCACAGGCGCCGTCGGCGCGACGGGTCAGGGGGTCATCATCGCCATTCTCGACAGCGGTGTCAGCGCCGACGGCGAGGACGGCTTCTGCAACGGCCTCTTCGCCGAGTTCAATGTCTTCACCAAGGAGGCCGGGCCCGGCGCAGCCCACGACGACAACGGCCACGGTACCCATGTGGCCGGCACGGCCGCCGGGTGTGGCGACAACGGCGTCGGCGTCGTCGGCGTCGCCCCGGCCGCGCGGCTCATGGCCGTGAAGGTGCTGGACGACGACGGCATCGGCACCTTCGCCGGCGTCGCCGCGGGCATCGTCTGGGCGGCCGGGCTGGAGGTGGAAGACGCGCCGCTCAACCCCACCCCGGCGCAGGTGATCAATTTGTCGCTGGGCGATAAGTGCTCCGGCGCCACCTATCCCGTGTGCAGCAACGCAATGGTCAACGACGCCATCGCCGACGCCGTCGACCAGGACGTGGTCATCGTCGCCTCGGCCGGCAACAACAATCAAATGGTGTTGGGCATGCCCGGCAACCACCCCGAGGTCATCGGCGTCGGCGCGACGCGCTACGACAGGGGGCGCGCCAACTACTCGAACCGCGGCGTGGCGATGGGCCTGGCCGCGCCGGGCGGCCAGTTTGGCCAGGATCTGAACAACGACGGTTACGTCGACGGGGTGATGCAGGAGACGTACTATCCCGGCGAGGCTGATTCGTGGGGCTACTACTTCTGGCAGGGCACGTCGATGGCCTCGCCCCACGTGGCCGGGGCGGCGGCGCTGCTGCGCGCCTGCGTGCCCGAGGCCGACCGCGACGATGTGCGGGACGCGCTGCAGCAGTCGGCCGAAGACCTGGGCGATCCCGGCTTTGACCCCGTCTACGGCCACGGCTTTTTGCAGATCTACGACGCGCTGGCCGCGCTGGCCGCTGATTTCGGCCGCGACCCGCAGAACGGCTGCGCCCCCACCGGCCAGCCGCCCCCCTGCTTCCCCGCCTCGGCTGCGGCCGCCGGCCCCGGCGTGGTGACGCTCGCCCCGCCGCCCAACTGTGACCCCGACGGCGCGGCGCCGTTCACCCTCACCCAGTACAGCTACGGCACGGAGCTGACGCTGACGGCCGCGGCCGACGACGGCAGCCAGTTCGACGGCTGGGACGGCGCTCTGCGCGGCATGACGACGCCCATTTCGCTGCGGGTCACGCGCCCCCTGACCATCGTCGGCGAGTTCTCGACCCCGCCGCTCGAACCGCAGGTGTTTCTGAGCTACAAGGGCAACGTCAAGCGGGGCGGGGTGACCTATGCCGACGAGGACGTGCTGCTCGATGACCCCGACAACGGCCTCAGCCTGTGGTTCGACGGCTCGGCCAATCGGTTGGGCAAGGGGGACGTCGACGCCGTGGCCCTGCTGCCCGACGGGACGGTGCTGCTGAGCCCCGACGGCAACGTGAAGAAGTTGCCCGGCATGGGCAACGCCACGGTCGACGACAGCGACATCGTTCGCTACCACCCGGCCACCGGCCTCTACTCGTGGTACTTCGACGGCTCCGACATGGAGCTGACGACGGCGGCCGAGGATATCGACGGGCTGGCGGTGCTGCCCGACGGCCGCCTGCTCATCAGCACCGTCGGCGCTTACAAAACGGCGTGGGTCAGCGGGGGCGGCGACGACATTCTGGTCTACGAGGGCCCGCTCGGCAGCGACAAGACGGTGGGCACGCTGGAGCTCTATTTCGACAGCAGCGACCTGGCGCCGAAGCTCAAGAAGATCGGCGGCGTGGCCTACTCACCCGCCCCGCCAGGGTTGGGCACCCTCTACCTGGTCAGCGACACCAACGTCACCATCGGCGGGCTGGCGGTGACGAAGGGGGATGTGTTCCGCTGTGAGATCGAGACCAGGGGCGCCGATTCGTCCTGCCGGTCGCTCGACATCCTGTGGCGCGGCGGCGACAACGGCATCCCCGCCAAGGCAGCCCTCGACGCCGTCGACGTGGTGTTCCCTTAATCTTTTTACCACGGATTTTCACGGATAGGACGGATTGAAACGGATTTTTCTTATCCGTGAAAATCCGCCCTATCCGTGTCAATCCGTGGTTAAAGATTCTTCTTTCTGCTCCACCAATAGACGCCCGCGCGCCAGGCGAGGACGAACAGCCCGCCCAGGACGACCACCACCGCCATGAACGGCACGGCGATGGACAGTTGCCCGCGCACCACGGCGCGGATGAGGAGCCCCAGCGGTGAGGCGATAAGCCAGGCATCAAGCGACCGGCTGAGCCACTCCCGGGCGTCCTCGCCCTGCGGACGCCGCAGCGCACCCATCCACCACGCGGCGACCGCCCACGGAACGGCCAGAGCCAGCGTCGTCGTCGCCAGGCTCGGCAACGACCCGACGACGCTCATATCGTGGTCCCGCTGCCCGATGAAAACGAACAGCAACAACACCAATAAATCACCCAGCAAGAGCCACCAAGAGATAGGAGAACGATCAGTAGACATACCTGAACGATACATGATTGGGGAATAGAAGCCACTGATTGCATGAGTTCTTGAAGCCGTTTTTTTTGAAAAACCCGGTTTCTGATACTCTTGGTCCGCCGGTGATTCAGAAACCGAGTTTTCAGGAAAAACTCGGTTTCATGCTGAAAACTCAGTTTCCTTTCCTGATCTGTGTAATCTGTGGTTTCCACTTCTTGTGAAGGAGTAAGGCTTTATGAGCATCGTAGCGAATGTGAGGCGAGTCGCGGTTGTGGCGCTGATGATGGCGGCGCTGCTGTTGGCGGCGGTCGATGCCGGCACCACGACGGCCGTTGCCGCCCCCGCTCCGGCCATGCCCACCGACCAGGTCATCATCCGTTTCCACGACCAACCGGGTGTCAGCCGCGCCGCGCGGCAGATCGACCGGCTGAGCGAGGCCGCCGGCCGCCCGCTGGCCTTCGTCCGCCCGGTGGGGTTCGGCGACACCTACGTCTACCGCTTGCCGTCGGCGATGGCTCCCGACGCCGTCGGTGCCGTGGCCCGCGACCTGATGGCCTTGCCGGAAGTGGCCTACGCCGAGCCGGATGTGATCCTGCGCCACACCGGCATCATCCCCGGCCGGAGTGCCCACACCGCGCCCCCCCGCTCGGCCGCGGCCGTGCCCGATGATCCCGGTTTCGCCCTCCAGTGGCACTACCAGTACGAGCCCGGCGTCAAAGAGGGGGCCAATCTGCCCGCTGCGTGGGACATCACCACCGGCTCGCCCGATGTCGTCGTCGCCGTGCTCGACACCGGCATCCGCCCCCACGCCGAATTCACCGGCCGCGTCCTGCCCGGCTACGACTTCATCTCGTCGCCTTTCAATGCCAACGACGACGACCCCCCCGGCAACCAGGGCAGCAACCGCGACGCCGACCCATCCGACCCCGGCGACTGGAACGGCGCCACCCAGTGTGACCTCTTCGCCCGCGACAGCTCATGGCATGGAACCCATGTGGCGGGCACCATCGCCGCGGCGTCGAACAACGGCGCGGATGTGGCGGGGGTCAACTGGCAGGCCAGGATTCTGCCGGTGCGCGTGCTCGGCCGCTGCGGCGGATTCCTGTCTGACGTCGCCCCGGCCATCGCCTGGGCCGCGGGCCTATCCGTCGACGACGTGCCGCCCAACCCCAACCCGGCCCATGTGATCAACATGAGTCTCGGCGCGTCGGGCGCCTGCGGTCCTAGCAGCCTGATGCAACTGGCGATCCATGCTGCCGTCGCCGCCGGAACCGTCGTCGTCGCCTCCGCGGGCAACGAGATGTCCAACGCCGACTTCTCCACGCCGGCCGGCTGTGACGGGGTCATCACCGTCGCAGCCGGTGACCGGCTCGGCGATTTGGCGACGTATTCCAACTATGGCCCCTCGGTGGAGCTGACCGCGCCGGGCGGCGAAGGGTTCCCGTTGCCGACCGCGGGCGTTCTGTCTACCTCCAACGCCGGCAAGAAAGGCCCCGCCGACGATGCCCTGACCTACATGCATGGCACGAGCATGGCCGCGCCCCACGTGGCCGGCGTGGCCGCGCTGCTGATGGGGCTCGACCCTACATTGACCCCGGCCCAGGTGACCGATCTGCTCGTCTCCACCACGCGCGATTTCCCCGACGAGGCCTATTGCAACACCGCGCTCTGCGGCAGTGGGCTGCTCGACGCCTACCGGGCGGTGTCGGCGATCACCGGCGGCCAGCCTCCGCACCTGCTGGCCCCCGACGACGGCGCGACGCTGAACACCCCCCGGCCGTTGTTCGAATGGGCGACCGTCATCGGCGCAACGGGCTATGGCCTGATGGTCAGCACCGACGAGGCTTTCGGCGATGTCGTGCTGGACGTGACAACCAGCGGGACGAGCTTCGACCCCGACACCGGGCTGCCCGACGACACCTACTACTGGCGGGTCAACACCCGCGCCGGCGACGAGGTCAGCGGCTGGAGCGAGACACGCTCTTTCACTCTCGACACGTCGGCCGGGGAGTGCGAGACGCCGCCGCGGCCGGTGTTGTTGTCGCCCGGTGACGGGATGACCTACGATGTGCCCGAGGTGACGTTCGCGTGGGAATCGGCCGGCGAGCCGTCGTTCTACGAGCTGCGGGTTAGCCAAAGTCCCACCTTCAACACCATCTACATCGGCGAACAGGTCAACGCCACGAGCTACATCGATCCCGCGCCGCTGGACGCAGGGACATACTACTGGTCTGTGCGCGGCCGGAACCATGCTGAGGGATGCGCCGCGCCCGGCGAATGGAGCCAGGTGTGGTCCTTCACCGTCGACATCGTGGCGGTCTGTCCCGTGCCCGAGGCGCCCCAGCTGTTGTCCCCGCCCGACGGCCTGACGACGACCGAGCTGCAACAGACGTTGTCCTGGTCTCCGGTCGCCAACGCCACTCACTACGTCGTCTACATCGACAGCGACAGCGACCTGAGCAGCCCCGGCTTGGAAACGATGACGGTCGAGACGACGGTTACGACCCCCCAGCTGCCCCCCGGCGACTATTACTGGGGCGTCCGCGCCGGCATCGACCTCCCCGGCGAGTGCGAACAAACCGGCCCCCTCAGCGAAATTCGCCTCTTCACAATTGAACCGGAGCCTGTGTACACCCTCTTCCTGCCGGGGGTGGTGCGCTGAGTGGTGGCGTAGGCTGACAGCCTGCCGTAGAAAGACGCAGGCTGTCAGCCTACGCCACACCATTGAATCCCCCCGCCAATTGCCTATAATCAAATCCGATAGACGTTCCTCGTCGGAACGTCTTTTTCATCAGAACAACAATTGCGCGAACCAACGGCGAGAAACCAGCCACAACCAGATATACAGAGATCTGCCAAATCTGTGTAAGCTGTGTGATGTGTGGTTACTTTTTCCCCCGTTCGCGCCATGAGGTGAATCCATGCAAATCGACGTTTTCTCCGACACTGTCTGCCCGTGGTGCCGCATCGGCAAGCGCCACCTGGAGCTGGCGCTGGCTGAATGGCAGGGCGAGCCGGTGACGGTGCGCTATCGCAGCTTCTTCCTCGACCCGACGACCCCGCCTGAGGGGCGCGACTTCCGCGAGAACATGCTGGCCAAGGGGGGCGGCCGCATGTCGCTGGAGGATTTCTTCGGCGCGCCCCGGCAGCGCGGCGCGGCCGTGGGCCTCACGTTCAACTTCGACGACATCGAGAAGTCGCCCAACACGATGCTCTCCCACCGGCTGGCCTATCTGACGCCGGAAGAGAAGCGGGGCGACGTGCTGGACGGCATCTACGCCGCCTACTTCGAGCACGGCCGCGACATCGGCGACATCGATGTGCTGGTCGACATCGCCACGGCCAACGGGCTGGACGGCGAGGCCATCCGCGAGGCGCTGGCCGGCGACGAAGGCGCGGCCGAAGTCGAGAGCGACGTCGCCTACGCCCGCCAGGTGGGCATCAGCGGCGTGCCGTTCTTCGTCTTCAACAACAAATACGCCTTCAGCGGCGCCCAGCCGCCGGAGTCGATCCGCCGGGTGATGGAACAGGTGGCTTCGGAGAGTTAAGACGAAGAAGGGAAACCACGTTCTAATCCAGCCACTCGATCGCCGCCGCACCGCCCAAGGCACGGAACTCCGGATCGCCGGTGATGAGGACGGCGTTGAACTCCTGGGCGAGTGCGGCGGCGAAGGCGTCGGCGTAGGCGATTGGGTGGTTGGTCCTCAGGTGGGCGGCGGCCAGGATGCGCCGGCGGTTGGCCTCGATCATGCGAATGGGTAGCGACTCGATTTGGGCCAGGGTTTCCTGCGCGGCGGGTAGACCGCGGCGGCGCTCGATGGTGCAGACCAGTTAAGAAAAATCATCCGCAGATTCGACAGATTCGGCAGATTTGGTTTCTTCCTTAATAATCCCTCTCTTCTCTGTCACGATCGGCCGCTCTATGGTACACTGATGCCTGGTTCGTGCTCTGCGGCGCGTTGTCGACCGGCGCGACGCCCGCCACTGTCCCCTTTCCTTTCCACCCGCCGGTCTAGCGAAAAGGACCACAATACAATGGATGCGAAAACGTTAATCGAACACCTGAACAAAGATTTGGCCGACGAGCTGGCCGCGCTGATTCAGTACACCACCTACGCCGCCAAGGTGACCGGCCCCTATCGGCCGCAGCTGGTGCAGTTCTTCCTCGACGAAGTGCCCGACGAGCAGGGTCATGCCGTCTTCCTGGCCAACAAGATCGTCGCCCTGGGCGGCGAGCCGACGACCACCCCCAGCCCGGTCAAGAAGGCGAGCACCAACCGCGAGATGCTCGAGGCCGTTCTCGAGGCCGAGTCCAACGCCGTGAAGGCGTATGTGGAGCGCGCCAACCAGGCCGAAGAGTTCGGCGACGTGGGCCTCGTCGTCCAGCTGGAAGACATGGTGCGCGACGAGACGGAGCACCGGGAAGAGACGGCGCGGATGCTGCGCGATTGGCCGCTTTAGGCAATTACGAATTGGAGATTAAGAGAGTGGGAGATTGGGAGATTGAGAGACTCCAGTCTCCCAGTCTCCCAGTCTCCAGTCTCCCAGTCTCCCAGTCTCCAGTCTCCCACTCTCCCAGTCTCCCAGTCCCCAATCCCCCTTGCCAACACCCGCGCTTTTGCTATAATGCCGTCTCAGTGTGCGAGAAGATCGACATACTGGCGGCGCGGCGAGGCGTCGGAACGCTAACCCGGACGGAAATCGACCCGGCCCGGCCCGCCATTCTATTCAACCATTTAAGCCTGATCCATTTGGATCAGGCTTTTTTTTGCCTGCCGGCCAACGGCGGACGACGGACAACGGACGTCGGAAACTGATTACTGAATACTTACCTGCTGAATACTGACCTACTGTCCTGCTGACCCACTGACATGCTAACCCTACCCGGCCTAATCGACATCCACACCCACCTGCGCGTGCCCGGCGGCGCGCACAAAGAGGATTTCGCCACCGGCACGGCCGCGGCGCTGGCCGGCGGCGTCACCATGGTGCTGGCCATGCCCAACACCAACCCGCCGCTGACCACGCCCGAAGCGCTGGACATGGCCGTGGGGCTGGCCCGCCACGACGCCCGCTGCGACGTGGGGCTCTACGCCGGGGCCGCGCCCGACGACCTGGCCCATCTGCCCGCGCTGGCCCGCCGCACCGTCGGCCTGAAGATCTACCTCAACGACACCTTCGGCAAACTGCGCGTCGACAGCGTCCCGGCGCTGGTGGCTTGCTTCCGCCACTGGCCGCGCGAGAAGCTCATCGTGCTCCACGCCGAGCGGCAGAGCGTGGCCGTGGCCATCGGGCTGGCGGCCGTCTACGACCGGGCCATCCACATCGCCCACGTCAGCCGCCGCGAGGAGATCGAGCTCATCGCCGACGCCAAGGGGCGTGGCCTGGCCGTGACGTGCGAAGTGGCCCCCCACCACCTTTTCCTCAGCGAGGCCGACGCCGCCCGGCTGGGGCCGCTGGGCGACATGCGGCCGGTGCTGGGCACGGCCGACGACGTGGCCGCGCTGTGGGCCCATCTGAACGACACCATCGACTGCATCGCCACCGACCACGCCCCCCACACGCTGCTGGAGAAGCGCTCGGCCGAGCCGCCGCCGGGCGTGCCGGGGCTGGAGACGAGCCTGCCGCTGATGCTGACGGCCGTCGACGACGGCCGCCTATCCGTCGAGCGGATGGCGGCGCTGATGTGCCACAACCCGCGCCGCATCCTGGGCCTGCCCGAGCAGCCCGACACCTATGTGGAGGTGGACATGACCCCCCGGCCCATCCCCGTCGGCGGCTGGCGGACGAAAGTGGGCTGGACGCCGTTCGCGGGCATGACCGCCGGCGGCCGTGTGCGGCGCGTGGTGTTGCGCGGCCGGACGGTGGTGGAAGACGGCGAAGTGCTGGCCCCGCCCGGCAGCGGCCGCCTGATTGGAATGGAAGAAGAGGACGAGACGACAACAGAGGAGCACTCAAATGGAATTGATGAAGCTGGAACCGCTATTTAATCTGCCGGAGCTGGAAGCGCGGCTGAACGGCAACGGCCGCGTGCGCGCCAACGGCATGACCGGCTGGGACATTCTCTCCGTCGACCAGTTCGGCCCCGACCACCTGAACTACATCTTCAGCCGCGCCGAGGAGATGCGCGAGATGGTGGGGCGCGTCAACGGCGTCGACCTGTTGAAGGGGCAGGTGCTGGCCTGTCTGTTCTATGAGCCCAGCACCCGCACCAGCGCGTCGTTCATCGCCGCCATGGAGCGGCTGGGCGGCAGCGTCATCCCCATCACCCAGGGCGTGCAGTTCAGCTCGGTCAGCAAGGGGGAGACGCTGGCCGACACCATCCGCACGCTGGAGCAATATGCCGACCTCATCGTGCTGCGCCACCCGGAGATCGGCGCGGCGCGCGTGGCCGCCGACGCGGCCCAGGTGCCGGTCATCAACGCCGGCGACGGCCCCGGCGAGCACCCCACCCAGGCGCTGCTCGACCTGTACACCATCCAGGAGGAGATGGGGCGCATCAACGGGTTGAAGGTGGCCATGGTGGGCGACTTGCGCTTCGGCCGCACCGTCCACAGCCTGACCAAGCTGCTGCTCCACTTCGACGTCAGCCTGCGTTTCGTCTCGCCCGAGATTTTGCGGATGCCGCTGAAGATCATGAACGAGGTGCGCGACCGCGGCCTCGACGTGCGCGAGAGCCACGACGTGGCCGACGTCATCGAGAACGCCGATGTGCTTTATGTGACCCGTGTCCAGAAGGAGCGCTTCAGCGACCTGGAGCAGTACAACGAGGTGAAGGACCAATACATCATCACCCCCGAGCTGATGCGCCAGGCCAAGAAGGAGATGATCGTCATGCACCCGCTGCCTCGCGTGGGGGAGATCAGCACAGAGGTGGACACAGACCCCCGCGCCGCCTACTTCCGCCAGGTGCGAAACGGGATGTACATCCGGATGGCGCTGCTGGCGGCCGTTTTGGGAAAGGCGTAAGAGAATTACGAATGATGAGAAGAGCTGTAGCGCATGCTTCAGCTTGCGTCCGCCTGTAGCGCGGGGAGGCAACCTGAAGGTTGCGGTACAGGTTGTAGCGCATGCTTCAGCTT
>CAYNOL010000116.1:0-8519 GCA_964398825.1 uncultured Ardenticatenaceae bacterium
CATGCTCGACCACTGGACGCCCGGCGAGGAGATCGTCCTGACGGCCTTTGAAGAGTACTGGCGCACCGAAGAGACGCCGCGCTGGGAAGGCGGCCCCTACGGCCCGGCGGCCATCAAGACAGTCATCTACTCCGTCGTCGACGAATGGGGCACCCGCTTCGCCGCGCTGCAGGTCGGCGATGCCGAATGGGTGACGGTGAACCCCGAGCACGAGGTGCAGGTCGACCCGCTGGTGGGCGAGATCTGCGACTCGCAGACGGGCGAATGTCAGCCCAACCCCGACGCCACGGGCGGCACGCTGCGCAAGTGGATCAACCGGCCGGGCGTCAACCGCACCGACGTCTTCCCGACGTTCGTCATCGCCGACGGCTCCCCCTATGTGGGCAGCGGCCAGCTGGACGGCAACGGCATCCCGCTGGACTTCTTCAGCGACATCAACGTCCGCAAGGCGCTGGCCACCTGCTTCGACTACGAGACATACAACCAGGAGGTGCTGCTGGGCCAGGGCGTGCGCAACAACGGCCCGATCATCGCCAACATGCTGGGCTACAACGAAGACGGCCAGATGTACGAGTACGACCCCGAGGCGTGCGCTGCCTATCTGGAGCAGGCGTGGGACGGCCAACTGCCGACGACCGGCTTCCGCTTCCAGATCGCCTTCAACACCGGCAACACCACCCGCCAGACGATCGGCGAGATCCTGCAGGGAGAACTGGGCGCGATCAACGACCTCTACCAGGTGGAGACGCTCGGCTTGCCGTGGCCGACGCTGCTGGCCGCCCAGCGCGCCTCGCTGCTGCCGGTGACGGTCAACGGCTGGCAGGAAGACATCCATGACCCGCACAACTGGGTACAGCCTTACCTGACGGGTACCTATGGCGCGCGGCAGAACATCCCGGCCGAACTGATGGACCAATACCGCGAGCTGGTCAACGCCGGCGTGCTGGCTTCCGACCCGGCCGAGCGGGAGCGAATCTACTTCGAGCTGCAGGAGCTGTTCTACGAGACGGTGCCGCAGGTCATCCTGCTGCAGCGCGACGCGCCGTTCTACACCCAACCGTGGGTCGACGGCTACTACTATCGCGTGGGCGCGTTCGGCCGCGACTACTACGCCTACTCGTTGGCTTCGGGCGAATAACCCGCTTGACCTCCTCTTCAAATGGTGGCCGCGTTGTTATGAACTTATAACGCCGTCGCCCCGACCCCCTCCCTTGCCAGCACAGGGGAGGGGGTTTTGGTTTAGTCTCTGTCTGGGCGCCTGCGATGAGCGAACTACGTCGCGCCTGACCCCAATCTGCCACCAATTTGACACCTATATATTGACAATTTACAGTTTTACTGTTATTTATGTTACTATCGGGCCACAGTTGGCTTTTTGAAGAATGCACTTTTCAATGTGTCTGGCCGAAAACTATTGGCAATGCGTGGTTTTTCGTTATATTTATCTATCTCTAATAAACCGGTCAGGGGCGCCGTGCGCGCTCCGGCTACGCTGCTAACAGGAATACGGCAATGATGCCCGGACATTACAAAATTACGCGGGGGGCCAATGGCTAAGCTGCTTGAAGTCAGAAACCTGACAACCCGGTTTTATACCGAGGACGGAATTGTCCATGCGGTCAACGGCATCTCCTTTGACCTGGACGAAGGGGAATCCATGGCCATTGTCGGCGAGAGCGGCTCCGGCAAATCGGTGTCGATGAAGTCGCTCATGGGCATCATCCCCAGCCCACCCGGCAAGGTGGAAGCGGGCGAAGTGATGTTCGGCGGCCGGGATTTGATCAAGCTTTCCCCCGACGAGATGCGCAACGTGCGCGGCCGGGAGATGGCGATGATCTTCCAGGACCCGATGACCTCGCTCAACCCCGTGTTGACGGTGGGCTCGCAGATGACCGAGGCGCTGGTGCTCCATCTGGGGATGAAGCAGGAGCAAGCCGACGCCCGCGCGGCCGAGCTGCTGACCCTTGTCGGCATCGCCAACGCCGCCGACCGGCTGAAGGATTACCCCCACCAATTCTCCGGCGGCCAACGGCAGCGCATCGGCATCGCCATGGCCCTCTCGTGTAACCCCTCGCTCCTCATCGCCGACGAACCCACCACCGCCCTGGACGTAACCATTCAAGCCCAGATCGTTGACCTCGTGCTGCGCCTCAAGCAGCAGCTGGGCATGTCGATCATCTGGATCACCCACGACCTGGGCGTCATCGCCGGCATGGTGGACAAGATCATCGTCATGTACGCCGGCTTCATCGTCGAGATGTCGCCGGTGCGCTCCCTCTATAAAGAGACCGCCCACCCCTACTCCGTGGGCCTGCTGGAGTCGCTGCCCAAGATCGACGCCAAGCGCAAAGAGCGACTCATCCCCATCAAGGGCCTGCCGCCCGACCTGCTGCAGGAACCGACCCGCTGCCCCTTCGCCCCGCGCTGCCCCTACAACGTGGAGCGGTGCTGGGAAGAGAACCCGCCCCTGCGGGCCGTCGCGCCGGACCATTACTCCGCTTGCTGGCGCGCCGAGGAAGTCCACGCCGGGCTGCGCATCCACGACATCGAGCAACTGGAAGCGATCGACCACGAAGCCGCGGCCCATTTGGCGGAGGTGGAACTGTGAGCAGCAACGTAATGACCAACCCCCAAGTGACCCACCCCCAAGTGGCCGCCACCCAGGCGACCACTCCTCTGAGCGGCGACGCCCCGGCCCAAACCGCGCCGGTGCTCGTCAAGGTTCGCAATCTCGTCAAACATTTCCCCATCAAGCGCGGCGTGCTGCGCAAGACCGTCGGCCACATCAAGGCCGTCGACGGCATCAGCTTCGACATCTACAAGGGCGAAACGCTCGGCCTGGTGGGCGAAAGCGGCTGCGGCAAATCGACCGCCGGCCGCTCCATTCTGCAGCTGGAAGTGCCCACCGACGGCTCCGTCCAGTTCGCCGACCGGGAGCTGACGACGATGGGGCGCGGCGATCTGCGCCGTACGCGCCGCCACATGCAGATGATCTTCCAGGACCCCTACGCCTCGCTGAATCCACGCATGACCGTGGGCAACATCATCAGCGAGCCGCTGGTCATCCACGGCATCGGCAACATGGCCGCCCGCAAGGAGCGCGTCCAGGAGCTGCTGCGCGTGGTCGGCCTGAACCCGTACTTCGTCAACCGCTACCCGCACGAATTCTCCGGCGGCCAGCGGCAGCGCATCGGCGTGGCCCGCGCGCTGGCCACCAACCCGTCGTTCATCGTCGCTGACGAGCCCATTTCGGCCCTCGACGTGTCGATCCAGGCCCAGGTCGTCAACATGCTCGACGACTTGAAGCACGAATTAGGCCTGACCTACCTGTTCATCGCCCACGACCTGTCCATGGTGCGCTACATCAGCGACCGGGTCGCGGTGATGTATCTCGGCCGCATCGTCGAGCTGAGTAGCCGCGACGAGGTGTATGACCACCCGTTGCATCCCTATACCCAGGCGCTGCTGTCGGCCATCCCCGTCCCCGACCCGGACAAGGAAGCGCGGCGACAGCGGATCATCCTGGAGGGCGACGTGCCCAGCCCCGCCAACCCGCCGGCCGGCTGCCGCTTCCACCCCCGGTGCGCCTACGCCACCGACGTGTGTCGCGAAGTCGACCCCGAGTTCCGGAACCTCGGCACGGCCGCCGTCCCCCACATGGTGGCTTGCCACCATGCCGAAAAATTCCTGTAATCAACGAGGAATTAGGAATTAAGAATTAGCGATCGAGACCGGCCAAACCAACTCTGTATTCGCAATTCATAGTTCATAATTCGTAATTCTCCCTAAAGGAGGTGGTGTCGATAGGTCAGAGAGAGGAGAGGTTTGCATTTTGCGGGATCTGTGCGTTGCTGGCGCACACATTCAAAAACTGCGGAAAACCATTTGAAGTTGGAGGAGATACGAAACTATGTTTAGCAAGAATCGCATTGGCCTAATATTGGCCGCCCTGCTGGTTTTGGCCCTGGGTTTGGTGGCTTGTCAGCCGCAGACGCAGATCGTCGAAGTGACGCGCGTCATCACCGAGACCATTACCGAGGAAGGGCAAGAGGTCGAAGTGACCCGCGTCATCACCGAGGTCGAGCAAGTTGTCGTCACCGCGACCCCCGAGCCGGTCGAAGAAGTGTCGATGAACGCTCCTGATCCGGAGACCTACGTGGAGTTGATCTTCGGCGATATCGACACGCTGGACCCGGCCCTGGCCTACGACACCGCCAGCGGCTATCCGCTGATCCACGTCTATGAGACGCTGATCTGGTATAACTACCGGGACGGCACGAGCTACATCCCCGCGCTGGCCACCGAAGTGCCCTCGGTCGAGAACGGCGGCATTTCCGAAGACGGCATGACCTACACGTTCAACATTCGTGAGGGCATCACCTTCCACGAAGGGCAGACCCTGGAGCCGAGCGACGTGGCCTACAGCTTCCAGCGCGGCCTGCTGCAGAGCGACCCCAACGGCCCGCAGTGGCTTCTGATCGAGCCGATCATGGGCTATGCCTCCGGTGACATCACCGATGAAATCCAGGCCGGCGCTTTCGCCGGCGATCCTGAGGGGCTGAAGGCCGGCGCCACGCCGGAAGAACTGGCCGCCACCTGTGAACTGGTCAAGAGCAAGATCGTGGCCGACGACGCCGCCGGCACCGTCACCTTCCACCTGGCGCAGCCGTGGGGGCCGTTCCTGGCCACCCTGGCCCAGACCTGGGGTAGCGTGATCGACGCCGGTTGGGCGGCCGAGCAAGGCGACTGGGACGGCGATTGCGCCACCTGGCAGAACTACTATGCTGTCGGCGCGGAGAACGCCGCCCTCGGCGCGGTTGCCAACGGCACCGGCCCGTTCAAGCTCGACCACTGGACCCCCGGCGAGGAGTGGGCCATGGTCGCCAACGAAGATTACTGGCGCACGGAAGAGACCCCGATGTGGGAAGGTGGCCCCTACGGCCCGCCGGCCCTGAAGACGGTCATCATCCGCAACGTCGCTGAGTGGGGCACCCGCTTCGCCGCCCTGCAGGCCGGCGACGCCGCGACGGTTTCCATTCCGGCCGAGAACGAGCCGCAGGTCGATGAGCTGGTCGGCGAATTCTGCGACTGGCAGACCGGCGAGTGCACCGTCAACGAAGAGAACCCGAACGGCCCGCTGCGCAAGTTCGACATGCTGCCCACCGTCAGCCGTACTGACCTGTTCCTGACCTGGAACGTCGCCGAGGGTTCGCCCTATGTCGGCTCCGGCCAGCTGGACGGCAACGGCATCCCGATGAACTTCTTCAGCGACATCAACGTCCGCAAGGCCATGAACACCTGCTTCGACTACGACACCTACATCTCCGAAGCGCTGCTCGGCAAGGGTGTTCGCAACAATGGCCCGATCATCCGCGACATGTTGGGCTACAACGAAGACGGCCCGATGTACCAGTACAACCCCGAGGAGTGCGCTGCCTACCTCGAGGCGGCCTGGGATGGCCAGCTGCCGACGACCGGCTTCCGCTTCCAGGCGGCCTTCAACACCGGCAACACCACCCGCCAGATCATCGGCGAGATCCTGCAGGGCGAACTGGCCGCGATCAATGAACTGTACCAGGTCGAGACCATCGGTCTGCCGTGGCCGACGATGCTGCGCCAGTTCCGCGCTGCGCAGCTGCCCGTCGTCGCCAGCGGCTGGATCGAGGACATCCACGACCCGCACAACTGGATGCAGCCGTACACCTACGGGACGTTCGGCGGCCGCCAGGGTCTGCCCGAAGAGGTCATCGCTGAGTACCAGGAGCTGGTCTCGGCCGCGGCCGTCGAGAGCGATCCCGCCGTCCGCGAGCAGATGTACTTCGACTTGCAGCAGAAGTACTACGACGAAGCCGTCAGCGTCATCCTGGCCCAGTCGACCGGCTACCACTTCGAGCAGCGTTGGGTGAACGGTTACTTCTACCGCGTCGGTCAGTTCCAGAAATTCATCTACCCGATGTCGCAGAACTAACTGCGTTCTGGATCGGATCGCTCCGCGATTCGGTTGAGTTGACATGATTTCGGCGGGTCTTCCCGAAGGAAGACCCGCCGAAAATCCCCAAGTCGGGGACGTTGGTGAGAGCGCCTAAGCGCTTCTTGGGTGAGTTGCAAGAAACGTTGAGCCGCCTTCAACAGCGTTGAGGAAAAGCGAACGAGGCGCCGAACGAAACGAACATCAGCGCCGGTCGATCGGTTTTCCGCCCTTTCGGAGACGAAGACAGAAAGAGATGCGGCGCAACGACGTCGCGAGCCGATATGCATAGGAGAATCGAAACATGACCGCCTATATCATCCGCCGTCTCTTGATTATGCCGATCATCCTGTTCGGCGTCACGATGCTCATCTTCATCATGTTGCAGGTGTTGGGGCCGGTGGAGCGCTCGGCCCTCTACGTGCGCGACATCCCCAAGAACGACCGCCAGGTGCAGGCCATCATCACCCGCTACGGTCTCGACAAGCCTTTCCACGTGCAATATTGGAACTGGCTGGTGGGCACGGTCGACGGCGCGACGGGCGAGCGCGTCGGCGGCGTGTTGCGCGGCGACCTGGGCTATTCGCGCACCGGCCGCGAGGATGTCATCGACGTGCTCATCCGCCGGCTGCCGGCCACGCTGGAGCTCGCCATCTGGTCGATGATACCGGTCATCGGCTTCGGCATCTGGCTGGGCGTTAAATCGGCGCTCAATCACAACAAGCTGTTTGACCAGGTGGCCCGCGTCTTCGCCATTCTCGGCTGGTCGTTCCCGACCTTCGTCTTCGCCCTGCTGCTGCTGCTGGTGTTCTATGCCCGGCTCGACTGGTTCCAGCCCGGCCGGCTCTCCACCGCCTTCAGCCAGGAAGTGCTGCGGCCCGAATTCACACAGTACACGCGCATGATGACCGTCGACTCGCTGCTCAACTTGCGCTTCGACATCTTCATCGACGCGCTGCGCCACCTGATTATGCCGGTGACGACGCTCATGGTCATCGAGGTGGCCCTGCTGCTGAAGATCACTCGCTCGTCGATGCTCGAAGAGATGCGCCAGGATTACGTCACCACCGCCCGCGCCAAGGGGCTGCCGGAGAAGATGGTGGTCAACAAGCACATCCGCCGCAACGCGCTCATCCCGGTCATCACCGTGGCCGGTCTGACATTGGCCGGCCTCATGGGTGGCGTGGTCATCACCGAGACGGTGTTCAATTACCCCGGCATCGGCTCTTGGGCGGCCGAGGCGGCCGTCAGTCTCGACGTGCTGTCGATGCTCGGCTACGCGCTGTTCACGGCTGTCTTGCTGATCATCGCCAACCTCATCGTCGACGTGATGTACGCGGTGCTGGACCCGCGGGTGCGGTTGAACTAAGGAGCGCGAGACCATGACCACAGCGAACGACCCCGTTGTCCTGCGGCCCGGCGCCTATGATGCCGGCGAACTCCGCGAACTGACCCGGCTGGAGAAGGCGATCGGCCCCGAGTGGGCGCGCATCTTCAAGGGGATCATCACCAACCCGCTCTCGGTGCTGGGGATCATCCTCATCCTGGTTTTCGCCTTCGTGGCTCTATTCGCGCCGATTCTGGCCCCGCCCCCCACCGCCAACTGGAACCGGAATCAGATCCCGCGCGACGGTTTCATCTCCACGCCGAAGCCGCCCATGAGCGAGTGGAACAAGAACGCGCCCATGACCGTGCCGTGGTGGTACAAGAACATCTGGCCGCGCCAGGAAGAGTGGGTACATCTGATGGGTACCACCGGCGGCCAGTATGACATCTGGTACGGCGTCGTCTGGGGCACGCGCACGGCGTTCTTCGCCAGCTTCTTCGTCACGAGCCTCACGGCCGTCATAGGCATCCTGTTCGGGTCGCTGGCCGGGTTCTATGGCGGCTGGATAGATGAGTTCTTGATGCGCGTCGTGGAGATATTCTACGCCTTTCCCTTCATCACGGGGGCGCTCATCCTGGCGTCGCTGCTGACGCCGATCTTCGGCCGAAGTATCTGGCCGGCCACCTTTGCGCTGGTCATCTTCGGCTGGACGGGTTACGCTCGCCAGTTGCGCGGCGACATCCTGGCCACGAAGGAGCGGGATTATGTGCTGGCCGCGCGAGCCAGCGGCGCGAAGGACTCCCATTTGATGCTGAAGCACGTCATCCCCAACGCCATGTTCCCGACCATGGTGCGCATCTCGCTCAACCTGGGCGCCGTGGTGCTGTCGTTCGCCGCGCTCAGCTTCCTGGGCATCGGCCTGCCGGAAGGGTACGCCGACTGGGGGCAGGTGGTCAGCTTCTCCCGCGCCTACATCGTGACGCTCGACCAGCACTGGTACATCATCGTCTTCCCCGGCATCGCCCTGCTGCTCTACGGGTTGGGCTGGAACCTGATCGGCGACGCGCTGCGCGACATCATGGATCCCAAGCTGCGCGGCAAGAAGGCGTAGCGCGAACGCGGCTGAGCCTGTTAACGGGCTCGGTTATGGCATATCCAAACGGATAGAAGGCGGGCGACGACACATTGCCCGCCTTCTCTTATGTACCGCAAGCTTTAGCTTGC
>CAYNOL010000116.1:8619-11607 GCA_964398825.1 uncultured Ardenticatenaceae bacterium
ATGTACCGCAAGCTTTAGCTTGCTATGTAGCGTAAGCTGTCAGCTTGCGAAAAAGAGAAAGACCCAACCTAACAGGTTAAGCGACACCATGTCACGCCGAGCCAAAGCCACCAGCGCGGCCATATTTGTCACCGCCGCCCTCTGGCTACTTCTCTCCACCACCACCCTGGCCCAGATCGAGCACGGCGGCCCGGCCCCCACGCGCACGCCCGACCTCGGTCCATCGCCCACGCCCGCCCCCGGCGCCACGCCGACGATCGACCGCCTGGCCGCTCCGCCCACCGTCATCCCCCCGACCCAGGCCGACGAAGGGGCCCAACTCTACTGGCTCCACTGCCAGCCGTGCCACGGCGACCAGGGGCAAGGGCTGACCGACGAGTGGCGCATGGAGTACCCGCCGGAAGAGCAAAACTGCTGGACAAGCGGCTGCCACGGCAATCGCCCCTACGACCAGAACGTCATCCTGCCCACCAGCGTGCCGCCGCTCATCGGCCCGGCCGTAGATCGCATCATGGGCACTGAGGGCGCGCAAGTCCTGACCCGCTTCCAGACGCTGGAAGGGGTCTACAGCTACATGAGCGTGACCATGCCCTACTTCTTTCCCGGCGAGCTGAGCCAGGAAGAGTATCTGGCCATCCTGGCTCATCTGGCCCGCGAGAACGGCGTCTGGGACGGCGCGACGCTGACGAGAGCCAATCTGACCAACTACCCGACTCATCCCGGCGGAGCCGTCGCCGCGCCGGAGCAGACGGCCGGCTCGGCCGCGCCCCCCGCCGTCGAGCCGGTGGCCGACCAAGCTCAGCCGCCCGCCCCAACCGACGACTCGCGAATCGGAACGGTGGGTATTGCCTTGGCCGTCCTCTCGGCGCTGTTGATCGCAGGAGTGTGGATATGGCGCAAACGAGCCCGATAGACCCGTTCGACATCGATTTCTCCGGCGTCGACGCCCACCGGCGGCCGATCTATCGCCGCCTCAGCCTGCTCAACGGCCTGCTCATCGGTTTGGCGCTGAGCCTCGGCGCGTGGGGCGTGGAGCTGTGGCGTATCGCCCGGTTGCCGGTGGCGGGCTACATGCCGTCGCTGCTGCTGGGCGCGGCGGTGGTCATCGTCCTGTGCAGCCTGGTGGGTTGGCTGACCGGCCGCGCGGCCAACACTCCCTTCACCGTCATCCTGTGGGGGGCGACGGCCGTAGCCGCCACGCTGGTGCTGGGCTATCTGCCCACCTACGGCCGCACGCTGGCCGTCTGGCTCACTGAGCCGCCGTTCCGCGGCCGGGTGGTCTACCCGTATACGCTGGAAGGCACTCCCACCGGGATGATCCTCAGCGGGCTGCTGCTCATCGTGGTGCTGGTCATTCTGGCCGTTCTGCAGAGCTACCGGCTGGAGCAGATCGCCGTGGAGACAAGCCAGCGCGGGCGGCTGAACGGCCGCGCGTGGCTGGCGCTGCTGCTGCCTCTGCCGTTCGTCTTCTTGGCCGGCTTTGCCACCCAAAACGCCATGGCCAACCCGTCGTCGACGGCCATCGCCCTGACCCACCACGCCCTCTCCGTGGCCCAGACCCACGACGGCGACCTGCGCATGCTGGAACTGAACGACGGCATCAGCTACGCGGCATTGCAGCCGGTGCGCGACCTCATCGGCGGCGACTACATCCTCAACCTGGTGGACATGAATCCGCTGAACTCGACCGTCATCGTCGGGGCTGACTTCGACAGCGGCGCTTGGGTCTATTGCCGGGTCATCAACGACCAGCTCAGCTTCTGCTATGACGCGTCGCCGGCCTACACCGTCGGTCTGCGCAGCCTCATCACCGGCGAGCCGTTGCCGGACGAATGCCGCGGCTGCGCGCTGCAATCGACCGCCGAAGCGGCCGCCTGGCTGGCCGAGCGCCGTGCCCGGTTCGGCCCCGACCCGCGCATCGAACGCGTCGCCCAGCAAGGCAGCCACGTCCTGATGCGCATCACCGCCCCCGACGGCCGCGCGGCCGACTGCTGGATCGAAGGCGTCACGCCGACGCGCTTGGTAGAATGCCGCGACGCGGATGAAGAGAGTATGTCAGTAGATCAGTAGGTCGGTGTATCAGAGACTGAGAGACTGAGAGATCGAGCGGCTGACCCACTGACCTACTGAACACTGACCTACTGAACACTGACCACTCCAATAAATGGATCTCCTGAAACAACTCCTCCTCCGCCTACTGGCCATCCCCATCACCCTGCTGATCATCACCGCCTCGCTGTACGGCATCATCATGCTGGCGCCGGCCGAGGAGCGGGCCGCGCTCTATCTGCCGCCGCGCTTGCCGCCGATGACGGACGAGCAGATGCAAAACGTGATGAACCGGCTGATCGAAGAGCACGGCCTGAACGATCCCTATCCGGTGCAGTACGCGCGTTGGGTGGGCAATCTGCTGCGCGGCGATTGGGGGTGGAGCCCGACGTTCAACGAAGACGTGCTGGTGCTGCTGAAGCGCCGCCTGCCTGTGACGGCCGAGCTGACCTTCTACTCCGTTCTGGTGCTCATCCCGGCCGCGCTGGTGTCGGGGGTGATGGCCGGGTGGCGCGCCTACCGGCCCGTTGACCGCGTTTTCCGGATGAGCGCCTTCCTGGCCACATCGATCCCGCCCTTCATCCTGGGGCTGTTCCTGCTGTCGATCTTCTACGTCGGCCTGAACTGGTTCCCGCCCGGCCGCACCGGCATCTACAGCCTGACCCTGTCGAGCAGCGATTTCAAAACCATCACCGGCTTCCTGACGATCGACGGCATCCTCAACGGCCGGGCCGACGTGGTGACCGACGCCTTCCGGCGGCTGGTGCTGCCCGTCTTCACGCTCAGCTTGCTCTACTGGGCCACGATCAGCCGTGTCACGCGCGTGGCGGTCATGGAAGAGAAGGGCAAGGATTACCTGCTGGCGGCCCAGGCCCGCGGGCTGAAGGACGGGCAGTTGGAGTGGCGCCACGCCTTTCGCAACGCCGTCATCCCCGCATT
>CAYNOL010000117.1:0-11595 GCA_964398825.1 uncultured Ardenticatenaceae bacterium
GGATTAAACGGATTGCTTGAATTGAAAACCACATTCCGATTAATCCGAGAGAAGCCGTAGTTAGTGAGAGTGGAAGAAATAAACCACGGATTGACACGGATATAACGGATTACCTTAATCGAAAACTACTATCCGTTAAATCCGTGGTTAAATTACTCCTATTCCAGTCCACATACTCGCCGCGCGGGATGTATCGGTAAACTTTCTCAACAAGGCACGCTCATGGAATTTGGCACGCGAGAGATGCCGCCAGGAAAACGAGACGGGGACAGCAAGCCGTTGGCCCCGCGCGACGGCCAGGCGCTGAAGTCGGGCGCGGTCTTGCAAGGCCGCTACATGGTTATGGGGCCGCTGGGCACGGGCGGCTTCAGCTCCGTCTATCAGGCGCGCGACCTGCGCTTCCCTTCGGTCACCCGCCTGTGCGCGGTGAAGGAGATGGTCATCGGCACGGCCGATCCCGAGATGCGCGAGCTGACAATCAAATCCTTCGAGCGCGAGGCCAGCATGCTGGCCATGCTCAACCACCCGGCCATCCCCGACATCTTCGACTACTTCACCGACGGCAACCGCAGCTACCTGGTGCTGGAGTTCGTCCCCGGCCAGAACCTGCAGCAGTGGCTGGACGAGACGGACGAGTACCTCGACGAGCAAAAGGCGCTCGACTGGGCGCTGCAAGTATGCGACGCGCTGGCCTATCTGCACAGCCAGAAGCCCCAGCCCATCGTCTTCCGCGACCTGAAGCCGTCGAACATCATGCTCGACCCGTACAACCACATCCGCCTCATCGACTTCGGCATTGCCAAGCTGTTTGAGGCCAACGAGGACAAGGGCACGATGATCGGCACGGCCGGCTACACGCCGCCGGAGCAGTACCGCGGCGAGGCGACACCGGCCGTCGATGTCTACGGCCTGGGCGCGACGCTCCACCACTTGCTGACCCGCCAGGACCCGCGCCAGGAGACGCCGTTCACTTTCAGCGAGCGGCCGATTCGCGCCGCCAACCCCGCCATCTCCCGCGCTTTCGAGGGGATCATCATGCGCTGCCTGGCCTATGATCCCAAGGACCGTTTCCCCGACGCCATGGCCTTGCGCGAGGCGCTGCTGGTACTGTCGGAGAGCGATGGGGATGAGAGCGACCTGGAGCACCGGCTGAGCCCCAAGGAAGGCGGGCGCGCCTTCGAGGAGGGGACGGTCGGCGACGCGCCGGCGGCCACGCTCAAGGCGGGCATCAGCCAGGTCAAGCCGCTGTGGGTCTTTCGTTGCGAGGACGAGATCCGCACCCGCCCGGCCGTGGCCAAAGGGATCATTTTCGCCGGAGCGTATGACCACAACCTGTACGCCATCGCTGCCGATAAGGGGGAGTTTCTGTGGAAGTATCCCACCGGCGGCGGCATCGGCGGCTCGCCGGTGACGCACGAGGACGCGGTCATCTTCGGCTCGTCCGACGGCTCCGTCTACTCGCTGCAGCTCCGCAAAGGGCGGCTCAACTGGCAGTTCAAAGCCGAGGGGCCGGTCTACTCCACGCCGGCCGTGCGCTTCGACCACGTCTTTTTCGGCTCCGACGACGGCTTTTTCTATGTCGTCAACGCCATGCGCGGCCAGCTCTATTGGAAGACCAACATCTATACCCCCGTGCGCTCCACCCCCTACGTGGCTGAGGAGCTGGTCTACTTCGGCACCGAGGGGGGGCAGATCCTGGGGCTGGAACTGGGCGCGGGCAAACCCAAGTGGCAAGTGAAGACGCAGCGGGCGGTGACTTCGTCGCCCAAGGTGGCCGACGACATCGTCTACGTCGGCTCGGCCGACGGCAACGTCTACGCCATGGACGCCAGCTCCGGCTGGCCCATCTGGCGCTTCGCCACCGGCGGCCCCGTCGTCTCCACGCCGGTGCTGTTCGAGGACACGCTCTACATCGGCTCGGCCGACGGCAATCTGTACGCCATCGACATCACGCGCGGCCGGCAGCTGTGGTCCCACCCGACCAACGGCCAGGTCGTCTCCGCGCCGGCCGTCTGGGGCAACACCGTCTACTTCGGCTCCACCGACGGCAGCATCTACGGCGTCAGCACGCGGCGTGGCGAGCTGCAATGGCGCTTCGACGTCGGCAGTCCCATCATCGGCGCGCCGACCATCCTCAACGGCATCCTCTATGTCGGCGCCACCGACCACTGCCTCTACGCCCTTCCGCTCTGAGAGACGCCATGAACAAACACGCTGTGCCCGTCATTGAGAGCGGCTATCGGTGCGAGAGCGGCGCCGAGCGCGAGCGTAACGAGGACGCTTGTCTGGCGCTGACGACCGAGTTCGGCGGCTACTTCGCCATGCAGCCCATGGGCCTCTACGTGGTGGCCGACGGCATGGGGGGCGAGCGCGAGGGGCACGTGGCCAGCAACGCGGCGACGCGTGCCTTCGCCGAGTTTGTGCTCATCAACCTCTACTTCCCGCTGCTGAACAACCGGCCCGCCCCGCGCGAGGCCGACGTCGTCGATCTCATGGAGCGGGCCGTTTTCGCCGCCCACGACGCCGTCTACCAGCCCAGCCCCGACGGCTCGGCGAGCAGCGGCGGCACGACGTTGACGGCCGCGCTCATCCTTGGTCGCCGCCTCTGCGTGGCCCATGTCGGCGACACCCGCGCCTATCTGCTGACCGACGGCGAGCTGAAGCCGCTGACCGAAGACCACTCGCTCGTGCGTCGCTTGCAGGAGACGGGCCGCCTGTCGGCCGAAGAAGCGCCCAACTTCCAGTATCGCAACGTGTTGCTGCGGGCGCTGGGGCAGGCGGGGGCGCTGACGGCCGACACGGTGGCGCTGGAGATGCCCGACGCCGGCAAGCTGCTGCTGTGCAGCGACGGGCTGTGCGGTCTCGTCTCCGTCGAGGAGATGGAGCGCATCCTGCACGGCGAGGGCACGGCCCAGCAGCTGGCCGACCGCCTCTACATGGCGGCCATGAACGCCGGCGGCCATGACAACATCACCGCCCTGGTGGTGGAATTTGAGTTCTAGGCGCCCGCCGGCCGCCACGCGGCGCGCCGGCCATGATCCGTATGGACCCGCAACCGGCTGATCTCTACACCGTCCTGGGCGTCGGCCGCCGGGCGACGTCGCGGGAGATCGACGACGCCCTGGCCGCCTGGGACGCCCGGGCCGCCGCGGGCGAGTCGATCGGCGAGGCGACGTGGGAGCGCGTCCGCTACGCCTACGAGGTCCTCAGCAACCCGTCGCGTCGCACAGTCTACGACTCGCTGGTGGCCGGGCCGCCGGAGAGCGCGCTGCAGCTCGACCTGACGCTGAGCGCTACGACACTGCCGATGCTGGACACGCCGCAACTCGTCTACGCGCTGGCCACGCTGCGGCCGCGCGACGACGAGGGCGGGCGGCGCCGGCCTCTGAACCTGGGTCTCGTCATCGATCGCTCCACGTCGATGCGCGGCGAACGGCTGGAGCGTGTCACAGCCGCCGTGGGGTTGCTCCTCGACAAGCTGGGGCCCGACGACGCCCTGTCGCTGGTCAGCTTCAGCGACCGGGCCGAGGTGGTGCTGCCGGTGGCGACGATCAAATCGGGCCCCCACAGCGCCAACCCCCAAACGGCCGAGGCGTGGCGCGACCCGCGCCGCCAACTGCGAGCCATCACCGCCTCGGGCGGCACCGAGATCTACCAGGGGCTGCGCGCCGGGCTGAACCAGGTGACGCGGCCGGGCATGGAAGGGCATACGACCCACCTCATCCTGCTGACTGACGGCCATACCTACGGCGACGCCGAGCAGTGTTTGCGGCTGGCGGCCGAGGCGGCCCAGCGCGGCATCGGCCTGACCGCCTTCGGGCTGGGGGCCGACTGGAACGACGCCTTCCTCGACGCGTTGGTGGCCCCGTCCGGCGGCCAATCCCGCTACATCGAAAGCCCCGACGAGGTGCTGCCCCTGCTGGAGAGTCGCCTGGCCGGGCTGGGCAAGATCCACGCCCGCAATCTGAGCCTGCGCCGCTCGTGGCCCAGCCAGTTGACGCCGCGCGGCGGCTTCAAGCTGGCTCCCTTCCCCCAGCCGCTCGACCTCGACGCCGACCCCGTGCCGTTGGGCGACCTGGAAGGGCGTTCGCCGATCGCCGTGCTGCTCGAGTTTCTCGTCGCGCCGCAGACGATCCCCGCTCGCTTCCGCTTCCCTCTTGAAGTGGCCTACGCCGCGGCCGGCGGGGAGAGCGAGCGGGTGGAGCAGACGGCCGAGCTGCTGTTGGCCGGCGTGTCGCTCGACTCCAACCCGCCGGCGGCGCTCATCGAGGCTGTGCGGCGGCTCAACCTGTACCGGATGCAGGAGACGGCGTGGGAAGAGGCCCAATCGGGCCGGCTCGACCTGGCCACGGCCCGCATGCAGCGGCTGACCACGCGCTACATGGAGACGGGCGACCTGCGGCTGGCGCGACAGGCGCAGATCGAGGCCCAGCAGCTGGCCCACATGGGCGGCATGTCGGCCGAGGGGCGCAAGCGGCTGAAATACGGCACGCGCTCGCTGATGGGGCAGACCGACCTATGATCACCTGTCCCGACTGCGGCGCGGAGCATTACCCCGGCACGCTCTTCTGCGACCAGTGCGGCGCGGCCGTCCACCCCGCCGCGCGCGCCCACGTGCAGACCACTCGCAAGCCGGGCCGCCCCGCGCCGGAGCGCAAACCGCCGCCAGCGCCCCTGCCGGCCGCCCCTGCCGTCCCGGCCGCGTCGCCGCCCGCCCTGCTCGTGCGGCTGCCGGCCCATGACGCCGAGATCACCCTCACTGGCGGGCTATTCGACGTGGGCCGGGCCGACCCCGACGACGACTACACCCCCGAACTCGACCTGACGGCCTACGGCGGCCAGGAGCGCGGTGTCTCCCGCCGCCACGCCACCATTCGCTGGATCGAGGGGGGCTACGTGCTCGTCGACCAGCACAGCAGCAACGGCACGTGGCTCAACGGCGTGCGCCTCGTCCCCGGCTACGCCTACCAGATCCCGCCCGGGGCCAACGTCCGCTTCGGGGGATTACTGGTACAACTGTCGCCGCCGGATTAAACTTGGGTTAAGGTAGAGGTATGCGATCATCAGTCATCATCCAGTTGCTCGATGAGGAACCGATCCTTGGCGAGATCGAAAACGCGCCCGACCCGTCGGCCCATTTCGTCACCGTCTATAACCCGCGACGCCGCGACGGTCGCCCGGCCGCTTTTCTCGACGGCAACGTCGAGCAAGTCCTCTTCGCCTGGCATCGTATCAGCCACATCCAGTTGCTGCCCGACGCCGACATGGACAAGGTGATCAGTTTCGTCCGCGAGTAGCCCCGGCCCAGCGAGAGAACAAAGCCAATGGTTGAGCAAATCCCCGAAAACCTGGAACCCACCGCCCCGCAACTCATTCTCATCGTCGACGACGAGCTGCGAATGCGGCGCTTCATCCGCATGAATCTGGAGCTGGAAGGGTATCAGGTCATCGAGGCCGAGAACGGCATCCAGGCTCTCGACCAGATTCGCCAATTCAACCCCGATCTGGCGATCATGGACGTGATGATGCCGGAAATGGACGGTTTCCAGACGCTGGAGCTGCTGCGCGAGATCTCGACCATGCCGGTCATCTTGCTGACGGTGCGCGACGATGAAGAAGACATCACCCGCGGCCTGGGGCTGGGAGCCGATGACTACATCACCAAGCCGTTCAGCCCGCGCGTGCTGACCAGCCGGGTGGCGGCCGTATTGCGCCGTGCCCACTGGCCCGCCCCCCCGCCCCGTACCGTGCTGCAAATCGATGACCGCCTGTCAATTGATTTCAACCGGCACCAGGTCATCGTCAACGGCGAACGTATCGACCTGCGGCCGACGGAGTATCGGCTGCTCAACCATTTGATCCAGAACGCAGGTTGGGTGGTGCCCCACGACACGCTGCTGGCCAAGGTGTGGGGGTATGAGTATCGTGACGAAACCCACTATCTGCGCCTCTACATCAACTACCTGCGCAAGAAGATCGAAGAAGACCCGGCCAACCCCAAGTACATTTTGACCGAGCGCGGGGTGGGGTATCGGTTCGTCGATTTTAAGAAGCAGGGGAGTTAAGTATTGTTTGTACCGCAAGCTTTAGCTTGCATCTCCTTGGCATATCTCAGCGCCCTTCTCAGCTGCATCCCACGTGAAAAAGGGCGGGTCACAGACCCGCCCCTACACGTCATCACCCCCGGTAGGGGCGGGTCTGCAACCCGCCCATCGACGCTGTCGCCCCCGGTAGGGGCGGGTTTGCAACCCGCCCTCCTCTGTGCCTTTCTATTCCGCGCCGGTGGGCGGGTCGCAGACCCACCCCTACCACACGCAGCGCCACTGGAAGGGGCGAGTTTGTAACCCGCCCATCGACGCATCGCATTTAGTTGACCAAGATGCAAGTTAAAGCATGCGGTACATCACCGTCAATTCGTGAAAAAAGCTACAAATTCCCGCCGATATAGGTATAATGAGGGGATATACCTACTGGAATCACGTTTACCGGCCATCTGTGGCCGGCCAGCCCATGCGTTTCGGGGTATGTATTTCGGGAAATGATCGATCGCGAACTGGTTATCGCCTCCGCCGAGCAGTTATTTGCTCTGACTGATACGTACCTTCACCCAAACGACCAACAGCAAGTGAGGGAAGCGTTCCAATTCGCTCGCCGGGAGCACGGCACCCAACGCCGCAAGACCGGGGAGCTTTTTTTCACCCACCCGCTGACCGTCGCCACCTATCTGGCCCACTACCGGCTGGACGCGGCGGCGATCTCGGCCGCGCTGCTCCACGACATCGCCGAGGACGCCGATATCCCGGTGGAAGTGCTGAGCGATGAGTTCGGCCCCGAGGTAGCCCAACTAGTGGACGGCGTCACCAAGCTGAAGGAAGTGACGCGCGGCGTGGCCAAGGAGCGCAAGACGATCTCCGTCGAGGAGCTGCAGCAGGCGACGATCAACAAGCTGCTGCAGGCGATGACGGCCGACGTGCGCACGGTCATCATCAAGCTGTTCGACCGGCTGCACAACATGCGCACCATCCACGGCATGTCGCCCGGCAAGCAGAGGTCGAAGGCCAAGGAGACGCTGTCGGTCTTCGCCCCGCTGGCCTATCGGCTGGGCATGTGGGAAGTGAAGAGCGAGCTGGAAGGGCTGTCGCTGCAGGTCCTGGAGCCCAACGTCTACGAGTCGATTCGCGCCGAATTGGAGCGCCTCGCCCGCGCCCAGACCCCCTTCTTCGAGACCGTCCGCGCCCAGATCGCCAATTGCCTCACATCCAACGGACTGGGCGTTCAGGACGTGAAGATGTCGCCGGAAAACATCTTCACCGTCTATAAAGACCTGGAGAAACAAGACGCCGGCTTCCGCGACGTGGACCGCATGTTGCGCGTGACCGTCCTGATGGAGAATACCATCGACTGCTACACCGCCCTCGGCTATCTCCACCACCTCTGGCCCGTCGTCCCCCACCGCTTTGATGATTACATCTCCGTCCGCCGCGAAAACCTCTACCAATCACTCCACACAACCCTGGTTCACTCCGAAGGGCAACCGCTGAAGGTGCGGCTGCGCACGGTGGATATGGATCGCATCGCCCAGATGGGCGTGTTGGCCAAGTGGTACTACGCCGACACGCCGCTGTGGTCGACCGGCCTGGCCGACCGGGTGGATGAGTTCTTCAAGAACATCTCGCAGACGATCAGCGTCGAGCCACAAGACCCGGCCATGGGAGCGCGCAGCGTTGTCGAGGACGTATTGAGCGAGCAGATCCGCGTCTATTCGAAGGACGGCGATCCGTTCGAACTGCCGCAGGGCAGCACGCCGCTCGATTTCGCCTACCGTGTCCACTCCGAGCTGGGCAACCAGTGCCGCGATGCGTTGGTCAACGACCTGCCCTTTCCGCTCAACAAGCCGCTGAAGAACGGCGACCAGGTGCGCATCATCAAGAACCAGCGCGCCCAGCCGCGCCGGGCGTGGCTGGACGAAGATTTGGGCTACATCACCACGACCACCGCCCGCTCCTACGCCCGGCGCTGGTTCCGGCGGCTGAATGAGACCGAGGCGACCGAGCAGGGGCGGGATATTCTGCTGCATGAGCTGACGATGCTGGGTATGCGACATCTTTCGCATGACGAGATCGCCAAGCTGTTCGAGTGCGCCGACGCGAGGGAGCTCTACTACAACCTCGGCCGCGCCGAATTGCTGCCCACCGACCTCTCCACGGGCATCATGACCGCCCATTGGGCCGACGACCCGGCGTTGCCGAAAGGCAACGTCGTCGTTGCCGTCGACGGCACGACCTACGTTATCACCAACGCCAACACGCCCAAATTGCACCTGTGCGCGACGTGCGACCCGCGGCCGCGCGACGCCATCGTCGGCTATCGGCGGCAGAACGGCATGCTGACCGTTCACCGCGAGAGCTGCCCCACACTCAACGTCGACCGCAGCCGCGCCGAGAACAACTCCCGCCTGCTGAAGCTGGGCTGGGGGGAGTTCGACGTCCGCGAGGCGCGTATCATCCCCCTCCACGTCGACGTCTACGACCGGCCGGGCCTGTTGCACGAGGCGACGGAGTTGATGCAGGAAAAGGACATCAACATCCGCAATATCTGCACCTTCCGCGAGGAGAGCGGCGGCGAGCTCTATCTGCAGCTCGAGCTGGAAGTGACCAGCCCGCGCCAAATGGTGCGCATCCTGCACCAGCTTGAGGCGCTGGTCAACGTGCGGGCCGTTCGCCGCGTGGCCGGGGGGTTCGACAACATGCCCAAGTCGAACCGGCCCCCGTCGGGCGGCAACTACTGGCCTGAATAGCGTCCCATTCCCCTGTAGTCTGATAACAAGCTGAGAGAATGCGGCCAATGATTAGCCGTTTATGCGCGTGCGCATTGACAGTCTTAGGTCAACTTTTATAATGAAACCAGGCTAACCGAATAGGTTTAACCAATCCCGAAGTTTTTCCAAAACTGAGAAAAAACTCGCTACCTTTCTGAAGGAGATAATGTCATGCTGAAGAAGAAGTATCTGAAGACGAAGGATGAATACGAAGTCACCTTCGAACTGCCGGCCGAGGCCGGCGAAGTCGCGCTGGTGTGTGAGAACAACGGTTGGCAGCCCGTGGCCATGAAGAAGAGCAAGGGCAAGTTCACCACCAAGCTGCGTCTGCCGGCCAACGGCAGCTACCAGTACCGCTACCTGGTCGACAACACCGAGTGGGTGAACGACGACGCGGCCGACGGCTATGTGCCCAACGAGCACGGCAGCACCAACAGCGTCGTTGAGACGTACGCCAACGGTAACTAATCGCGTCGACGATTTGTCTAACGAATACGGCCCGCCGATAAGGCGGGCCGTTTTTGTGTCACTGCGCGTTGGATCATGTTGATTGGCGGATCTTTTTCAACCCCTAAACCACCCCACCTCGCCGCAATTCTGCGATCTCCCCGTCCGACAACCCCAACTCCTCCCGCAAGATGTCGTCCGTATGCTGCCCCAGCAGCGGCGGCGCGACGCGCACGGTCGCCGGGGTCTCGCTCAGTTTGGCCACCGGCCCCACCAGCGGCAGCGGCCCGGCCGGGTGCGCCACCGTCTGCACCATGTCGCGGGCGGCCGTCTGCGGGTCGTTGAGGGCGGTGGGGATGTCGTTGATCGGCGCGGCGGGGATGCGCGCCGCCTGCAACGCGGCCAGCCAGTCGGCCGACGGCCGCGTGGCGAACAGTTCGCGCAGTTGGCCGATGAGCGACTCGCGCGCCGTCACGCGCCCCGCGTTGGTGGCGTAGCGCGGCTCGTCGCGCAGGTGGAGCCGCCCGGCCAGCTCGCAGAAGCGGCGCCACTGGCCGTCGCTGCCGATGCCCACGGCGATGTGGCCATCGGCCGTGGGGAAGGTCTCGTAGGGGACGATGTTGGGGTGGGCATTGCCGTAGCGGGCGGGCGGCTCGCCGCTGACGAGGTAGTTGGACGCCACGTTGGCCAGCCAGCCGAGCTGGGCGTCGAACAGGGCCACGTCGATCCACTGCCCCCGGCCGGTGCGCGCCCGGTGGTGCAGCGCGGCCAGCACGCCCGCGGCCGCGTACAGCCCGGCGCTGATGTCGACGATGGCCACGCCGACTTTGTGCGGCTCGCCGCCGGCCGGGCCGGTGATCGACATGATGCCCCCTTCGGCCTGAATCATGAAATCGTAGCCCGGCCGGTCGCGGTACGGTCCGTTCTGCCCATAGCCGGTGATGGAGCAGTAGATCAGCCCCGGCTGCGCGGCAGCCAGCGTGGAGTAGTCCATCCCGAAGGCGGCCATGGTGCCGGGCATGAAGTTCTCGATGACGACGTCGGCTGTGGCGATGAGGCGGCGGGCGATCGACTGCCCCTCGGCCGA
Source organism: uncultured Ardenticatenaceae bacterium (assembly GCA_964398825.1). Classification (GTDB taxonomy): domain Bacteria; phylum Chloroflexota; class Anaerolineae; order Promineifilales; family Promineifilaceae; genus Promineifilum. Next base: position 10,353 of record CAYNOL010000117.1, read on the forward strand.
CTTCAGGTCGAGCGTCAGCGAACGTTTGTTGCGGTTGGCGGTCAGGTAGTAGGCGCTCTCGCCGTTGGCCCCGTCTCCCCCGTGCCAGGGCGGCCCCCACTGGCGCGTCGGGTCGCCGCTGCCGGGCTGCTCGATCTTGATGACGTCGGCGCCGTAGTCGGCCAGCAGCATGGCGCAGTACGGCCCGGCCAGCACGCGGGAGAAGTCGATGATGCGGATGTCGCGCAACGCGCCTTCGGGCATGGCTCGGCTCCTTGCGGAATTTTTAATCGGCGATCACTTTATTCTGTCGGGATGCACAACGCCGGTTAACCGGAATGAAAACGTGAGTTAACGGCCGCGCTTGTTTCCCGTTCGTTGGCTGCCCATAATACCCCGGCGCGGGCGAGTCATCCGCTGCGTCGCGCGTCCGGAGAGTTTTTGATGGGTAATGAGCTGTGCAAGCTGAAGAAATCATTGAAGGGTGACCTGCCCTCCTACATCCTGCTGGTCGATCAACCCCGTTTCGTCTGCCTCAGCTGCGGCCGCGTGGCCAACAAAAAGAAAAACCTCTGCTCCCCCCAGCGGCTTCGTCCCAAGAAGTGAAGAATTAAACACGGATGGGGCGGATTTTACGGATTTGTTGATGCCCTGGTGGTGGGCGTGCCTGTCACATGGCATTATGAAAATTCGTCCTAATCCGTTTGATCCGTGCCCCATCCGTGATTGATTATCCTTAATCCAGATTCTCGATCTCAACCGGCTCGATGTCGTCGGCCGGGACGAAGCCGAAGACGCGGCCGTAGAAGTATAGCTCCGCCTCGGTGGCCCGCTTGATGGTGGCCGCCTGGCGGAAGCCGTGGCCCTCGCTCTCGAAGGTGATGTAGGCCACGGGCAGGCCCTTGTCGCGCGCGGCCGTGAACATCGCCTCGGACTGGTTGGGGGGCACGACGTTGTCTTCCAGCCCCTGGAACAGGATGAGCGCCGCGCTCGTTTCGGCCGCGGCGTGGATGGGGGAGCGCTCCACATAGATGTCGCGCCGCTCGGGGTAGGGGCCGATGAGGTTGTCGGTGTAGCGCGACTCGAATTTGTGCGTGTCCCGGGCCAGCGCCTCGGCGTCGCTGACGCCGTAGTAGCTGGCCGCGGCCGTGAACACCTTGCTGGTCGTGATGGCCCGCAGGGTGGTGTAGCCGCCGGCGCTGCTGCCGCGGATGATGAGCCGGTTGGGGTCGGCCAGCCCTTGCTCCACCAGATAGCGCGCGCC
>CAYNOL010000118.1:0-11400 GCA_964398825.1 uncultured Ardenticatenaceae bacterium
GTTGACGTCCGGGTGCGCCGTCTCGCGAATGATCGCCGCTGCCTGGTTGATCTCGTACAGCGTCAAGTCCGGCCCGCCGGTGACGTTGAACAGGATACCGCGCGCGCCGTCGATCGAGATGTCCAGCAAGCGGCTCGACAGCGCCTGCATGGCCGCGTCGCGCGCCCGTTCGTCGCCCGAGGACTCGCCCACGGCCATCAGCGCCGCGCCGCCCATTGACATGATCGTCTTGACGTCGGCGAAGTCCAGGTTGATCAGACCGGGCACGGTGATGAGCTCGCTGATGCCCTGGATGCCCTGGCGCAGGATGTCGTCGGCCATCTTGAACGAATCGAGCAGCGACACGCGCTTGTCGGCCGTTTCCAGCAGCCGGTCATTAGGGATGACGATGAGCGTGTCCACGTGCTCCTTCAGCTGCTCGATGCCTGCCTCGGCCGAGCGCGCCCGCTGCGAGCCCTCAAAGCTGAAGGGTCGGGTGACCACACCGATAGTCAGCGCGCCGGCCTCGCGGGCGGCGCGGGCCACGATGGGCGTGCCGCCCGTGCCCGTGCCGCCGCCCATGCCGGCCGTCACGAAGACCATGTCCGAGCCCTGCAGCGTTTGCCGCAGATCCTCGATCGACTCCTCAGCCGCGCGGGCGCCCGTCTCCGGATCGCCACCCGAGCCCAGGCCGCGCGTCGTCCGGTCGCCGATGGCGATACGGATTGGCGCGTTGCTGCCCAACAACGCCTGCTGGTCGGTGTTGACGGCGATGAACTCGACGCCGACGATGTTCTCGTTGATCATCCGGTTGACGGCATTGCTGCCGCCGCCGCCGACACCCACCACTCGAATCAGCGCCGAACCCTCTGTGGCCGGCATTCTCTGCGCATCTCTCCCTCTGTAATCCGCGTTCATATCTCTTAACCCCTCTAAACTAAAGATTTCCGATAAGCTTTTGACGATCTGCCGGCCACTACCCCGGCAGCAAAGTCCTCAGGATGCTGCTCACCCGTCGCCCCCATTCACTGGACGCCTGGATGTGCGGCTGGTAACGATAGTGGTCCATGCTGGCCCACCGCAGCAGGCCGACGCTCGTGGCGTAGGCCGGGCTGTGCAATGAATCGATGAGACCGGTGATGTTCTTGGGTGTCGCCACCCGCGCCGGCACGTTGAGCACGCGCTCGGCGACGGCGGTAATGCCCCGCAACAGCGCCGTCCCACCCGTCAGGACGATCCCCGCCGGCAGATACTCGTCGTACCCCGTCTGCTGGATGTCTTTCAGGATCATCTGGAACACCTCTTCCACGCGCGCCTCAATGACCTGCGCCAGATCCTGGCGGCCGACCTGGATCTTCTCGCCGCCGAACGGTTCGACGGTGAAGACGAACTCGGGGTCGATGTCGGCCGGGCGGCAATCGCCATACTGGATCTTCACCTTCTCGGCCACATCATAGGGCGCGCGCAGACCGATGGCGATGTCGTTGGTGATATGGTGGCCACCGATCGGAATGACCTTGGTGTGCCACACCGTCCCTTGTTTATAGAGTGCCAGGTCGGTCGTGCCGCCGCCGATGTCGGCGATGAGCACACCCATCTCCCGCTCGGCCGGCTCCAGCACCGCCTCGGCCGACGCCAGCGCGTTCAGCACCATTTCGGCCGTGTTGATGCCCACCCGCTCGGTACAGTTCTTCAGGTTTTGCAGCGCCGAGGTGGCCGCCGTCACGATGTGGGCCTCGATCTCCAGCCGGTAGCCGTGCATGCCCAGCGGCTGGCGCACCCCTTCGTGATCGTCAATAGTGTAGTGTCGCGGGATCAGGTGGACGATCTGCCGGTTGTTGGGAATAGGGATCGCCTGCGCCGTCTCCAGTGCACGGCCGATGTCTTGCGGCGTCACGCCGGCGTCGCTGCGATTGATCGCCACCAGACCCCGGTTGTTCGTCGAGCCGATATGCTCGCCGGCAACGCTGACCAGCGCCTCGGACAGCTGGTAGCCCGACGTCTGTTCGGCCGCCTCGACGGCCGCGGCCAGCGCCACCGACGCTGCCGGCACGTCGACGATCATCCCCTTGCGCATGCCGGCCGACGGCTGCATCCCCAGGCCGATGATGCGCAATTCCCGGTCGCGCACCGCGCCGACCAGAGCGCAGATTTTGGTTGTGCCTATGTCCAGGCCAAAAACGATATCTTCCATTCCTCTATCCCCCGGTCTACGGAGCGAGCCGGTAGTACGGTTTGTACTGATTGGCGACGCTGATATAGGCCGGTCGCAGCCCTTGCTCCAGCAGCTGGGCGACGACCGTCTCATAGACGACGAGTTTTTGGTGCATGTCCCGGCCGGTGCCGAAGTAGGCCGTCCAGCCGCGGCCGTCCTGATACCCCAATCCGTCGGACGGCTTGTAATACAGTTTGTCAATATTGGGGCGCAGCTCGCGCAACTGCAGCGCGCCTTCCAGCACGGGCCGCGGCACGAATGCTGCCTGGCTTTCTAGCTCCCCGGCCGCTTCTTCAACATTTTCGTCCGCTGTTACTTCCTCGGTCGCGGCCTCTTCCTCTTCTTCATCGTCGGACAACAGATCGGCGATCATCTCGGACACACGGCTCTCTTCGGCCGTCGGCGCTTCGGAGATGATGTTGAGCAACCCCACAGTCTGCGCCCGCGAGTTGGTCAAATGGCCGTCCTCGTCGATCCAGAACGTCTGCTCGCCCTCTTGCCACGTTGCCAGCGGCGGCTTCTCGCGCAGCCGGATCATCACGTCGTTGGGCCAATGGAGCGTGACCGTGGCCGTGACCACGCCGCCGACGCTCTGGATGTTGTCGGCCGCTTCCTGCGGGTCGGCGGCGAAGATGTGGCTGCCGGCCAGCCCGCTGGCGGCGACGACTTCGTTGATGTCGATCGTCGACGACCCTTCCACCGGGATGTAGTTGATGTAATACTGCTCATCGCCGCCGATGAAGAACAGGGCGTAGACGGCCAGCGCCAGAACGGCCAGGCTGATCCAGCGCGAGCTGAGCACCACCGATTTGACGCCGGCGATCGGCCGCACAAAACGCTGTTGGCTGTTGCGTCGCTTGCGGCTCTTGGCCGTCTTCGGCAGCGACAGGTTCGGCAACGGCGCCGACGTGGCCGAGTAGACCCGCCGCATCCGCGGCTGCTTGCGCAGGCGTTGTTTGCCGTCGTTCTTGCGCTCGCTCATGCCGTCTCTCCCGCGCCGTTGCGCAGCGACTCCACGTCGATCGTCGTCGCCGACTCCGCCTTCTCGCCGTGGCGCTCCAGCGCCAGCTCGATCAGGCGGTCCAGTAACTCGCTGTAGCTCATGCCCGTCGCTTCCCACAGCTTCGGGTACATGGAAATACTCGTGAACCCGGGAATGGTGTTAATTTCGTTTAAATACAGTCCGCCGCCGGCTTCGTCCAGCAGCAGGTCGACGCGTCCCAGACCGGCGCAATCGATCGCCTTGTACGCCTGCACCGCCAGTTGCCTTACAGCGGCCGACATCTCATCGTCAATGGCCGCCGGGATGATCAGGTCCGATTCGTCCTCAGAGCCCGGCTCGGCCAGATACTTGGCCACGTAATCGTAGAACTCCCGCTTGGGCCGGATCTCGCCGACGACGCTGGCAACGGGCTCATCGTTGCCCAGCACGGCCACTTCCAGCTCACGCGCCCGGTCGATGCCTTGCTCCACCACCAGCCGGCGGTCGAAGCGGGCCGCCTCGTCCAGCCCGGCGCGCAGCTCGGCCCGGTCGCGGCACTTGCTGATGCCGACGCTCGATCCCAGATTCACCGGCTTGGTGAACACGGGGTAGGGGAGCGCCCGCTCCACGGCGGCGATGACCGCGTCGGGCTCCGTCTGCCACTGGCGTCGCGTGCACAGTACCCACGGCAACACCGGCAACCCGGCGGCGCTCATGACCATTTTGAAGATCGCCTTGTCCATGCCGACGGCCGAACCGACCACGCCCGCTCCCACATAGGGCAAACCGGCCAACTCCAGCAATCCCTGCACCGTCCCGTCCTCGCCATACGGCCCGTGCAACACGGGGAAGACGACGTCGAGCTCGGCGATGACCGACAGGTTCGACACGGCCGGATCACTTGGCGTGGGCTCAACGGCCCGCAGCGACGCGTCCGTCGGCTCCGGCAGCAACGTGGCCGGCCGCATCTGGCCCGCGCCGGAAGCCAGCGCCTCGACACCGGCGGCGATCCAGCGCCCTTCCTTGGTGATGCCCACCGGCACCACCTCATACCGCTCCGGATCGAGCGCGGCCATCACCGACCGCGCCGAACGCAGCGAGACTTCGTGCTCGCCGGAGCGCCCGCCGAAGATGACGCCGATGCGGATTTTGGGTCGAATGTCGCTCATAACTCTGTCGTCAGCCGATTCACTCAATAAATTTCCGGTCACTCAAAAGACCAGTCGCCGACCAGCTCAACTTCCAGTTCCATTTCGATGCCGAACTGCTCGCGGACGCTGTTCCACGCCTCGGCGATGAGCGAGCGGATGTCCTCGGCCGTCGCCTGGCCCTCGTTGATAAAGAAGTTGGCGTGCTTCTCCGAGATGCTGGCGTCGCCCACGCGGAACCCCTTCAGGCCCGCCGTGTCGATCAAATAACCGGCGTAGTAGTTCTCCGGGTTCTTGAACATCGAGCCCGTGCTGGCCCCGCCCGGCTGCCGCTCCTTACGGTGGGCGTTGAACCCTTCGGCGCGGGCCGAGATGACCTCAACCGGCTCCGGCTTCAGCCGCAGCTCGGCCGACAGGATGACCCGCCGTGCCCGCCCCAGCTGGGGATCTTGCTTCAGCACGCTGTTCCGGTAGCTGTATTTCATGTCCTCGCGGTTGTAAACACGCACGCCGCGCCCCGGCTCCCAGATGTTGGCCGCCAGCAACTGGCCGTCGATGTCGGAGCCGTGGGCCCCGGCATTGCCGACGACCGCCCCGCCGACGGTGCCCGGCACACCGATCGCCCATTCCAGCCCGCCCAGCCCCTTGCTGATGCACTGCCGGGCCAGCGCCGACAAATTCGCGCCCGATTCGGCCGTGCAGACGACGCCGGCGCCGCTGTGGCGGAAGCTGACCTTGCGCGCCCGGTTCATGATGACCAGCCCAGTGATGCCCGAATCAGCGACCAGAATATTGGAGCCGCCGCCCAGCACAAAGTACGGAATCCCCGCATTGTAGGCGATCTCAACGGCCGTCAGCAGCTGATCGGCGCTGGTCACCGTCAGGAACAGCTCGGCCGCGCCGCCGACGCGGGCCGTCGTGTGGCGCGCCAGGGGCTCATTCACAACCAGTTTGTCGCCGAATACCTGGCGCAATCTTTCTACCGTTTGGACAGTCGTCATGAGTTTCATCTGGATGATTATCTCTTGATACCTTGTTGTAATTCCAATCCTTCCAACACCCAGCGGCCGATGACGTCGCCGTCGCCCGCGCCCAATGTCACGATCACGTCGTCGGGGGCCACACGCTCCAGAATATAATCGGCCGCCGCCCGGCGGTCGGGAATGTGGACCGCGCCGGTGTGGTTCATGCGCTCGACGACGGCCGCGGCCGAGATGCCGGGATCGCCCGCCTCGCGGCTGGCGTAAATGTCGACGGCGATGACCCGGTCGGCCTGCTCGAAGCTGCGCGCGAATTCGTCCAGCATCAGACGGGTGCGGCTGAAAGTGTGGGGCTGCCAGGCAGCCCACAGCCGACGGCCGGGATAGCGCTGCCGCGCGGCGGCCAATGTGGCCCGTATCTCGGTGGGGTGGTGGGCATAGTCGTCGATGACGACCACTCCGGCCGCCTCGCCCACGATCTGGAAGCGCCGCTGGACGCCGCCAAACCCGGCCAGCGCCCGGCACGCCTGCGAAAAGTCGATGCCCAACTCCACCGCCACGGCCAGCGCGGCCAGCGCGTTGCGAACGTTGTGCAGCCCCGGCAGCCGAATTCGCGCCAATCCCACCGTTTGCCCGTCGATCTCCACGACGAAGTCGGAGCCGCCCATTTGATTGGAGCGGGTGTCCTGCGCGCGCACGTTGGCGTCCGCGCCGCCGGTCGCGTCACCCATGCCGTAGGTGATGACCTTGGCCGCGCTCGGAGACAGATCGGCCAGCAGTTCCACCGCACCTGCGTCGTCGGCGCAGACGATGAGCCGCCCCGTGTGCGGCAGCAACGCCGCGAACTGCGCGAACGCCGCCCGATAGCTCTCGGCCGTCGGGAACAGGTCGGGGTGGTCGTGCTCCACATTGGTGATGACGGCCACGTCGGGCCGCAGCCCCAGGAACATGTGATCGTACTCGTCTGCCTCGACGACGAAGTGCGGCCCGCGCCCAAAGCGGCCGTTACCGCCTAGCTCGGGCAGCGTGCCGCCCAGGATGACCGTTGGGTCCTGGCCGCTGCCCAGCAATATGGCGGCGATCATGCCCGTCGTCGTCGTCTTGCCGTGCGAGCCGGCCACGGCGATGCCGATCGCCCCTTCCATCAGCGTGCCCAGCAGGTCGGCGCGCTTCATCACCGGGATGCCGCGCTCGTTGGCCGCCGTCCGCTCCGGATTCGACGCCGGCACGGCCGAGGACACCACCACCAACTCGGCCCCGTCAATGTGGGCGGCATTGTGGCCGGTGAAGACAGTGACGCCAGCATCGGCCAGCGCGGCCGTCTGCTCGTTGCGCTGCTTGTCCGACCCCGACACCCGAAAGCCGCGCCCCAGCAGCACGCGGGCGATGGCCGACATGCCGGCCCCGCCGATACCCACGATGTGGATATGCATGCCGGGGGTGAGTTTCAGGCTCACGCTCGTTTTCTCGGGAACTTTCATCACGCTTACAGTAATACCACCAGCAAGAACAGAACGAACAAAATCAGCAGCAGCAGCAGGATGTAGGGCGACTGCGTCAGAAACGGAATGGGCAGATTATCGACGATCGTTGCCAACTCCGGCGCGGGCCGGACAATGCGCGTCGGGTCGAACGGGTAGCCCACGTCGGGTGTGTAGCGTGTCCAGGTGTTGGACGCCATGATCTTGTACTCCAGGAAAGACCAGATGGAGCCGACAACCAGCCAGCCGTTCAGCGCGCCGACGAAGAAGCCCAGCAGCTTGTCCTGCAAATCGTCGCGGCGAGTCAGGCGCTCACCGACGCGGGCGCGCGCGATCGTCGGCCCCTGATAGCCGATGAAGGCCAGGATCAGGACGAAAAACGACATGATATAGAACTGCCAGCGCCGGATCTCCGGCGTCGGGTTCACATTGTTGTCCCAGCCAATGAAACCGAACAGCGGGCTCATCAGCTGGTTGATCGTGAACAGCGCCAGGATGACCGAGGCTGTGACGACGATCTCTTTCGTCCAGCCGCGCATCATGCCCACAAAGGCGAACAGTATAACGAGTGTCCAAAATGCTGTGGTCAGGCTCAGCATGACGTCGTCTCCTACGAATTGGACGGAGTCGCCCTGTCTTTGGGGCCGGCCGCCTCGCGAATGGCGCGGGCCAGGTCGGCCGCCGCGTCGGGTTTGTCGAGAGCCGCCGCGGCGGCCGACATACGGGCTAATCTCTCCCGGTCGAATAACAGTTCCCGCACGGTCGGCAGCAGCGTGTCGGCCAGCGTCTCGTCGACCAGCTGCACGGCCGCGCCCCGCTCGGTTAAATAATCGGCGTTCACCTTCTGGGAGCGCCAGGCGAAGGTCAGCGGCACCAGGATCGACGGCAGGCCAAAGGCGGGCGATTCGCCCAGCATACTCGCCCCCGCTCGGGCCAGCGCCAGCTCGGCCGCGCGGAACGCCGCTCCCATCTCCTCGTGCAGATAGGCGTACGGCCGGTAGTAGGCGCGCAGCTCGGCCGGCAGGGTGGCCGCGTTGGCTTCCACTTCCGGCCAGGTGAGCGTCCCGCTGACGTGGATGATCTGCGCCTCGGCCAGCAGCTCCGGCAGGGTGGCCATCAGCGCCCGGTTGATGTTGCGCGCGCCGCGGCTGCCGCCGAAGACGAAGAGGGTGGGGCGGCCGGGGGCCAGATCGAAAGCCGCCAGTGCCTGCTCCTTCGAAAGTGCGCGGGCTGCGCGGATGTCGGCCCGCACCGGATAGCCGGTGACGACCATCTTCTCTTCGGGCACGAACGCCCGCGACCCTTCCGTCGTGCAGGCGATGCGGCGCGCCATGGGCACGACGGCGCGGATGGTGCTGCCGGGCTCCACGTCGGGCAGGTAGATAACGATGGGCACGCGGTGGCGGCGGGCGGCAAGGGCGACGGGCGCGGCCACGTAGCCGCCGGTCATGAACATCACGTCCGGACGGAAGCGGCCGATGTGGGCCGAGGCCGTGACGAGGCCACGCGCCAGCCGCGCGGCATTGCGCGCTCGCGCGGCCAACGGCACGCCGACGATCGGCCCGCCGTGGATCGTCTCCAGTCTTATTCCCGCTCGTGGTACCAACGTTTCTTCCATCTCACCTGTTGCTCCGAGCCACAAAATATCTTCTCGCTCGATGCCCTGCGCCTGAAGCTCGGTCACGGCCGCCAGCGCCGGATAGATTCCGCCGCCCGTGCCGCCGGCGCAAACGAGAACCCGCATACATCAATCCTGCCGGCTGGTTGTCCTGAGCCGACGCCGGGCCGGCCGGTCCATGCCGTCGCGCGATATGTTGAGCAAAATGCCCACGCCGACGAGGATCATGACCATGGACGAACCGCCGTAGCTGAGAAACGGCATCGGCATACCCGTGAATGGGATGACGGCCGTGATGACAGCCAGATTGATCAATGTCTGATAGGCGATCCAGACGGTGATGCCCAGGGCCAGCAGCGCCCCGTAGCCGTCGGCAGCCCGCATCGCCGTCCGCAAACCGCGCCACACCAGGAAGCCCATCAGCACGATGACGCCCACCGCGCCGATGAGCCCCAGCTCTTCGCCGACGATGGCGAAAACGCCGTCGGTGTGGGACAGAGGCAGAGGGCCGAACTTTTGGTTACCCTTGCCCAGCCCAACGCCGACAACGCCGCCGTTGGCCAGCGCGGCCAGCGCCTGCTGCACCTGATAGTGGGCTTGCATGGGGTCCCTCAGGCCGTCGACATAGGCGTCCACGCGCGCTGATGTGTGCGGCAAAACGAGCATAATGGCGACGAACGCCGCCCCGGCGAGCACGCCGGCGATGAGAACCTGTTTCAAATCCGCCCCGGCCACCAGGAACATCGTGAAGTTGATCAGCGCGATCAGAATGGCCGTGCTGACGGCCGGCTGCCGCACGATGAGCCCACACAGACCGGCCGTGATGACCGCGAAAGGAATCAACCCGTAATTGAGCTGCTTGATGCGATCCCCCTTGGAGTGAATCCAGTGGGCGATGTAGAGGATTGAGACGAGCTTTGCTACCTCCGATGGCTGGTAAGAGCCGTCCCGCAGCGTGCGGATGGCGCCGTAATCATCCACTTGTCCCAACAGCAGCATGAGGAATAAGACACCGCCAGTGATCAGCAGCAGCGGCACCGAGGCGATGCGGAAGACGTGGTAGTCGAACTGCATGATGATCACTATGGCCGCGATGCCGATCCCCATGGCGATCGCCTGCCGTCTCAGGAAGTACACCGTGTCCTCCTCAAACCGGTTGCCCAGGTCGAAGGTGGTGCTGTAGACCATCAGCAGACCGACGACAAGCAGTGCGCCTGTGCCCAGCAGCATCCAGTAGTCGAATGCCAGCTTGTTGCGGCCGGCTAATATCGCTGTCCTGCGTTTCTTGACAACGTTTATGGTTGCCATTCCACTACCTCCTCCGCCTGTGTCAGCTCGTTTACCAACAGCCGGAAATGTTCCCCCCTCTCCACGAAATCGTTATAGGCGTCGAAGCTCGTGCCCCCCGGCGAGAGAAGCACGATGTCGCCCGGCGTGGCCTGCTCGCCGGCCACGGCCACGGCCTCGGCCAGCGTATCGACCAGAGTCACCGGCGCGCGGTCTGCCAGCCGCCCGGCCAGCATGCTCCCCAGCTCTCCGAACAGGACGACATGCTTGGCCCGCCGCGCCACCTGTCCGGCCCAGCCGTCCCAAATCATCTCTTTGTCGCGGCCGCCGGCCAGCAGGATGATCGGCTCGTCGAAGGCCGCCAGTGCCGCCAGCGCCCGCTCCGGCGCGGTGGCGATGGAGTCATTGATGTACTGCACGCCGTTGAGCCGCCGCACGACCTCCAGCCTGTGGGGCACACCGTCGAACAGGCGAATCCCCTCGACAATGGCATCGTGGGTGATCCCGGCCGAATCGGCCAGCGTCACAGCGGCGACGACGTTGAGAATGTTGTGCGGCCCGATGAGCCGGCTGACGGAGACGGGGCACAGCTCCTTCTCGCCCGAGCCGTCGCCCAGCCAGATGTGGCCGTCGCGCACGAAGGCGCCGTCGCTGACCGGCTGCTTCAGACTGAACAGCCGCACCCGGCCGCGCGCCACCTCTTGCATCGCCAGCGAACCGGGATCGTCGGCCGACAGCACAGCCACGTCGCTCTCCCGTTGGAAGCGCAGGATGTTACTCTTGGCCTCGGCATAGCGAATCATCGTCTTGTGCCGGTCCAGGTGGTTGGGTGTCACATTTAAAATGGCGGCGAACGGTGGGCTGCAGCAATCCCAAATCTCCAGCTGGAAGCTCGACAGCTCCTGCACCACCAAATCCACGGGGGCGATGTTGCCCAGCTCGGTGATGAGCGGGCGGCCGATGTTGCCGCCTATCCACGTCTGCCGGTCGGAGCGTTGTCCGATCTGCCCGACGAGGGCGGTGGTGGTGGTCTTGCCGGCCGAGCCGGTGATGCCGATGACCGGCGCCGGCGTGCGCCGCATGAACTCCAGTGAGTCGTTGGTCAGCGGGATGCCCCGGGCCATGGCTTCGGTGACGATGGGCAGGTCTGTGGGCACGCCACCGCTGATCGCCAGCACATCGCACTCGTCCAGCAGCGACAGCGGATGCTCGCCCAGCACGAAGCGCAACTGCTCGGCGGGCAAGTCCGACAGCCCGGCCTGGGCCGCGGCCAGCTTCTCGGCCGGGCGCGCGTCGGAGAGTGTCACAGTTGCGCCAACACCGACGGCGAAGCGCGCCAGAGCCGTCCCCTGGCGGGCCATTCCGAGAATCACAAGCCGCTTACCGTTTAATGCGTCCATACTTTCAATTACACCAGCGCCAGGGCGATACCGATCATCGCCGTCAGCATAGAGATCAGCCACCAGCGTTGGACGATCTGCGTCTCGCTCCAGCCGATCAACTCGAAGTGGTGGTGGAGCGGGGCCATTTTGAACAGCCGCTTGCCGCCGGTGGCCTTGAAGTAGAGCACCTGCAGCGTCGAGGAGAGCTCCGTCGCCACCGGAATGGCGGCGATGATGGGCAGGATGAGCCACTGGTTAGTCATCAGAGCCAGCACGCCGAGTGCCGCCCCCAGCGCCAGTGAGCCCACGTCGCCCATGAACATCTGCG
>CAYNOL010000119.1:0-11115 GCA_964398825.1 uncultured Ardenticatenaceae bacterium
CCGTGCTCATCTGGCGCAACCGTGTAACCGACGGCCAACTGGCGGCCAAGCTGCCGGTGCTGCTGGTGGCCGGGGTGGGGCTGGCGCTGGTCATCGATTGGCTGTGGCGGCGGCGGCCGCTCGTGGGCGGGGCGGCGGCGCTGGCACTGGTGGCGGCGCTGGTCTATTGGGGCGTGCAGACGCGGCCGTTCGTGCTCAGCATCACCCGCGACGACTCATCACAAGCGATCGTCGAGGCCGTCGGCCGTGTTGTGGTTGAGCCGGGGGGCCGGCCGGTGACCGTGCTTGTGCCGTGGGGCACTGACTACTGGACGCTGACCTACGAACAGAAGTACGGCGGCCGCCTGCCGGGGCTGATGCTCGTTGACCACAACGCGCGAATGCAGGACATCATCGCGCGCGGCGACCGGCTACTGCTGCCCGACCAGACGTTGCGCATCTTCCCCCTCAGCAGCTTCGAGGAGCGGTTGGGCCCGCTGCGCCTCTCTTCGGCCGCGCCGGGCGTCATCGAGGTCGGCCCCGAGCCGCCGGTGGACGAGGACGAACTGGCCGGCGTCCCGTCGCCGGCTCTCGACCTGGGGAACGGCGTGGTCATTCGCGGCGCGCGGGCGGCATGGGCCGCGCCGGGGGAGATTCTGCTGACGGTCTATTGGCAGGCGGAGCGGCCGATCGTTGCCGACTACGCCACGGCCGTGCATCTGGTGGCCGCCGACCCGCCGGCCAGCGAGGCCGATCTGCTCGACCAGGCCGACCGCGCCCACCCGGTGGACGGTTGGTACCCGACAACGCGTTGGCAGCCGGGCGAGATCGTGCGCGACATGTACCTGCTGAGAGTACCCGAAGGGAGCGTGCCGCAAGCCATTCGCGTCGCCATGTACCGCAGCGACCCCGAAGCGGGCTTCATCAACACGCCGTGGCTGTCGCTGCCGTTGCCGCCACGCTAGGGCGGGGCCGCCTGGCTACCACATTTGCAGCGCCAGCAGCGCAGCCACCAGTCCACCGCCGAACGATGAGATGAGGTTGACCAGATCGTTGTTCATCCACCCCCAGCCGCGCAACGGCCGCGTCGTCGTGCCGCAGCGGTGGAGCTTGCGCTCCGTCTCCTTGGCACAGGTATCGCAGTAGTAGATCTGCTGAATGGTGGCCCCCATGAGGCTGTCGATGAGCGAACCGGCTGTGCCGCTGAGCGCGCCGGTCAGCGCGACGGCGGGCGCGGCGGCCCAGGGCAGCAGCCCGGCCGCAGCCCCCAGCAGCCCGGCCACCACGCCGATGAGCAGCCCGCCGACGAACGACACGCCCGTGCCCAACGGCGACACGCCGCCCGACGTGCCGACCTCGACGGTGCGGCCGTTGGTGATGAGGCGCGGCGCGCGCTTGCTCAGCGTGCCCAGTTCGGTGGCCCAGGTGTCGGCCGTCACCGTGGCCATGACGCCGACGAACAGGGCGAACCACAGGACGGGCGGCGCGGCGCCGGCGGGCACGACGGCGCTGAGCAGGGCGATGGCCGCCCCCAGCCCGCCGTTGGCCAACACCTGCCCCATGTCGCGCCGGTGGCCCTTCTCGAACTTCTCGGCCACGGCCAGCTTCTCTCGCTCCTTGAAGTGGGACAGCAGGCTGGAGCTGACGAAGAACACGGCCAGGATGACGCCCCACACCCAACCGCCCAGGCCGAAGATGAGGGTGCCGACCAGCAGCGCCCCCACCGCCCCCGACCGGGACAACGAACCGCGCCGATAGGCCAGCCAGGCCACGGCCGCGCTGAGTAAAAAACCGAATAATAGGGAAGTGATAAGTTCGCGAGTCATATAACATCGTAGTTTATCAGGCGGTATAGTTCTGACACTGAAAGGAGAACAGGAAATCGAGAGATTGAGAGATTAAGAGACTGGGAGACCTGGAGACTGGAACAGACTACTATCCGAATCTCCCAGCCTCTCCGTCTCCCAATCTCCAATCCCACGTTCACCCACCCCACTTTGACGCCCCCCACCACGAGTGGCATAATGCCCTGACGCAATTATGGGTTTCATCCGCACGATACTCCGCACGGCCGCCAGCTTCATCATCGTCTGGCTGGTCAGCGCGCTGGCCCTCACCGTCACGGCCTGGCTGCTGCCGGGCATCAGCATCCACCCCGTCGGCTCCTCTTCGGCCTGGCCGGTGGCGCTGGCCGCTGCCTTCGTCATCGGTCTGGTCAACGTGCTGCTGCGGCCGCTCCTGCTGCTGCTGGCCGTGCCGCTGGGCTTCATCGGCCTGTTCGTCGTCGGGCTGCTGACCAACTCCGTGACGCTGCTGCTGGCGTCGCTGATGTTCCCGGCCGGGCTGGTGGTGGATAACCTGTTTTCGGCCTTCGTCGGCGGCATCGTGCTGGGCACGGCTGTGGCCCTCATCAGCGCCCTGCTGGGCGTTGAGGACACCGGTTCGTTCTACGAGGGCGTCATCGAGCGCCGGCTGCACCACCAGCGCGAGGAGCTGCCCGAGAATCTGACCATGGGGGTGGTGATGCTGGAGATCGACGGCCTCAGCTACCACCACCTGCGCAAGGCCATGGCCGACGGCCACATGCCCAACGTCCGGGCGATGATGGAGCGCGACGGCTACGCGTTGAGTCGCGTCGATTGCGGCTTGCCGTCGCAGACGTCGGCCTGCCAGGCGGGCATCCTCTTCGGCGACAACTACGACATCCCCGCCTACCGTTGGTACGATAAGGCCGAAGGCAAGCTCTACGTGTCGGGCGCCGACGCGGCCGAGATCAACGCCCGCTACGCCAACGGCCAGGGGTTGCTGCGCGGCGGCGTCAGCGTCAGCAATCTCGTCAACGGCGACGCCATGCGCTCGCTGCTGACCGTCTCCGACCTGCGCGGCGGCACCGACGAGCAGCGCCGCGCCCGCGCCCACGACATCTACCTGCTGCTGCTGAACCCCAACTTCCTGATGCGCGTCCTGGGCATGTTCATCGGCGAGTCGCTGCTGGAAGTGGCCCAATACACCCGCGACGTGTTGCGCGACACCCAGCCCCGGCTCAACCGGCTGCGCAACTTCTACCCGTTCATCCGCTCGTCGGCCACGGTGTTCATGCGCGAGGTGTCGGGCGTGCTGACGATGATGCAGATCGTCCGCGGCGAGCCGGTCATCTACACCACATGGCCCGGCTACGACGAGGTGGCCCACCACTCCGGGCCGTCGTCGCGGGCCGCTTTCGGCACATTGCGCGGCTTCGACCGGCTGATCGGCTCGGTGCGCCACATCCTGGCCACTAAAGCTCCCCGGCCGTATGAGCTGCTCCTGCTGTCCGACCACGGCCAATCGTTCGGGCCGACCTTCCGGATGCGCTACGGCTACACCTTGCGGGAGTTCATCGAGCGCCACATGCCCGCCGGCACGGTGACGGTGCAGGCCGACAGCGGCGACGACGGCTCGCTGGTGGCCTCGACCACGGCCGCCGAGCTGGACAACATCCAGGACCAGAAGATGGGCGGGCGCGTCGGCCAGGCCACCACGCGGCAGATCAAACGAGCCGTGGAGCGCGGCGTGGCCGAGGCGGGGCGCGACATCCGCGAGGCGCCGCCCCAGGTGAGCGAGGCGGCCGATGTGACGTTCTGCGGCAGCGGCAATCTGGCCCACGTCTACTTCCACCTGTTCGGCCACCGGGCCACGCTGGGCGAGCTGGACGGTGCGTTCCCCGGCCTCGTCGACGCGCTTGTCAGCCACGAGGGGGTCGGCATCGTCGTCGCGATGGGCGACGACGGCGCGCCGATCGTCTATGGCAAGGGGGGCGCGCGGAATCTCCACACCGGCGAGTTGGACGGCCGCGACCCGCTGGCGCAGTACGGCGACGTGGCGCTGCGCGCCTGGCAGGTGCGACGGCTGGCCGACTTCCCCAGCTCCGGCGATCTCATCATCATCAGCACCGTCTACCCCGACGGCACGGTGGCGGCGCTGGAAGAGCTGATCGGCAACCACGGCGGGCTGGGCGGCCCGCAGACCGACGCCTTTCTGCTGCACCCGCCCGATATGCGCGTGCCGCCGACGCGCAACGCCATCGACCTCTTCCCGGTGCTCGACGCGCGCCGCGAGCGGCCGGCGAAACTCGACGCCCCAGCCGCGACGTCGGCGTCGCGCGACGACTGGGCCACGCGCAACCTGCTGGCCGGGTTGCGCGATGTGCGCGAGTGGGTGGAGCTGGCGCTGCTGGCGCTCATCCTCGACCGCTCGGCCTATCGCGTCATCGCCATGAAGGGGTCGATGACGGGGCCGGCGCTGCTGCTGAGCCTGTTGGGGGTGCTCGTCACCACGCTTATGGACGAGACAGCGGCCGATGCCAGCGGCCTGGCGGTGGCCTTTGTGGCCCGCTATGGCCTGTGGCTGTTCACCGCCGTCGTCATCCACGGCGCGGCGCGCGTGTTGCGCGGCGAGGGCAACTTCACGCGCACCTTCCGGGCGTTGGGCTTCGCCCAGGTGGTCAGCCTGTTCGGGCTGTTCCGGGCCGTGGAGCCGATCGAACCGATGGTGACGGCGCTGGTCATCCTCTACGGCGGCTTCGTAGCGTGGCTGGCCGTCACCGAGGCCCACCGCTTCCGCGGCCTGCGCACTTTGCTGCTGCCCCTCGTCTACTTCAGCGTCCTCATCTTCGGCGGCACCCTGCTGCTGAGCCTGACCACCGGCATCAGCGCCGCGCTGCAGATGCTCCTCAACCAGTTCACGGGTTCTCCCTCTTCCTCGCCGTGAGGTTGCAATTTCCGGGCAGGTGGGTCAGAATTAGGGCATCTCGAGAGGAGTGTCCGACATGTCGCCACCTGCTCAAGCCAACCTAGCGGAGCCACGTGCATCAGGCATCGTCCTTCCCCCGCGCCCCTCGATTTACGAGATCAACACCCACTTGTGGCTCAATGAACTGAGCCGGCTCTATGGCGTCACCATCACCCTGGCCAACGTTCCCGAAGAGATATGGGATGCGCTGGCCGGCTTCAGCTTCGACGCCATCTGGCTCATGGGCGTCTGGCAGCGCAGCCCGGCCGGGCTGGCGCTGGCGCTGGACAACAAAGACCGCGTGCGCGCTTTCGCTGCCGCCCTGCCCGACCTGAAGCAGGAGGACCTCGTCGGCTCGCCCTACAGCATCCGCGACTACGTCGTCGACGACCACCTCGGCGGCCGCGAGGGGCTGGCCGCCGCCCGCGCCGAGCTGGCCCGCCGCGATATCGGCCTCATTCTCGACTTCGTACCCAACCACACCGCCCCCGACCACCCGTGGATCGAAAGCCACCCCGAGTACTACATTCGCGGCACAGCCGAAGAGCTGGCCGGCTCGCCCAACGACTACTTCGCCGCCGGCGACACCGTCATCGCGCGCGGCCGCGACCCGTACTTCCCGCCCTGGCCCGACGTGGCCCAGCTCAACGGCTTCCACCCTGGCCTGCGCGCGGCCACGGTTGACCTGCTGCTCGACATCGCCGGCCAGTGCGACGGTGTGCGCTGCGATATGGCCATGCTGATGAACACCGACATCTTCCGGCGCACCTGGGGCGAGCGCGCCGGCGACGCGCCCGCCGAGGAGTACTGGCGCGAGATCATCCCCGCCGTTCGCGCCCAATACCCCGATTTCTGCTTCATCGCCGAGGTCTACTGGCAGATGGAGTGGGAAATGCAGCAGCTCGGCTTCGATTTCTGCTACGACAAGCGTCTCTACGACCGGCTGGTGCGCGACACGGCGGCCGAGGTGCGCAGCCATCTGTCGGCCGACACTGCCTACCAGGAGCGGCTGGTGCGCTTCATCGAGAACCACGACGAGGCGCGGGCGGCGGCCGTCTTCCCCGGCGGCCGGGCAATGGCCGCGGCTATCGCCGCCTACACGCTGCCCGGGGCGAAGCTGTTCCACCAGGGGCAGTTCGAGGGGGCCACCGCCCACCTGCCCGTTTTCCTGACACGGCGGCCGAGCGAACCGGTCGACCGCGCGCTCCACGCCTTCTATCGCCGGCTGGCCAACGAGATCCAATGCCCCGCCTTGCGCGACGGAGAGTGGCGACTTTGCGCTTTGAACGGATGGCCGGATAATACAAGCTATAACAATCTCGCCGCCTGGTGCTGGGAAGCCGGGGAAGACCGGCGGGTCGTCGTCGTCAACCTGTCGCCCCATACGTCGCAAGCCCGCGTCCAGCTGCCGTGGCCCGATTTGGCCGGGCAGAACTGGGTGTTCTTCGACGTCATGGACGAGAGGACGTATGAATGGAGCGGCGACGAGGTGCTCAACGTGGGCCTCTTCGTCGAGTTGGCTCCGTGGGGCCAGCACTTTTTCGCGGTTCGCTGATCGGCGCGGCCCGGCCGCGCTCCGCTCATTACGAATAGAAGTTTGTGTCGCCAGGGCCTTCGGGGTCTGGCGATTTTCGTTTGCCTGATTTCCCCATTTCCTATAGGAGATTTGAGTTTACCATGACCGAAAATTTGAACCCGTTTGCCATTGCGCAAGCCCAGCTGGACATGGCTGCCGGCATTTTGCAACTGGACCCCGACATGCACAACTTCCTGCGCGAGCCGATGCGGGAGTTCCATTTCACCATTCCGGTGCGCATGGACGACGGCCGCGTGCAGACATTCAAGGCGTTTCGCGTGCAGTATAACGACGCGCGCGGCCCGGCCAAGGGCGGAATCCGCTTCCACCCCGACGAGACGATCGACACCGTCCGCGCCCTGGCGGCGTGGATGACCTGGAAAACGGCCGTGGCCGACGTGCCCCTGGGCGGCGGCAAGGGCGGCGTGGTCTGCAACCCGCGCAACATGTCGGCCGGCGAGTTGGAGCGCCTCAGCCGCGGCTACATGCGCGTCGTCTCCCGCTTCATCGGCCTTAAGCAGGACGTGCCCGCCCCCGACGTGGGCAGCAACCCGCAGATTATGTCCTGGATGCTCGACGAATACGAGACGATCAACGGCCACCACGAGCCGGGCGTCATCACCGGCAAGCCGATCCTGTTGGGCGGCTCGGCCGGCCGCACTCCGGCCACGGCCATGGGCGGCATGGTCACCATCCGCGAGGCGGCCAAGCTGCGGGGCATGGATCTGCGGGGGGCCACGGCCACCATCCAGGGGTACGGCAACGTCGGCAGCTATGCCCACCGGCTGGCCCATGACCTGTTCGGCCTGAAGGTTATCGCCGTCAGCGACGAGTTCGGCGGCATCTATAACCCCGACGGCCTAGACCCGGCCGACGTCAGCGCCCAAATGCGCCGCACCGGCAAGGTCGGCGGCACGCCCGGCAGCGAAGAGATCAGCAACGCGCAACTGCTGGAGATGCCGGTCGACATCCTCATCCCCGCCGCCATCGAGAACCAGCTGACCGGCGCCAACGCCGACCGCATCCAGGCGAAGATCGTCGCCGAGCTGGCCAACGGCCCCACGACGCCCGAGGCGGACGAGATCTTCCGCAACAAGGGCATCTACACCATCCCCGACTTCCTGTGCAACGCCGGCGGCGTGTCGGTGTCGTACTTCGAAATGGTGCAGAACACCTACGGCTACTACTGGAGCGAGGAGCTGGTGCAGGAGCGGCTCGATCAGAAGATGAGCACCGCCTTCCACGCCGTCCACCGCATGGCCGAAGAGCGCGGCGTGACGACGCGCATGGCGGCCTACCTCGTCGCCGTCAATCGCGTGGCGGAAGCCGTGCGGGCGCGTGGGTGGGTTTAGTTGTTGCCTAGGGATTAGGGATTAGAGAGTGGGAGAGTGCTCGTTCATCTCCGATCGCTAATCCCTAATCCCCTGCTGGAGAGGGCGGGTTATACAAAACCGCCCTTACCCGACGTCTCATCCAGACCTGACAGGTGGGCGCGCGACGCTGTTCGCTCGACTGGCCTCACTGCACCCACCTGTCAGGTCTCGACCGTTCACTGCGAGTTGAAGCTCACCTCCTTGGCCCGCCCGCCGCGCCAACCACAACCCCGGCCACTAAATCTCCCAATCACCAAGTCTCTCAGTCTCCAATCTTAACCACCCCTCATAACAACGGAACTCTTACGCAACCAATAACGTTATAGTGGTAGACTACTCATACCGAGTGGTGAGAGATTTGCTATGTCCGGAAAGAGCTATCCGCCAGGACAACTGAATTATCCCGACCGCCCCACACCGGCGGCCGGCTACCCCGCGCCGGATGGGCGTCGCGGGCGGGCGCTCGTCTGGCTGCTGTTCCCGGTGTTGTTCGTGCTGGTGCTGGCCGTCGGCGTGGTGGCGGGCGGGTTGTCGTTCGCCTACGCGCGCGGCCGCGTGTTGCCGGGTGTCACGGCGATGGGTGTGCCGCTCAACGGCCGGACGACGGCCGAGGCCGCCGCCGCCCTGCAAGCCCAATGGGACGAGCAGACGATCACCCTGCGCCACGGCGATCTCACCTGGCCCGTCGACCCGGCGGCGCTGGGCATGACGCTGGACGCCACGGCCACGGCCGAAG
Source organism: uncultured Ardenticatenaceae bacterium (assembly GCA_964398825.1). Taxonomy (GTDB): domain Bacteria; phylum Chloroflexota; class Anaerolineae; order Promineifilales; family Promineifilaceae; genus Promineifilum. The sequence goes on from CAYNOL010000119.1 coordinate 8,435, forward strand.
CGGCCGCCTCCAAGGGGCGCTCGGCCGCCGACCTGCGCGGCCTGCTGCTCGACCGCGAAGCGTGGTTCACCGTCCAGCCCGTCTGGGCGTTCGACCCCGTCGCCGCCCACAGGACGCTGGCCGAACTGGCCCCACAGTTGGCCGTTCCGCCGGTGGACGCCACCGTCACCGTCGTGGCCGGGCCGGCCGGCAACGTTCGCGCCGAGACCGTGCCCGCCGTCGAGGGGCGCGAGCTGGACGTGGACGCCACGCTGGTGACGCTGGCCGCCGACCCGGCCGGCGTGCTGCAGACCGGCCAGCTGGCGCTGACCACGCGCCCCGTGCCGGCCGCCGTCACCGACGTCTCGGCCGCCGTGGCCGAGGCCAACGCCATGCTGGCCACGACGGTGACGCTGGAAGCGTACGACCCCGTGCGCGATGAGCGCTTCGCCTGGCCCGTCGAGCCCGCCGTCTGGAGCGAGTGGCTGCGCTTGGCCGTCGACCCCACCGCGGCCGACCCGTTCACCTGGACGCTCGACCGGCAGATCGGCGTGGCCTATCTCGACACGCTGGAAACGCAGATGGGCGAGGGGCGCTTCTTCGCCGAGGACGAGGCGCTGGCCGCGCTGAGCGAGGCGATTCAGACCGGAACCCCGACCGCCGGGGCCCAGATCCACTACCCCGAGCGGCGCCACGTCGTGCAGTCGGGCGAGACGCTGTCGAGCATCGGCTACGACTACGGCATCCCCTACCCGTGGATCCAGCAGCTCAACCCCGGCATCGAGGCGCTGAGCGTGGGGCAGGAGATCGCCATTCCGGCGGCCGACGCCCTGCTGCCGTTGCCCGCCGTGGCCCACAAGCGCATCATCGTCAGCATCAGCGAGCAGCGGACATGGGTCTATGAGAACGGGGAGCTGAAGTGGGATTGGCCGTCGAGCACCGGCATCAGCACCAGCCCCACCGCGCCCGGCGTCTTCCAGATTCAATCCCACGATCCCAATGCCTACGCCGCCATTTGGGATTTGTGGATGCCGATGTTCCTGGGCATCTATCGCCCCGTGCCGACGTCGGACTTCATGAACGGCTTCCACGGCTTCCCCACGCGCGGCAGCTCGCAGCTGCTTTGGACGGGCGACCTCGGCCGCCCGGTCACCTATGGCTGCATCTTGCTGAGCACCGAGAACGCGACGCTGCTGTATGAGTGGGCTGAAGATGGCGTGGTGGTGGAAGTGCGGCCCTGACGGTCGAGCGTCGTACTCGATTCATCCTCTTTCCCGCAAGATCGACGTTCCTTTCCCCCGCGGCGCACCTTCACGACGGTTGTGGTATCATCTTCCGGGCGGCAAGCCGGCAGCTTCCGTTACGGACTATGACACAACTAAGCGACTACTACGACCACCTCTACATTTCCCCCCACTTTGATGACGCCGCGCTATCGTGCGGGGGGCAGATTTTTCGCCATTCGGCCGTCGGGGATACGGTGCTCGTCGTCACCATGACCGGTGGGGAGCCGCCCGACGGTTCGCACTCCGAGACGGTGCGGAGCCTGCACCAGCGTTGGGCCGACAGCCTGGGGCAGTCGCCGGAGCGCATGGTGGCCCAGCGCCGGGCCGAGGACATGGAAGCGCTGGGCATCCTGCGCGCGGCCGCCCACCACCTGCCTTTCCTCGACTGCATCTACCGCGTCGGGCCCGACGGCTCGCCCCTCTACCCCGGCCCGGCCGACATGTTCGGCCCGTTCGACCCGCGGGACGCCGGCGCCGTCGACGCGCTGGCCCAGGCGCTGGCCCGTCTGCCGCGGGCGGGGCGGGTTTACCTGCCGCTGGGCGTGGGCGGCCACGTCGACCACGGCGTCGCCCGCCGGGCGGGGGAGCGCGTGTTCGACGGTGTGGCCTATTATGAGGATTACCCGTACACCATGGCCCCCGGCGCACTCGACGCCGTGCTGCCGCCGTCGTCGCGCGGCGAATGGCAGCCGGAGACGACGTGGCTGACCCAGGCGGCGCTCGACGCCAAGATCGCCTCGGTCAGCGCCTACCGTTCGCAACTCAGCTCCTTCTTCGCCGGGCCTGAGGACCTGGCCGCCAAGCTCCACGCCGAGGGCCGGCGGGTCATGGCCGAAGCGCAAGCAGACGGTGAGACGGCGCCCAACTGGGCCGTCGGCGCCGAACGCCTGTGGCGACGTCGCTCTCGGTTCACCTTGGACTGATTTGAGATCGACCTCTCCGCCCCTATAATAAGCAAGTGTGGACAGAGCTATGTTCTATCCGCGTATCAACCGCGCAAATCCGCGGTTAAAACATTTAGACCAGCGACAGGTGAATCGACAGGATTTGCCAATACAATCTGCAAAACCTGTGGGTTTCCTATACTAGGCACGCTCATGGAATTCGGCACACGCGAAATGCCAACCGGCAACCAGGAAAGAGACAGTAAGCCGCTGTCCATGCAAAACGGCCAGGGCTTGCAAACCGGGACTGTGCTCCAGGGCCGCTACATGATCATGGGCGGGCTGGGGGCGGGCGGCTTCAGTTCCGTCTACCGGGCGCGCGACCTGCGCTTCCCTTCGGTCACGCGACTGTGCGCGGTGAAGGAGATGGTCATCGGCACGGCCGACCCCGAGATGCGCGAACTGACCATCAAGTCGTTCGAGCGCGAGGCCAGCATGCTGGCCATGCTCAACCACCCGGCCATCCCCGACA
>CAYNOL010000120.1:0-11085 GCA_964398825.1 uncultured Ardenticatenaceae bacterium
GTAGACCGGCAGCCCCCCCAGTTCGGGAATGGCACCGACCAGCTCGTAGAGGCGGTGGATGCCCGCCTGGTACGCGGCCACCAGGTCGTCGATGTGCAGCACGTCGCGCACCTGCATGCCGTCGCCGTAGATCGAGATCGGCCGCCCCAGCACGGTGGCGATGACGAAGTGGGCCACCCACCCCTGATCCTCGACGCCGAACTGCCGCCGGCCGTAGATGCACGACTGGCGGAACACCAGCGTTCGCAAGCCGTAGATGCGGGCGTAGTCGCGGGTGTATTGGTCGCCCGCCCCCTTGGAGCAGCCGTAGGGAGAGTGGAAGTCGAGCGGGAAGCTCTCGGGGATGCCGTGGGGGTAGTCGGCGTAGGCGTAGCGGTCGCCGCGCCGGACGATGCCAACCTCTTCCATGCCGCCGTAGACCTTGTTGGTCGAGGCATAGAGCACGGCCGCCCCCGGCGCGTGGCGGCGCACCGCTTCCAGGACGTTGAACGTGCCCAGGGCGTTGATCTCGAAATCCTCGCGCGGCTCGGTGACGGACGAAGTGACGGCCACCTGCCCGGCCAGATGGAGCACGACATCGGGCGCGGCATCGGCCGTGGCCGCCGACAGCCGCTCGTAGTCGCGGATGTCGGCCTCGATGACGCGCAGCCGCTCGCCGCCGTGTTCGTCATGGAGCCACGCCAGGTTGGAACGGCCGCCCTTGCGGGTCAGATTGTCATAGATGGTGACGGTGTGGCCTTGTCGCAGGAAGTGGTCGGCGCTGTTACAGCCGATGAACCCCGCGCCGCCGGTGATGAATACGTGATGATTGTCCATAGGGTGAATGAGGCAGAATGGGCGACGGATTTTGGCGGATTAAACGGGTACTGAATCTGTATTATCCGTTAAATCCGTGGTTAGATGATTGATTTATAGTTTATACAGCATCGCTCGCTTTTGTCCGCAACTGCTCGGCGCGTTCGCGCAGCCAGTCACAGTAATTGGGCGTGGCGGCGAAGTCGACGGTCATCAGGATCGCATCCTCGCCCGTGTCGCGGTAGTAGCGCCGCCGCAGGCCGACTTCCTCGAAGCGGTACTTGCGGTATAGCGCCTGGGCCGCCTTGTTGCCGGGCCGCACTTCCAGCGTCACCAGCAACGGCGACATCCGGCACGCCTCCAGCAGCAGGTTCAGCAGCAACCACTCGCCACGGCCGCGCCCCCGCTCGTCGGGATGGACGGCGATGGTGCTGATGTGGATCTCGTCGGCGATGTTCCAGAACCCGGCATAGCCGACGATCGTCTCGGCCGCCTCGCCCGCGCGCGCCAATGCCTGGTAGTGGGCCAGGTTGTTGTCGGTCAATTCGTTGCGGAACTGTTGTTCGGTGGCCGGAGAGGGAAAGGAGAGGCTGTGGATGTGCAGCACGGCCGGGATGTCGGCCACGGTCATCGGCCGCAGCGAATACGGGCGGGGGACGGCCAGCATCCTAACCCGGCTCTTTCAGGTAGAGCGGGGCCAGCGAATTGGCGTCGCTGACGTCCTTGCTCTTCCAGCGCTGCCAGCCGATCTCGGCCAGCACGGCCGCGCGCCGCACCGACGCCGCCGGGGAGATGATCACCGCCGAGCGGTTGGCCCGGCGGATGAGCTTGGCCGCCGCGCCGTCGATCTCGCCGGCGAAGGCCACCGGCACCTGGACGCGGCCGAGCAGCTCGTCCCACTCGGTCAACATCGGCTCGCCCACCGGCTCCCAACCGCGCTTCTCTTTCCAGCTGTACTGCCCGGCCCACAGGCGAGTTCTGCCGGCCTGGGCCAGCACCAGCAAGTCGGTGTCCATGCGGGTGATCGACGCGGCGACGATGTCGAGCGTGGGCACGCCGATGAGCGGCAGCTTCTGGCCCAGCGCCAACCCCTTGGCCAGCGCCAGCCCCACGCGCAAGCCGGTGTAGGAGCCTGGCCCGGCGGCGACGGCCACGGCGTTCAGCTCTTCGGCGTTGACGCTCGCCCGCGCCCACAGCTGGGCCACGGCCGGCGCCAGCTCGATCGTCTGCGTGCGCCGGCTGCGCCAGCCGAACTCGGCCAGCACCGAGCCGCCGTCATGGAGCGCCAACCCCACCCAATCCGTCGCCGTGTCAATCGCTAAAATCATTCCAAAGTTTCTCGTCAGGAAATTACCGCTGACCTACTGAATACTGACCTGCTGAATACTGACCTGCTGAATACTGGACACTCATACCCCAAACGCATTCTTCCGAAAATCCACCAGCAACACCGACGAGCGCGGCCCCAGCGCGTTGATCCGCATCCGGCGGCGCGTCGGCGAATCGTAGGCCAGGGTGATCCACAGCCGGTCGGGCGGCAACATGTCGACGATGTGCTCCGGCCACTCGATCATCACCGCCGCGTCGCTGTCGAGGATGTCTTCCAGGCCGGCGGTGGCGACGTCGGCCGCCCGCTCCAGCCGGTAGCAGTCGATGTGGTACAGCAGGCGGCCGTCGCTGGCGCGGGGGTACTCGTTGACCAGGACGAACGTCGGACTGGTGACGCGCACCGGCGTGCCCCAGCCGCGGCCGACGCCACGCGCCAGGGCCGTCTTGCCCGCGCCCAGTTCGCCCGACAGACAGACGACGTCGCGCGGCTCCAGCAGCTCGCCCAGGCGAATGCCCAGCCGCTCCGTTTGGGCCACGCTTGTGCTGACGAAGTCGAGAGTTCGCTCATCCAGGATTGCCATGCGTCTCTGATTATACTTTCATGGTATCATACGCGCATCCGCCGGTTATCATCCCGTTTTGTTGTCCAGACCCGGCGGCGGCAATTCATAACTTCCTGATGCGTACCCTTGTCATATCCGATATTCACGCCAACATCGTCGCTCTGGAGGCCGTGCTGGCCGACGCGGCCGGCCAATGGGACCGGCTGTGGTTTCTGGGGGATTTGGTGGGCTATGGTCCGAACCCGAACGAATGCGTCGAACGGCTGCGAGAGCTGGGGCCGGAAGTGGCTCTCTCCGGCAACCACGACTGGGCAGTGCTGCTCAAGCTGGACACTGAGGAGTTCAACGACGACGCGCGCCGGGCCGTGCGCTGGACGCGCAACACGATGACCGAGGAGAACCTGGCCTATCTGGGCAGTCTGCCGCCGCTGGCCGTGGCCGAGCCGTTCACGCTGGCCCATGCCAGCCCGCGCCATCCGGTGTGGGAGTACATCATCGACCTGCAGACGGCGCTGGACAACTTCGACCACTTCGAGACGGCATGCTGCCTGGTGGGGCACTCCCACATCCCGGTGCTGTTCGCTCTGGACGAAGTCGCGTCCGAGCTGACCTACTATCTGGTGGGTCACGGCGAGACGGTGGATCTGACCTTCGGCCGCTCCATCATCAACCCCGGCAGCGTCGGCCAGCCGCGCGACGGCGACCCCCGCGCGGCCTACGCTCTGATCGACGATGAGACGCTGACGTGGGAGGCCCGCCGGGTGGCGTATGACGTGGCCGAGGTGCAGCGCCGCATGCGCGAGCACCGCATGCCCGGCCGGTTGGTGGAGCGGCTGGAGCACGGCATGTAGCCTCAGTTTAGCCAGCAATATCTGAGTCACAGGGAACTTACGCCGCTGATTCATCGTCACTAATTCAGAGGCATCAACCGATAACCATGCCGAAACAGGAAGGATTAACCATGAAACGCCGAATTTTGTTGATAGTGACTTTGATCATCGCCGCGCTGGGCCTCGTGGCTTGCGGGGGCCAAGGGTCGCAGACGATGACCGAGGAGTCGGCCGACTTCTTCGGCGGCGCCGCGCCCGCCGCCGTGCCCCAGATGGAAGCAATGGAAGCGGAGATGGCCGTGGCGGAGAGCGGCGCGTTCGACACCGCCGCCAGCAACCAGCCCCCCGCCGGCCAGCAGCGGCTCATCATCCGCACGGCCGAGATGTCGATCGTCGCCACCGACACCGAAGATGCGCTGGCCCGGATCGGCAACATGGCCGAGAGCAGCGGCGGCTGGGTGGTCAACAGCAACGTCTTCCAGTCCAGCGGCACGGCCAAGACGGGCTACATCCAGATCCGCGTCCCGGCCGAGGGGTTCCAGAGCGTGATCGACGCCATCTCCGGGCTGGCCGTGGAAGTCACCCGCCTGAGCACATCGGGTCAGGACGTGACTGAGGAGTTCGTCGACCTGAGCGCCCGGCTGGGCAATCTGGAAGCGACGGCCGCGCGGCTGCGCGAGTTCCTGAACGAGGCCGAGACGGTCGAGGAAGCGCTGGACGTCAACATCGAGTTGAGCCGCGTCGAAGGGGAGATCGAGTCCTATAAGGGGCGGATTCAATACCTGGAGCAATCCTCGGCCTTCTCGACCATCGCCGTCAACGTGACGCCCGACGAACTGGCCCAGCCGATCCAGGTCGGCGGCTGGCAACCGTCCGGCGTCGCCAAAGACGCGATTGAGGCGCTGATCAGCATGCTGCAGGCGCTGGCCAACGCGGCCATCTGGTTCGTGCTGTTCGCCCTGCCCGTTCTGGTGGTCATCGCCCTCCCGTTCCTGCTGATCATCTGGGTCATTCGCCGGCTGCGGCGGCGGGAGCAGGCCACGGAGACGGTGGTCGACACGCCGAGCAGCGAAGCGTAGCAGCAAATAGAGTCGCGACTACCAGACCTGACAGGTGGGCGCCGCGCCCACTTGTCAGGTCTTTTTCGTTTGCGTTAGCGGGGTGTCGGGTCGCCGATGCGGATCGCCCCGCGCACGGCGGCGGCCGTGGCCTGGAACGCGGCCGTCATCTCGATCCCCGACGGCCGCGGCCGGGGCAGGTCGACGGCGATCCGGTCGGTGATGCGCCCCGGCCGGTCGTTGAGCACCACCACCTCGTCGGCCAGCAGCACCGCCTCGCTGATGCTGTGGGTGACCATCAGCACCGTCACCGGGCGCGCCTGCCAGATGCCCAGCAGCTCCTGGGCCAGCCGCTCCCGCGTCAGGGCGTCGAGCGCGCCGAACGGCTCGTCGAGCAGCAGCAGCGCCGGCCGGTGGACGAGCGCCCGCGCCAACGCCACCCGCTGCGCCATGCCGCCGGAGAGTTGGGCGGGGTAGCTGTTCTCCTGGCCGGCCAAACCGACTAATGCCAGCGCTTCGTGGACAGGAGAAAGAGACTGGGAGATTGGGAGATTGGGGGGTTGGGGATTAGGGATTAGGGATTGGGAACTCTCCCAGTCTCCCAGTCTCTCACTCTCCAGGTCTCTTTTTCCCACTTCTAACGGTAAGGCAACATTCTCCGCCACCGTCCGCCAGGGCATGAGGTTGTCGCGCTGGAAGACGATGCCGATGGGCGCGTCTGATTCGTGCGGGGCAGCCCCCTGCAGGCGGACGTCGCCGGTCGTGGCCCGCAGCAGGCCGCCGATGACGCGCAGCAGCGTCGACTTGCCCACGCCGGAGCGGCCGACCACGGCCACGAACGCCCCGGCCGGCACGGTCAGGTCGATGTCGGCCAACACCGCCTGCCCCGTGTCGGCGAACGTCACGCCCACGTGGCGCAGGGTCAGGAAATCACTTTCGCTCATCTCAGGGAGAGGGCGGGATTCGTTGCGAAGGGCGGCGGGGCGATGCTCATTCCGTCGCGTTCTCCACGAACTGGTTGGTGTACGTCTGCTCCAGGTCGGGCAGCGGGCCGGTCAGCAGCCCCATTTCGATCAGCAGATCCTGGGTCTCTACCCAACTGGCCGGGTTGGTGCGGCCGAGCTGCTCCGCCTGCCACAGCGGCAGCGACGCCTCCAGCACCCCGCGGCGGCTGTCATCCAGCCCCTCGACGAACTTCTTGCTGATCTCGTAGGCCGCGTCGGGGTCGGCCAGCGTGTCACGCACGCCGCGCATGAAGGCAGTGACGAAACCCTGCACCAGTTCGGGGTTCTCGGCCATCGTCCGCTCGCTGGTCAGGATGCCGTTGGACACCAGGTCAGCGTAGTCACCCACGTTGAGCACGTTGATGTCGATGCCCCGGTCGCGCAGCTGCACCGGCTCGTTGTTGACGTAGACGACGACGGCCTCCGACTGATCAGTCAGCAGCGACTCCACCTGATTGAAGTTGATCTCGTTGGCGTCGATGTCGTCGAGCGTCATGCCATTGGCCGACAGCAACCCCACCAGCCCCACGTAGCTGGCCCCGAAGAAGCCGGGCACACCGACGTTGCGCCCCGCCAGGTCGGCCGGGGTGGTGATGCCCGCCTCGGCCTTGCTGGCCACGGCGACGGGGTAGCGCTGCCACCACTGCATGACGTAGACCACCGGCACCCCCTGGGCGCGGGCCAGGATGACCTGCTCGCCGCTGGCCACGGCCAGCGGCAGCTCGCTGGCCCCCACGAGGGCGATGCCGTCGGTCTCGAAGCTGTAGTCGAATTCGATGGCCAGCCCCGCCTCGGCGAAATAGCCGCGGTCGACGGCCACGTAGAACGGCGCGTATTGGGGGTCGGCCACGTACCCCATGGGCAGGCGAATGGTAGTCAAGGTATCGTTGTCGCTTTCCGGGCCGGTGCAAGCGGCCAGCACGGCAAGCAGCAGGATGAAGAGCGTGAGCAGGATGCGTTTCACAGGTGTGCTCCTGAAGTTGGTGTAGGCGGCCCGCCGTTCGCGGGCGACAGAGTGGAGAGCATTATAGCATGATAAGGCCCAGACCTGACAGCTGGGTGGCAGCCAATGCACTCCACAGACCAGCCTCTTTGCGCTACCGGCCTGTCAGGCCTCGCTGCATCCCTACGCCGCCAAGGCGTGAACCAGCCGCTCGAAGGCAACCACAGCGCGGCCGATACCCACCGGGTCGCCACGAAAGTCGACGCCCGCTCCCCGCCGCCGGACGATGCGCAAGCTGGTGCACAGCTCGAACTGGGCCGCGTGGATGCCCAGCGCCTCGACAGCGAAGCGCGTCACTGTGTGGTTGCGCACGCCGCCGGTGAAACGGCGATGGTTGACCACGAAGCGGTCCCAGCGCAGGGCGGAGAAGTCGCGCGCTTCGGCGGCCGTCGCCTCATCGAAGCCGCCCGCCCGCAGCGTGTCGACGATGAGCGCCTCATGCCGCCGCCGGCAACTGGCCCCGCACATCGTGCCGACGGCGACGCCGAACTTGTGCCGGTCGGACATGCCGTGGATGTCGGCCACGAAGCGGATGCCGGCCGCGGCCACATGTTCAGCCAGGGCTCGCTTGTAGGGCGACGCCTGATCCCAGTTGGGGTCGCTCTCGGACAGCGCGTGGGCATAGAGGGCGTGGGCGCCGGTGCGCTCGGCCAACAGGCGGACGAACGCGGCCGTGTACTCGTCTTCCTGCTTGTGGCGGCCGTCGCGCCGGTGGGCCGCCCCATGCGGCGCGGACAGCAGCACCGGCAGCGCCCCCGGCACATAGCGAAACGGCAACTCCCCATCGGGCGGTGGTTCCCGATACGCCACGTCGGCCTCGAGGGTGATGAGGCGATCAAGAACCGCATGAATTTCCATAGCCGGATTCTAGGAACATAGTCGCGAACGTGCCAAACAAGGCCCAAACGACACCCCTATCAATTGACCTGCGCCTTACTGACCGCAAGAAACCGAGTTTTCAAGATAAAACTCGGTTTCTAACTGACCTGCTGACCCACTGACCCACTGATTACTGAATACTGCCCACTAAAAATGTGGTATCTTTACGCCAACACACCACAACGGAGTAACGCCATGACCGACACCCAAACGGCCGACGCGCCGCGCGTCACCAAAGCCGATGACCTCTACCGCTTCAACGTCCCCGCCGACCCGCAGATCTCTCCCGACGGCCGCCACGTCGTCTACACGCTGCAGCGCGTGGACCAGAGCAACGAGAAGAAGTACACCAACCTGTGGGTGGCCGACGTCGAGAGCGGCCGCCTGCGCCCCTTCACCCACGGCAAGTGGAGCGACAGCCAGCCCCGCTGGTCGCCCGACGGCCGCACCATCGCCTTCCTCTCCAACCGGGGCAACGAGGAGCAGGCCCAGATCTACCTCATCCCGTTCGACGGCGGCGAGGCCCGGCCGCTGACCGAGTTGAAGGGCAACTTCGCCAACTACGAATGGTCGCCCGACGGGACGAAGCTCGTCTGCCAGTTCCGCAAGAAGGACGCCGACGCGCTGGAGCGAGAGAAGGACGAGACCAAAAAGAAGCTCGGTGTCTCCTACCGCCACATCACCCGCGTCGATTACAAGTTCGACGGCGTGGGCTATCTGCCGCAGGAGCGTTGGCACATCTGGGTAATCGACGCCGAGACGGGCGAAGCCACGCAACGCACCGCCGGCGACAAGGACGAGACGGAGCCGCGCTGGTCGCCCGACGGCGAGCACATCCTGTTCGCCTCGAACCGCAGCGAGCAGCCGGACATGGACCTGGACGCGACGGAGCTTTACCTCATCCCGGCCGAGGGCGACCCCGACGCCGAAGGCCCCGATGCGGGAGAGGGGATGCGCCGGCTGGAGACGCGCCCCGGCCGCAAGTACGGCGCCGTCTTCTCGCCCGACGGCCGGCACGTGGCCTACATCGGCCGCGACAAGCCCGGCCGCTGGTACCAGAACGCGCGGCTCTACGTCGCCCCGCTGGACGGCGGCGCGCGCGACCTGAGCGGCGAGATCGACCTGCACCTCGGCTCAGCCACCAATGGCGACATCTTCAACGGCTCCGGCCCGTACCAGCTCATCTGGTCGGCCGACGGCCAACGGCTCTACAGCGGCGCGACATGGCGCGGCGACGAGCCGCTGGTGGCGCTGTCCGCCTCCGAGCCCAACGACGAGCCGCTGTGGGTCATCAACGGCCGGGGCGTCGTGGGTGGCTACACCTTCGACGCGGGGCGCCAGCGCGTGGCCTACCTGTGGTCTTCGCTCGACGACCCGGCCCAGCTGCGCGTGGCCGACATCGGGCCCGACGGCACGGCCGCCGAGCCGCGCACGCTGACCACCCTCAACGAGTGGCTGGGCGAGGTGGAGACGGGCGAGATCGAAGAGGTGTGGTTCAAGGCCCGCGACGGCTTCGAGCTGCACGGCTGGATCTTGAAGCCCCCGGGCTTCGACCCGGAGCAAAAGTACCCGTCCATCCTGCAAATCCACGGCGGCCCGCAGACGCAGTACGGCAACATGTACATGCACGAGTTCTATTATCTGGCCGCGGCCGGCTACGTCGTCTACTGGAGCAACCCGCGCGGCAGCCAAGGGTACGGCGAGGGAGTCACCGGCTCGATCTACGGCCGCTGGGGCACCATCGACTACGACGACGTCATGGACTGGACCGACTACGTGGCCGCGCTGCCCTACATCGACACCGAGCGAATGGGCGTCACCGGCGGCAGCTACGGCGGCTATATGACCACGCTGATCATCGGCCGCACCGACCGCTTCCAGGCGGCCGTGGCCCAGCGCGTGGTCAGCAACTTCCTCAGCTTCTACGGCTCCAGCGACCTGAACTTCGGGCTGGAGCATCTGGCGGGCACGGCCGCGCCGTGGGAAGATTTGGCCGGCAACTGGGCTGCCTCGCCCATCAGCCGCATCGGCAACGCCAAGACGCCGACGCTCGTCATGCACAGCGAGAACGATTACCGCTGCGACCAGGAGCAGGGGGAGCAGGTGTTCGTCTCCCTGCGACGGCTGGGCGTCGACACGGAGCTGCTGCTGCTGCCCGGCGAGAGCCACGGCGTCAGCCGCGGCGGCCGCACCGACCGGCGCATCGCCCGGCTGGAGCACATGCTGGGCTGGTTTGAGCGGTACCTGAAGTAGCCGCGCCCCCGCCGGCGCAGAAGTCGGCTATAATCATGGGCATGCTTAGGTCGAACCAGCCCGACGCCATGCTGGAGGTGGCGATCGATGACACTATCATCCGCCACGTCCTGGCCGACTACCCCGACGCGCAGGCGATCTACCTGTTCGGCTCGCGCGACACGGATGAGGCGTGGACGGGGTGCGACATCGAAGTCGCCCTGCTGCTGCCCCACGACGAGGCGTGGCTGGCAGGGCAGTTGACGTGGAGTGACCTGCAGGCACGGCTGGCCGTCGCCCTGGAGCGCGAGGTTGACCTGCTGAACGCGCGCCTGGTGACGACCGTCCTGCAGAAGGCGATCATCTTCGGCGAGCGCATCTACTGCGCCGACCGGAACGCGACCGATGAGTTCGAAGCGGTGACGCTGTCGCTCTATCAGAAGCTGAACGAGGAGCGAGCAGCCATCGTCGACGCCGTCGTGGCGAGCGGGCGGGCCTACGCCGTATGAGCGATGTCGCCGCCAACAAGGTGCGGGGCATCCGGCGTGCCGTCCAGCGGGCGCGCGAAGAGCTGGCGGCCGACCCCGACGGCTTCGACGTCAACCCGACGCGCCAGGACGCGGCCGTGCTCAACGTGCTGCGGGCGTGCGAGCAGGCGATTGACCTGGCCAACCACGCCATTCTGCGCGGCGAGCTGGGCATCCCGACGTCGAGCGGCGAGAGCTTCGACCTGTTGCGCGCGGCCGGGGTCATAGCGCCCGAATTGGCGGGGCGGCTGCAGAAGCTCGTCGGCTTTCGCAATGCGGTGATGCACCTTTATCGGCCCATCGACGGCCAGAGCATTCGAGCGGTTATCGACACTGGTTTGGATGATCTGGTTCGTTTTGGGGATGAGGTATCAGGCTATTTAAATAGCGCAGCCGGTTGATCACTATCACTGCTGTCAAACATAAAATTCAGAAGTCCATTCATTTATGAACAACCTATTCGAAAAACTAGATAAAGTCGTCGACCGCTACCAGGAGATCGAGCGGCAGATGGCCGATCCCGAGGTGCTGGCCGACCACGTGCGGCTGACCGAGCTGGCCCAGGAGCGCACCGACCTGACCGACCTGGTGGAGACGTACCAGCAGTACCGGCAGATGAGCGGCGAGCTGACCGAAGCGCGGGAGATGAGCGAGGCCGAGGATGACGAGGAGCTGGCGGCCATGGCCGCCGACGAAGTCGACCGGCTGTCGGCCGACCTGGAGCGGCTTGAGGGGCGCCTGCGCTCTCTGCTCATCCCCAAGGACCCGCGCGACGACAAGAACGTCTTCATCGAGATTCGCGCCGGCACGGGCGGCGACGAGGCCGGCATCTTCGCCGGCGACCTGCTGCGTATGTACACACGCT
>CAYNOL010000121.1:0-4159 GCA_964398825.1 uncultured Ardenticatenaceae bacterium
GGTCATCTGGGGCGGCGTGGTGGCCCCCTACCCCGACCTGTTCAACCGCGCCGGGGCGCTGGCCACGGCCGTGGCCGTCGACCCGGCGGCCGTGACGGCCACCGCGGCCGCCGCCGAAGCCACGGCCACCTCACGCGCGCTGACGGCGACCCCGGCCTTCGGCGGCGGCCGCTGGCGCAATACCCTCGTCGACACCTACGGCACGCCCGAGGAAAACCCCGCCTTCTGGGCCGCCATCTCGTCCAACGCCTACCTGGCCGACCTCTCCGGCCCTGTCCAGCTCCACCACGCCATCACCGACGAGACCGTGCCCGCGGCCGCCTCCACGCTGCTCTACGACCAGCTGGCCGCCCAAGGGCTGCCGGCCGAGCTGTACCTCTACGACAACGACACCCACGACATCGACAACAACTTCTATATGGCCATGCGCCGGTCGGTGGCGTTTTTTGATCAATATGTGAAGAACAAGTGACGAGTGACGAGTGCAGAGGCGCGCTCGTCACTCGTCACTCGTCGTTCGTCACTCCTGCTCCAGCACCGCCGGCAAATACACATCCCCACCCGGCAGGGGGGCGGCGGCCGGGCAGGTGAACCGGTTCGTGCGGCCCGTTTCGGTGTAGGCGGGGTCGCTGGTTGTGCTGACCAGCACCCGCAGCTCATACGTCGCCCCGCACTTGGCGGCGAAATCCTGCCGCACACGCGAGGGCTGGTAGCTGCCCACCGGCGGGTTGGCGACGCTGGTGGCCAGGTCATAGAGCGGCGACAGTTGGGCCGCGCCGTCGCGCCAGGCGTCCAGCCGGACGGCGTCGATCGCCTGCCCCGGCTCGACGACCAGCGGCCGCCACGAGTCGACGCGCACGCGACAACTCTGGGCCGTCGCCAGATAGCAGCCGCCGCTGACCGGCCCCGCGAACGCTTGCGGCCCGGCCAGAACGGGCGCGGCCGTCTCCCGCCCGATGGGGTAGAGCAACGCCGTCAGGAAACCGGCCGCCAGCAGCAGCACCCCGGCCACCACCGTGCCGCCGTCGAGCTTGGCGCGCATGGCGATCAGGGAACCGCCGCCGGGCAGGTGAACTGCGCCGTCTGCCCGTAATTCAGCGGCGCGGCGTCGCTGCTGTCTTTGGCGATCAGGTTGACCGCGTAGGTCTGGCCGCACTCGGCCGCGAAATCGAGCGCCACCAGCGACGGCGAGTAGTCGGCCGCGGGCGGGTTGCCGACGTCGGGCCGCCAGTCGTAGATGGGTGTGCCGTTGGCGAAGAGGGTGAATTGCTCCAGCCGGGCGCCCGCGCCGTCGTTGATGTTGATGGTGAACGGGTCAATGTGGATTTTGCAGCTGTTTGCGGCGGCGATGTAGCAGCCGCCGCTGATGGGGCTGGCGAAACCGGCCGGGGTGTCGGGCGCGGCCGTGGCCTGGCGCAGCAGAGCGAAGCGCGACGCCGCCCCCACCAACGCGCCCAGCGCCACCAACGCCACCGCCAGCAGGATGCGTCTGTTCATGGTCAACCACCTCTCGACAAGACGTACACCCGCCCCTGTGGGTAGGGTAATGGGTGGCGGGGGGTGAGTCAAGGGGTGCGAGTGACGAGCGACGAGTGACGAGCGACGCGTTGCGCTCTCCTGATCTCCTTCTCTCCTTCACACGTTAAGGCTTTCCTAAATCCCCCGCCCCGGCGGCCGAAATTCGTTATAGTTGGAAACCGGGTTTGGCGAACGGGGTTCGCAAAAAGCCCGGTTTTGGGTTGAATATTATGAGACAATTATTGGCCATCTTTCTGGTTCTGTTCATGCTCGTCGCCTGTGGGGCGGCGGCCATTGTGATATTGGCGGGCGGCTGGGTCGGGGTAGAGAGCGAGTCGACGACGGTGCTCGACGCGCCGCCGACCGTGGCCGTCGTCGCGCCCGACGGGCTGCCGACGCTGCCCGCGCTGCCCCCGGCCGAGGGGAGCGACGCGGCCGCTCCCGGTGGCGTTGGTGCCGCCGGTGGCGCCGCCGTCCCCGGCGCCACCGGCGGCTTCAACGGCGCCTTCAGCGGCACACTCATCACCGCCAACGGCACCTCGGCCCCGGCCACACTGACGCTGACCCAGACGGGCGGCAACGTCACCGGCCAGGTGGAGATCGGCCCGGGGCTGACCATCGACGCGGGCACGTGCGGCTCGCAGGCCGTGCCGGAGCTGGTGCAGAGCGTGGCCGCGGCCGTCGACCCGGCCGCGCCCAACCGCATCCAGTCGGTGGGGGGCGTGCCGGTGGGCGGCTTCAACGTCGGCGTGGTGCTGACGGCCGACCTGGCCCCCGACGGGCAATCCGTGGCCGCCCGCGCCGACCTGGATCTGCCGTTCCTCTGCGGCCGCGACCCGTCGATCAGCGGCACCTTCACCCGGCAATAGTACGTGCCGCAACCTTTCGGGTCGCCCCTTCTTTCATCGTGCGCCGCTGGAATGGGCCGCTATGGACAAAGACCCGTCGCCGTCGCCTGCAACCATCCCCACCCCCCTGCGTAATAAGTATTAGATAGGAGTTGCGCGGCGGCGCGGGCTTTTTGCGTCCCGGCTGTGGTAGAAATGGCCCAAAACCGCCGACAAACGATCAGCCATTTGCAAGGAGTTGACATAACTATGTCCAATTACGACAACAACGAGCTCATTCGCGTCGAAGAGGAGTTCCGCGACATCGTCCACAAGGCCGAAGACACCGGCAAGCGCCGCATCGAGGAGCTGTCGGTGCGCGGGGGCGAGCTGAAGGAGACGCTCGGCCGGCTGGCCAAGGAAGCGCGCGTGCGCAAGATCACCGTGCGCAGCGCCGATGGCAAGACGCTGGTGGAGATCCCGTTCGTGCTGGGCGCGGCCGGGGTGCTCATCATCGGCCCATGGACGGCCGCGCTGCTGGCCGCCGCCTGGCTGACGCGCGTGTCGATCCTCATCGAGTACGAAGAGGCCCCCACCGCGGCCGAAGAAGCGGCCAAAAAAGCCGTGGAGCAGATCGAGACGCGGATAGCGTAAGAGGGTTTGACCACAGATTACACAGATTTTTTAAGGGGAGAGCAGGGAATCGAGAGTAAGGGAGTGGGAGACTGTCCAATCTCCCACTCTCCCACTCTCCCACTCTCCCAGTCTCTTCTTTTTAATCTGTAAAATCGGTGGCTGATCCTCTCCAATCGAGGTAATCATGAGTGAAGATACATTTAACGCAGAAGAGTTGAAGGACGGGGCGCGGACGGCGACGGAGCAGATCTCGGTGGCCGGGAGCGAGCTGATCAAGACGGTGCAGGCGCTGCTGCGCGAGGCGGCCGTGCGCCGCATCACCGTGCAGGACAAGAACGGCCGCACGCTGATCGAAATCCCCCTCTACGCCGGCATCGTCGGCGCGTTCCTCATCGGTTCGTGGACGGTGCTGGCCCTCGTCGCCGCCTGGTTCGCCGAGGTGAGCATCCTGATCGAGCGGGACGCCGAGTCGGACGGCGAGCCGTCGGCCGCGGCCGAGGCCGTGGAGCGGGCGGCGAGCGGCGTCTCGGCGTCGGCCCGTTCGGCCGCGGCCGGGCTGGGCGCGGCCATCGGCGAGGTGGCGCAGGCGGCCGGCGACATGGCCCGCCGCGCGGCCGATTCGCTGGAGGAGCGCATGGCTCATGGGGACATGGGGCGCGCCGGCGCGGACGTGGAAGACGATATCGCCAAGGCCCAGGACGCGGCCGAGGCGATCATCGAAGCCGCCAAATCGGCCGAGCCGCAGCGTTGCGCCGCCACCACCAAAGCCGGCACCCGCTGCAAGCGCACGGCGCTGGCGGGGTCGGAGTTTTGCTCGATACATCAGGCGTAGGGGTGGGGATTAGAGATTGAGAGACTGGGAGATTGAGAGACTGGGAGATTGACCGGCCTCGTCTCCCAGTCTCCCAGTCTCCAGTCCCCCAGTCCCCCACTCCCCTACACCTCTCTCCCCCCATCTCCCCCTCATACCCCAATAACCACGACCCCTCCGGCCGGTCGCTGCCCTTCGGCGCGCGGTCATAGTAGAACTCGAAGACGCGGCCGTCGCTGGTGCGGACGGTGAAGTAGTAGCGGCCGACGCCCCACGAGCCGCGCTGGGCTCGCGTCGGCATGTATCAATTGCACCGCATGCTTTAGCTTGCATCCGGCCGAAGAGCAGGCTGAAGCCTGCGGTACAG
>CAYNOL010000121.1:4259-5483 GCA_964398825.1 uncultured Ardenticatenaceae bacterium
ATCCGGCCGAAGAGCAGGCTGAAGCCTGCGGTACAGCGGCTGCCCGTCGAATTCACATGTATCAATTGTACCGCATGCTTTAGCTTGCATCCGGCCGAAGAGCAGGCTGAAGCCTGCGGTACAGCGGCTGCCCGTCGAATTCAACGGTGATGTATAGTACCGCTGTCGCGCAGGCTGACAGCCTGCGGCAGCGAAGAGGCAGGCTGACAGCCTGTGCTACAGGTAGCGGGGCGGCGGGGGTGGGTTATAATGGGCGCGCCTGTTGGAGAGAGCGCCTATGCGCGAGACGGGAGGAAGCTGTGGCCCTGCTGGAACTTGGCGTCATCACCGGAACATTGGCCCAAATGGGGCTCGAAAAGGGGTTCGCCGAACTGAACCGGTCTGAGGCGGTCATTCGAGTCCGCAAGCGGCTCAGTATGCCCACCGCGCCCGACGCGGGGGATTTCAAGGCCATTTACCGCCACGCGCTGGTGGAGTGGGGCGTCCACAAGCCCGAGCCGGTTCTCGACTTCTTCCGCGACGAACGCGTCTATCAGGCGTTCATGGACGCCTACCACCAGGGCGACCCGGCCATCCTGCAACGGGAAGCGGCCGAAGTCGTCCTGTGGGCCGAAGAGCACGGTACGTTTCGTGGGCTGGAATATGACCCCCGACGCGAGATATTGGCCTTCACCGAGACGTTCGACGCCGTCGTCGATTACGCCCGGACGGCCGTCGAGGTCAGGCAAGACCACGCCCTGGCCCGGCTGGAACAACGACTGGACGAAGCGCTGGCCCTGCTGGCCAAGCTGGAGGCGGGACAAATCACCATCGGCGACATCCATCTGTCGGGCGATTTCAGCGGCAGCATCGTCAATCTGCTGTCACAACTGAGCGCCGTGACCCAGACGGTCGGCCAGTACACCCCGCCCCCCCTGCCCCCACTGGACGAACACGGCCGTCCCCCCCTGCCCGACACCGCCCGCGGCCTGCCCCCCGGCTCGCGCATGGGCGGCCACGAGCGCAACCCGCTGTTCACCGGCCGCGAGGAGGAGCTGCGCGCCATCGCCAAATGGCTGCTCTACGACCCGGGCGGGACGCCGGCGGTCATCAGCACCGGCATCGGCGGCATCGGCAAGACGCAGCTGGCGATTGAGTTCGCCCACCGCTACGGCCGCTACTTCGCCGGCGGGGTGCAGTGGATGAGCCTGGCTCCGGTGATGGCCGACGCCGACGGCCCGGCCG
>CAYNOL010000121.1:5583-6701 GCA_964398825.1 uncultured Ardenticatenaceae bacterium
GGCCGACGCCGACGGCCCGGCCGCCGTCGACCGGCAGACCGCCGTCGACCGGCGGACCACAGCCGACAACGCCACCCGCGAGGCGATCGCCTGCGGCGCGGCGATGGGCCTCTGGCCGCCGGAGCAGGAGGGGGCGCTGCCGGCCGAGGAGAAGGTGGCGCGCGTGCGGCGGGCGTGGGCGGGGCCGGAGGCGCGGCTGCTCATCTTCGACAACTGCGAGGACCGCAAGCTGCTGGAGGAGTGGCGGCCGAAGGGGGGCGGGGCGCGGGTGCTGGTGACCAGCCGCGACGACACCTGGCCGGCCGGGTACGCCCGGCTGCCCGTGCCCACGCTGCCGCGCCACGAGAGCATCGCTCTGCTGCGCGAATACCTCGACGACGCCGGGCGAACCGAGCCCGACGCCGCGCTCGACGCCGTGGCCGCCGCGCTGGGCGACCTACCGCTGGCCCTCATCCTGGCCGGGAGCGTGCTGGCCGCCTACCCGTCGCTGGCCGTGGCCGCCTACCTGCAGGAGCTGGACGCGCCCGACCTGCTGGAGCGGCTGCTGGATGAGGACGCGCGGCCGAAGTCGTGGACGAGCCACGACCTGAACGTGGCCCGCACCTTCGCCCTCAGCTACGACCGGCTGCGGCCGGAGGAGAGCGAGACCGACGCCGGCGCGCGGCTGCTGCTGGCCTGCGCGACCCGCCTCGTCCACGGCGAGCCGTTTCCGCGGGCGCTGCTGACGGGGATGCTGCCCGGCGACGACCCGCGCCCGGCCGACCGGGCGGTCAACCGGCTGCTGGCGCTGGGGCTGCTGGAGCGGGCCGGGCCGGACAGCCTGCGCCTCCACCGCCTGCCGGCGCGCTTTGCGGAGGGGGTGGTGGCGGTTGAGGTGATGGAGGTGGCGCGGGCGGCAGTGGAGAAATCGGTTATCTCATTGGCCTATCAGCACAACATGGCCGGCGACCCGCGTCCGTTGCGGTCATGGGAACTCCACCTGCGCCATGTGGCAGATGCCGCCGCCGAGCGAGAAGACGAAACGGCGGCGACGTTGTGCAACAATCTCGGCTATTACCTGCGAATGGGCGGCGACCTGGCTGGGGCGCGGCTGTATGTCGAGCGGGCGCTGGCCATCC
>CAYNOL010000121.1:6801-11070 GCA_964398825.1 uncultured Ardenticatenaceae bacterium
TCGAGCGGGCGCTGGCCATCCGCGAGCGCGTGCTGGGGCCGGAGCATCCCGATACCGCACAGAGCCTCAACAACCTGGCGACTTTGTACTATTACGAAGACCAATTTCGCGAGGCGGCCGAGCTCATGCGGTGGGCGCTGACGATTCGGGAGAAGGTGCTGGGGCCGGAGCATCCCGATACACGCACAGCGCGGGAGAGCCTGAGGGTGATAGAAGAGCAGCTGTAACGCACCCTTTCCAGGTCGCCTCTTCCCCAACCGGAGACGTGCGTCGCATGAAGTGTCAACCGCGGTTGACAGATGTACCGCAACCTTCAGGTTGCCTCCGACTGCAAGCTGAAAGCATGCGCTACATCAAGCGCGAAATATGGCCCAGGAGCGACGAAAGGGGATAAACAGCCTATTTCCCCGCATTCCACCCCCAAACCCCATTCAGCGGCCAAATTTGGGCCATATGAAGCCAATCGTCGCGTAGTTCATTCAGACCTGACGGACGGGCGCGCGAACGGCCGGCTCAAGCAAGGCTCGTTATGGGCCCACTTGTCAGGTCTGCGCGGCGCGCAACGCGGCGGCGACGCGGCCGATCTGCTTCAGGTGCGGCCGCTCATGCCTGGCCGTCTCCAGCGCGTACTTGCCCAGCGTCTGCTCCATGGGGCGGCCGGCGCCGACCCGCGTCCCGGCCCGCTGCCACGCCGCGGCCGGCAGCCCGCGCAACAGCGCCACCAGCTCGGCCCGCTGCGCGGCATAGGCCGGCCACAGGGCGTCGAACGGCCGCGTCAGGTAGTCGGTCCGGGCGATCCACGTGGGCGGGTTGACGGCCTGGATCGTCGGGTGATCCTCGGCGGCGATGCGGGCGATGGCCGCGCCCCAGACGTCGTTGCAGGCCAGCAGGTGGGCCACGATATCGCGCGCCGACCATTCGCCCGGCGCGGGCGGCGTCGCCAGTTGGGCGGCCGACAGCCCGGCCGTCAGCTCCGCCACGCGCCCCGGCCCGGCGTCGAGCAGGGCGATGATTTCGTGGGGGGTTAGGTCTTTTTGGGTCATGGTGGGGAAGAATCTTTAGCCACGGATTTTCGCGGATGAAGCGCGGATTTAGAAGAATCTTTGGCCACGGATTTTCACGGATGGAACGCGGATAAAACGGATTTTTGCACAAGCGCACCAATCCGTTTCATCCGCCTTAATCCGCGCAAATCCGTGGTTAAAGATTCTCCGCCCCGGTGAAGTACCCCCTCAAGAACTCCAGCGTCCGCGACCAGGCGAGCTGCTCGGCGTCGGCGTTGTAGGCTGTCAGGCGGTCGGGCTCGGCAAACCAGTGGCCGGTGTCGGGGTAGACGTGGATGGCGGCCGGGCGACCGGCGGCGCGCAGATTGGCTTCCATCTCATCGACGTACTCCTGCGGCTCGTAGACGTCGTCGGCGGCGAAGTGGCCCAGGTAGGCGGCTTGCGAGGCGCTGAAGTCGACGGGGGCCGCGCCGTAGTAGACCACCACCGCCCGCACACGCTCGGGATTCTCCAGCGATGCCTGCACCGCGTACCAAGCGCCGAACGAGAAGCCGACGACGGCCACGCCGCGCGCGTTGCGGCCGGTGCGCTCGTCGAGGAAGCGGATCGCCTCGGCCACCAGGGCGGCCGTCGCCTCGCCGTCGTGGCCCTCCACCAGCTGCTCCGCCTCGGCGATGCTGTCGGTGGTGCGGCCGTCAAACAGGTCGGGCGCGAAGGCCACGTAGCCGGCCTCGGCCAGCCGGTCGCAGTAGCGCCGCATGGTGTCGTTCAGCCCCCACCAGGGGTGCAGCACCAGCACCGGGTCGCCGAAGTCGCCGCGGGGAAGAGAGAGGTGGCCGTTGGGTTGGATTGTTGTCATGGGGGTCTCCTTTTGTCAGTCTCCAGTGTTCAGTGGGTCAGTATTCAGTACCCAGTTTTCGGTTGCAATCTCCAATCCCTAATCTCCAATCTCCCAGTCTTCCAGTCTCCCAGCCTCTCCAAACTCGTCACTCAAAACAGCCTCAACTGGTATTCCGGCCGCCGCCCATCCAGCAGCACGAACGGCTCGATCCCCTTCGTGCGCACGCCGATTTGGCGCAGGTCAGCCACCGAGCGCAGCGTGGCGCGGCGGCGGGCGGCGAGGATAGCGTCGGCCCCCTTCGGCCCGATGCCGGGCACGCGCAGCAGCGTCTCCCGCTCGGCGCGGTTCAGCTCCACCGGCGCGTCGCGCAAATTGGCCACGGCCCACGCCCGTTTGGGGTCGGTATCGAGCGGCAGGCGGCCGCGGGCGTCGAACGGCATCTCCTCCAGGTCGAAGCCGTAGTCGCGGAAGAGGAACGACGCCTGGTAGAGCCGGTGCTCGCGCCACGGGTCTTCGGCCGGGCGGTGGGCCAATGGCGTGTCGGCCACGGGGCGGAAGGCGGAGTAGTAAGCCCGCTTCAGCCCGGCGGCGTGGATGAGGAAGTGGGTGGCGCTCAGCAACTCCAGGTCGGTCTCGTCCACCGCGCCGACGACGAACTGGGTCACCGACGACGGCCAGCGCCCCTTGATGTGCTCGGCCGCCGGTCGCTCGCGCCGCGCCTGCTCCACCCAGCGCAGCGGGGCCAGCAGCTCGTCGGCAAACTGCTTCTTGGGGGCCAGCGCCGCCAGCCGCTCCGGCGTGGGCGCCTCCAGGTTGATCGACAGCCGGTCGGCCAGCTCCATGGCCCGCAGCACCTGGTCGCGCTCGGCCCCCGGCATGATCTTCAGGTGGACGTAGCCGCGGTAGCCGTAGCGGCGGCGGATGATGTCGACGGTGTCGAGCATCTTGTCCTGGGCCCGCGCGCCGCCGCCGATGATGCCGCTGCTGAGGAACAGGCCGTCGACCACCCCGGCGCGACGCATGTCGTCGAACGCCTTGGCCATCTCGTCGGGCGAGAAGGTGACGCGGCGGGTCTGGCTGCGGCCGGCGCGGAAGGGGCAGTAGTGGCAATCGCGCTCGCAGGCGGTGGTCATCATCGTCTTGAGGAGGGGCATCATGCGGCCGTTGGGGAGATGGACTTCGGTGACGCCTAGCGAAGCCTGCTTCGCGACGACGGACGATGGACGACCGACGACGGCAGGATTGACGACTTGGCCGCAGGGGGCGACGGCGGGGGAGTGTGCCTTGGCCGTGGTCTGTCGTCCGTCGTCCGTCGTCCGTACAACAGTCGGCCGTCGTCCGTTAACGGCCGTCTCTTCCGCCGGCTCAAGCGCCATATGCACCGCGATCTCCTGGAGCTTGATGAGGGTGTCCATGTGGGGACATTGTAGAACGGATGTTCACATATGTCAATCGGGGAGAGTGACGAGTTACGAGTGAAGAGCGTTCGTCACTCGTAACTCGTCACTCAAAAGTGTCTACCGTGGTTGACAGTTTTTAGTAGCGTTGGCTGTCAGCCTGCAAGCTTTGTCCACACCTTCGGCTCCAAGCGACCACCCGCCCCCCATAGCACAGGTCAGAACGGTTGGCAATACCCCCACCGCCACCCCTCCCGCGACGCCGCCAGCCCCGCCTTCACCGGATTATCCAGCACATAGACCACGATCCGCTCCAGCTCGCGGCCGTCGCGGACGTAGTGGTCATAGCTTTCGCGCTGCCAGAAGTGGCCGGTGCGGCCGAGCAGCTGGCTGGCGCGGCGGGCGGTGTTGCCTTTCAGATGTTGCATGATTTTGGCTAGGGAGTGATAGCTGTCCTCGGCCTAGGGTAACGGGGTCATGACCAGATGAACATGGTTGGGCATCACACAGTAGGCCAGCAAGTCGAAAAATTGACCGTCCATATCGTGCAATTTATCACAAACCATCGACGCTATGGGCGGTTCCTTTAACCATTGCGGTCCGATATCGCCCCTGTCTAGCAGTACATCGAATCGGCCGAATCCCCGCTTCTCCTCATCATACATCAACGATTGTTTCACCGAATCGGGGACAGCCATCGCCCCAATTTCAAGCTGCCGGAGTCGCTGTTCCTGCCATAGTTGCTGGACGACGGCCGCCGGAAGGCTGCCGGCCAGCCGAAAAGTGACGAAGGGCGTCGCTCCCGGCGGCTGGATATGGGGCAAATAGCGGCGATACTCAGGTTGATAATCGGTACGGCGAGACATGGGCACTCAGCGATATTGTATACATCATGGTTCGTCTGTCCATAATGTACCGCAACCTTCAGGTTGCTTCTTCGCGTGGGTCTGAAGATGCAAGCTAAAGCATGCGGTACAGGGGGTTGTACCGAAACCTTCAGGTTGCCTCTTCGGGCGAGATGAGGAGC
>CAYNOL010000122.1:0-10649 GCA_964398825.1 uncultured Ardenticatenaceae bacterium
CACGCTGCTGAACGGCGAATACGGTTTGCAGGCGCTCGAAGCGGGCTGGATCACCAGCCGACAGATCGAGGCGATTCGCCGGTCGATCGTTCGCCAGATGCGCCGTCGTGGCAAATATTGGATTCGCATCTTCCCGGACAAGCCCGTGACCAGCAAGCCGGCGGAAACCCGCATGGGTAAGGGCAAGGGTTCGGTCGACCATTGGGTGGCCGTCGTGAAGCCGGGCCGGGTCATCTTCGAGATCTCCGGCGTGCCCGACGACATCGCCCAGGAAGCGCTGCGCTCGGCCGGCTACAAGCTGCCGATTCGGACGCAAGTCGTCTCGCGCGAGGAGTCACTGTAATGGCCAACATCGTCGAACTCAATCAGATGAGCAACGATAAGCTCGAGAAGACGCTGGAAGAAGCGCGCGAAGAGATGTTCAATCTGCGCTTCCGTCAGGCGTCGGCTCAATTGGAAAACACGGCCCGGATGCGCCAGGTGCGCCGCGAGATCGCCCAGGTGGAGACCGTTCTCCGCCAGCGGCAGCTGGCGACGGACGCGGCCGTCACTGCGCCGGAGATCGCCGAGAAGCTGGACGGCAAAGAGTGGCAGGCCAACGCCCGTTACGTCTATGAGGACAGCGCCTGGCAAGTGGAATTTAATGACAAGGGCGGCAAGAAGCTGGCGACGGCCTGGGTAAACCTGAACAAGGTTCGCGCGCGCGGGCGTGGCGCCAAACAGCCGCAACTGGTCGTTCGCCATGAGGTAGCCCGGTAAATAACCAAGGGCGCGTTGAAGAACGCGAGGTAATAAGATGAGAGACCAACGAAAACGCCTCGTGGGCGTTGTGACCAGCGACAAAATGGACAAGACGATCGTGGTCGCCGTGGCGACGACGCAGCGTCACCCGATCTACGGCAAGGTTGTCACGCGGGTCAAGAAGTATAAGGCCCACGACGAGAACAATGAGAGCAATATCGGCGATCGTGTCGAGATAATCGAATCCCGTCCCTTCAGCCGGGAGAAGCGGTTCGCGCTCGTCTCCGTGCTGGAGCGGGCAGACTAAAGAAAGCGAGGCATCCCATGATTCAGAAAGAAAGTCGACTCAACGTAGCCGATAATTCGGGAGCTCGCGAACTCCTGGTCATTCAGGTGATGGGTGGCTCGCGCCGGCGCTATGGCACCATTGGCGATGTGGTGACGGCCACTGTGAAGAAGGCCACGCCCAACGCCTCGGTGAAGAAGAGCGCGGTCGTGAAGGCCGTCATCGTGCGCACCACCAAGGAATACAAGCGGGAAGACGGCAGCTACATCCGCTTCGACGACAACGCCGCCGTCATTCTGGACGCCGAAGGCAAGAACCCGGTCGGCACGCGTATCTTCGGGCCGGTGGCCCGCGAGCTGCGCGACAAGGGCTTTGGGCGCATTCTGTCCCTGGCGCCGGAATCGCTGTAGTCAAACTGAGTGCAGCGCGGGAAAAGGTAAGTCATGCGAATTAAGGTAAACGATACGGTAGAAGTGATCTCCGGCAACTTCAAGGGCGTGCGCGGCACTGTGCAGCGCGTCTACCCGAAGAAGCAGATGGTCGTCGTCTCCGGGGTCAACGTTATCAAGAAACACCAGAAGGCGAAGCCGACCGGCGGCCGTTCGCGGGCACAGGGTGGCATCATCGAGTTCGAAGCGCCGATCCACGTGTCTAACGTGATGCTCGTCGAATCGGGCAGCGGCGAGACGACCCGCGTGGGCGTCCGTCGTGATGAGAACAACCACGTAGTCCGCTACTCGAAGAAGTCGGGCGCGGAGCTGGATTAACGGCAGGAATTAATTAGGCAAGCCAGGCAACCCGAACGGCAATTGAACCGTGTTGCGGTATATGCGACACAGGCGAGAACCGTGGCGGCCTGCTACTTGACCTGGAGGACAAAGAATGGCAACCAATTTTATGCCGCTGCCCGAGCTGTATCGCCAGGAAGTGATCCCGGCTTTGATGAAGGAGTTTAACTACTCCAGCGTCATGCAAGCGCCGAAGATCACCAAAGTCGTGGTGAACGTGGGCTTGGGCGAAGCGCTCGATAACGCCAAGGCGATCGAGTTCGCAACAAACGATATCACAATCATAACCGGCCAAAAGCCGGTGCTGAACAAGGCCAAGAAGTCGATCGCCGGTTTCAAGCTGCGCGAAGGACGTGTCATTGGCCTGAAGGTGACGCTGCGGGGCGAGCGGATGTGGGCGTTTCTGACGCGTCTCATCCACGTGGCCCTGCCGCGTACACGCGACTTCCAGGGGATCTCGCCCGACTCGTTCGACGGCCGGGGCAATTACACCCTGGGTCTGCGCGAGCAGCTGATTTTTCCGGAGATCGATTACGACAAGATCGACAAGATTCGGGGCATGGAAGTGACGATCGTCACCACGGCCCCTACTGATGACGAAGGACGACGCCTGTTGGCACTCATGGGAATGCCTTTCAGAACCGAAGTCGCGGAGGCCGTCTAGGCGCCGGCTGAGCGCCCTGGAGAGTAACTGATGGCGAAGAAATCAATGATCGCACGTGAGAGCAAGCGGAAGTTTCGGGTTCGTGTCCGTAACCGCTGCCAGTTGTGTGGCCGGCCGCGCGGGTACATCCGTCGCTTTGGCCTGTGCCGCATCTGTTTCCGTGAGCAAGCCCTGAAGGGAAACATTCCGGGCGTCGTCAAGTCGAGTTGGTAGTAGAGGTGCAGCAATGTCAATGACTGATCCGATTGCCGACATGTTGACGCGCATGCGTAACGCATTGGACCGGCAGCAACCCACGGTGGCAATGCCCCATTCGAAGCTGAAAGTCTCGATCGCCGAAGTTCTGAAGAACGAAGGCTACATCGAGAATTATGAAGTTGTGACGCAGGAAAAGTTTCCGACCCTGGTCATTCGCCTGCGCTATGTGGGCGGACGGCGCGATCGTCGCTCGGTCATCAACGGCCTGAAGCGCGTCAGCTCGCCGGGGCGTCGCATCTATGTGGGCAAAAGAGAGATTCCCTGGGTTCTCAGCGGCCTGGGTGTTTCCATCCTGACGACGTCGAAGGGCGTCATGACTGACCAGAAGGCCCGCCAACTTGGTTTGGGCGGCGAGCTGCTCTGCAAGGTCTGGTAGGTACGATTCGATACGAAACGGCGGGTCTGAGCCCCGCCGAGGAGAATGTGGTATGTCGCGAGTTGGTAAGGCGCCAATACAAGTACCGAACGGCGTAAGCATCGACATCGCCGGCTCGACGGTGGCCGTGAAGGGGCC
This sequence comes from uncultured Ardenticatenaceae bacterium, assembly GCA_964398825.1. Taxonomy (GTDB): domain Bacteria; phylum Chloroflexota; class Anaerolineae; order Promineifilales; family Promineifilaceae; genus Promineifilum. The sequence goes on from CAYNOL010000122.1 coordinate 3,252, forward strand.
GAAGGGTGAGCTGAAGCGCACCTTGCACCCCGACATGGCGATCGCTGTGGACGATGGTGTGCTGAGCGTGAGCCGCCCGAGCGATAGCCGTCAGCATCGCTCGTTGCACGGTCTGACGCGCGCGCTGTTGAATAACATGGTCACCGGCGTCAGCGCCGGCTATAACAAAGTGCTGCTCATCGAAGGCGTAGGCTATCGCGCCGAGATGAACGGCAACCGGCTGGTCCTCTATGTGGGCTACTCCCACCCGGTCTACTTCGAACCGGACAACGGGATCTCCTTCAACGTTGAGGAGCGCGGCCGCAAGGTGACCGTCAGCGGAATCGACAAGGAATACGTGGGCGAGATCGCCGCGCGCATTCGCAAACAGCGCCCGCCGGAGCCCTACAAGGGTAAGGGCATCCGCTATGAGGGCGAAATCGTCCGGCGCAAGGCCGGCAAGACCGGTAAGGTCTAGTTCTCGAGCGCGAGAATAGGATAGAGAACGCTATGGCAAACAAACTGAACGATCCTCGGAAGCGGCGCCAACGTCGCATCCGTCTGAAGATCTCCGGCACCGCCCAACGGCCGCGTCTGAACGTCTTCCGCAGCCTGCATCACATCTACGCGCAGGTGATCGACGACGTCTCGGGCCAGACGCTGGTCTCCGCGTCCACGCTGGACAAGGGGGTCATCGACCAGGTGGCAGGCAAGAAGAAGCAAGAGCAAGCCGCGATTATCGGCAAGATCGTCGCCCAGCGAGCGCTCGACGCGGGCATTCAGGAAGTCGTCTTCGACCGCGGCGGCTATCTGTACCACGGCCGGATCAAGGCCCTGGCGGATGGCGCGCGCGAGGGCGGCCTGAAATTGTAGAGCGGGACGACAACCCGTTTAGGAGTCAATGATGGGTCAGAGAAGACAGCAGAACTTTCGTGAACAGAAAGATGAGTTCGACGAGCGCATCATCGACATCGCCCGCGTCGCCAAGGTGGTGCAGGGCGGCCGTCGGTTTGCGTTCCGCGTGACGGTTGTCGTCGGTGATAATCGCGGCAAGGTCGGCGTTGGCATCGGCAAGGCACGCACCGTGCCCGACTCGATCCGCAAGGCGCTGGAAGCCGCGCGCAAGAATATGAAGAGCGTGCCGATGTATGGCACGACGCTGCCGCACGAGGTTATGGGACGGCATGGCGCGGCCAAGGTGCTGCTCAAGCCCGCTTCGCCCGGTACCGGCGTCATCGCCGGCGGCGGCGTTCGCGCGGTCATCGAGGCGGCCGGCTACCGCGACATCCTGACGAAGTCGCTCGGCAGCGGCAATGTACTCAATGTCATGATGGCGACGGTCGACGGCCTCAACCGGCTGATGGACATTCGCGAAGTGGCGGCCACCCGAGGCAAGGAAGTAGAAGAAGTGTCGCCGTTCTGGGGGCGAAAGTAATGGCTACGTTACGCATTACCTATAGCAAGAGCGCCATCGGCTACACCGAGCGGCAGAAGGCCACTGTGAAGGCTCTCGGCTTCAAGCGGCTGTATGAGACGATTGAGCACGAGGATTCGCCGGTCATCCGGGGTATGATCAACAGGATCAGTCACCTGCTGACCGTCGAAGAAGTTGAGACCGTCAAGAAGTCGCGGTCCAAGAAGAAGGACGAGTAAGATGAAGCTCAACGATCTACGCCCCAATGAGGGCTCTAAAAAGTCACGCAAGCGCGTGGGCCGGGGTATTTCCGCCGGGCAAGGCAAGACCGCCGGGCGAGGCACCAAGGGCCAGGGCGCGCGCAGCGGCGGCGGCAAGGGCGCCTACTTCGAAGGCGGCCAGTTGCCGTTGGCGCGGCGTCTGCCGTTCAAGCGCGGTTTCACCAACATCCGCCGCGTCGCCTACAAGCCCGTCAACCTGAGCCGGTTGGCCGAGTTTGAATTCGGCGGCGAGACGGTGGATCCGGAGTTGATGGCGGCCATTGGCCTCATCAAGAAGCCGACCGACCGCGTCGCCGTTCTGGGCGACGGCGAACTGTCCGAGGCGATCACCGTGCGGGCCCACCGCTTCTCGGTCACGGCCGTGGAGAAGATCGAGGCGGCCGGCGGCAAGGCAGAGGTTATCCCGTTCAATGCCTAGTCGGTCTGCGTCGCAGACCGACTAGCATGGCATTCGAGCGTGCCGGAGAAATGTAATGATAGAATCAATGCGCGCAGCCTTTACCTTGCCTGACCTGAGGCGTCGCATCCTGTTTACGATCGGGATGCTGATCATCTACCGCTTGCTGGCCAACATCCCGGTCCCGGGTGTGAACCTGCAGGCGTGGTTGCTGTTCACGTCTCAGCAGACGGGAAACGCGGTTGTCGACTTCCTGGACTTATTATCGGGCGGCGCGGTCAGCAACTTCTCGGTGATGGCGATGGGTGTCTATCCCTACATCACCGCGTCGATTATCGTCCAGTTGCTCACGCCCATCATCCCGCAGCTCGAAGAGTTGCAGTCGGAAGGCGAGACGGGCCGCAATAAGCTGAATCGTTATACCTATTACCTGACGGTGCCGCTGGCGTTCCTGCAGGGCATCGGCCAGATTCGTCTGGTGGGCGTCAGCCTGGCCGGCGGCGTTGAGTCGATTATGCCCAACTTCGGTTTCTCGGCCGACAACCTGCTGCCGACACTGACGACGCTGCTGGCAATGGTCGGCGGCACGATGTTCGCCATCTGGATCGGCGAGCGCATCACTGAGGAAGGTGTGGGCCAGGGCATTTCGCTCATCATCTTCGGCGGTATCGTGGCCGGCATTCTGCCCGGCTTCGCGCAGATGATGGCGCTCGATAACACGGCGCGCATCTTCTCGATCATCACCTTCCTGATCTATCTGGTGCTGACGGTTCTGGTGATCGTCATCGTGCAGGAGGGGCAGCGCAGAATAGCGGTTCAATACGGCCGGCGGGTTCGCGGACGTAAGATTTATCAGGGTCAGAGCACCTATATACCGTTGAAGGTTAACACCGCCGGTATGATCCCGATCATCTTCGCCCAATCGATCCTGACGTTCTTTCCGCTCATCGCCGGGCTGTTCATGACCGGCAGCGGCAGCTTTGTGGATCGCATCGCGAACACGATCAGCCAGTTCGGCACTAACCAGGACCCGACGATTGCGCCGGTGGCGTTCACGATCTACTGGATCCTGTATTTCATCCTGGTGGTGGCCTTCACGTTCTTCTATACGGACGTGATGATTCGCCAGCAGAATTTGCCGGATACATTGCAGCGCCAGGGTGGTTTCATTCCCGGCATTCGCCCCGGCAAGCGGACGGAGACGTATATCATGTCTGTCGTCCGTCGCATCACGATGATCGGCGCCATCTTCCTGGGTCTCATCGCCATCATGCCGGGCATCATGGCCGTTGTGGCTGTCATCCTGCAGATCGACGGTCTGGAGCAGAGCGTCCTGGTCGTCAGCGGCTCGGGCCTCATCATCGTCGTCGGCGTCGTCATCGACACGATGCGCCAGCTGGAAGCGCAGTTGCTGATGCGCCATTACGAAGGGTTCATCAAGTCATGAGGTTCATCATCTTGATTGGCCCGCCGGGTGCCGGCAAGGGCACCCAGGCCAAGATGCTGGAGCAGTCGCTCGGCCTGCCGCAGGTATCGACGGGCGATCTGTTCCGGTATAACCTGAAGAACGAGACGGAGTTGGGCAAGCTCGCCCGCACCTACATGGACAAGGGCGAGCTGGTTCCCGACGAAGTGACGGTGGCCATGGTCAGGGCGCGGCTGTCGCAGCCCGACGCGGCCAACGGGGCGATCCTCGACGGCTTTCCGCGCACGCAGGCGCAAGCCGACGCGCTGGACCAGCTGCTGGGCGAATTGGGCGGCCGCATCACAGTGGTGCCCAACATCGTCGTCGATCGTGAAGAGTTAATTGAGCGCCTGCTTAAGCGCTCGCAGATCGAGGGGCGCGCCGACGACAATGCGGATATAATACGCAGTCGCATGCGCGTCTATGAAGAACAGACAAAGCCGCTGCTGGACTATTATGGAGAGCGCGGTCTATTAGTGAACGTGAACGGCCAACAAAGCATCGAGGCCGTTCAGCAGGACCTGCAACGGGTGATCGAGCAGGCTTCTGATGGAGTAGCCCAGGCTGACGCCTGGCTCGGAGAGTAGAATCATGAAAGTAACATCATCTGTCAAGCGGCGTTGTCCGAAGTGCAAGATCATCAAGCGAAACGGCGTGGTGCGCGTGATCTGCAGCGATCCGAACCACAAGCAGCGTCAGGGCTAAGGGAGAAATAGAATGGCTCGTATTGCAGGTGTCGACATTCCGCGCAACAAGCGCGTTGAAGTCAGTCTGACGTACATTTTCGGCATTGGCCGGACGTCCAGCCACCAGATTCTCGAAGCGGCAGAGGTGAACCCCGACACGCGGGTTCGCGATCTGTCTGAGGCGGAAGTGACACGCTTGCGCCAGTTGGTCGAGAAGGATTACCAGGTGGAAGGTGACTTGCGTCGCGAAGTCGCGATGAACATCAAGCGCCTGGGCGAGATCGGCAGCTATCGTGGCCTGCGCCACCGGCGTCACCTGCCGGCCCGCGGCCAGCGCACCCGCACCAATTCGCGGACTCGCAAGGGGCCGAAGAAGACGGTCGCCGGGCGCGGTCGTCGTAAGGGCGGCAAGTAGTAACCAGATCGACAAGTTGCGAGTGACGGACAACGCGGCGCGAGCCATTGGCACCGCCCGGGTTCGTCACTCGTCTATCGCATTATCTTAGAGGAAAGATGGGACGCAGAAGACAAGCACAAACAACGCGCAAGAAAGCGAAGAAGATGGTGCCCAAGGGGCAGGCTCATATCTATGCCGCCTTCAATAACACCATTGTGACGATCACTGACCCGAAGGGCAACACCATTTCCTGGTCGAGCTCCGGTGGCGCCGGCTTCAAGGGTTCGCGCAAGAGCACGCCCTATGCCGCCCGTCTGGCGGGCCAGAATGCCGCCCGCACGGCCGTCGATAATGGCGTGCAGGAAGTGGACGTCATCGTCAAGGGCCCCGGCCCGGGTCGCGAGGCCGCGATCCGCGCCATTCAGGCCAGCGGCATCCGGGTCACGTCCATTCAGGACATCACCCCGGTTCCGCACAACGGCTGCCGGCCGCCGAAGAAGCGCCGCATCTAAATTTATCAACCCGAGTTGTTGAGAGGGAGGAAGGGTGGCCAAGCCTGTAAACCTCTCCCAACCCTGATCGCGGCCCAACGATACTCAATCGCCGCGATTGGTACTCAATAGGAGGTACCGAAGTTGGCACGTTATTCTGGACCCGTTTGCCGGCTGTGCCGGCGTGAGGGTGAAAAACTGTTTTTGAAGGGGTCGCGTTGTCTGACCCCAAAATGTTCGGTCGAGCGCCGCACGTACCCCCCGGGGCAGCACGGACGTGATAACCAATTCCGTCGTGGTCGCGCGTCGGACTACCTGTTGCAGCTGCGCGAGAAGCAGAAGGCCCGCCGCATCTACGGTGTGCTGGAGCGTCAGTTCAACCGCTACTTCGAGCGCGCTTCGGCCCAGAAGGGTCTGACCGGCTACAACTTGCTGGCCATCCTTGAGCGCCGCCTGGACAATGTCGTCTACCGGCTGGGCTTCGCCGATTCGCGGCCGCAGGCTCGCCAATTGGTCCAGCACGGCCACGTCATGCTGAACGGCCGCAAGACCAATATCCCGTCGGCTCTGGTTTCCCCGGGCGACGTCGTTTCCGTGCGCCCGGAAAGCACGCGCCGGACCTACTTCAAGGACCTGCGCCAAAATCTGGATGACCGCCGCGTCCCGCGCTGGCTGACGGTTGACACCAACGCCTTGTCGGGTCGCGTTGTGCACGCGCCTGCCCGCGAAGATATCGACATCTCGCTGAACGAACAGTTGATCGTCGAGTACTACTCCCGTTAATGGCCGTTGCTAACTCTTGAAACAGACCGATGTGCGGAACTTGCCGGCGACAACGCGGGCCAAAGAGCAGCGACTGTTGCCGGTGGGTTCCCTAGTGGGAGGTAATTGCCTTGACTATCAATAATCTTGTTATGCCGAAGATCGAGAGCACGGCCATGACCGCTGAATACGGCCGTTTCGTGATCGGCCCGCTGGAGCGCGGCTACGGCACGACGCTGGGCAACGCCCTGCGGCGCGTGCTGTTGGCGTCGCTGCCCGGCGCGGCCATCACGTCGATTCGCGTCACCGATGTGCCGCATGAGTTCTCGGCCATTCCCGGCGTGCGCGAAGACATGATGCAGTTCATTCTGAACGTGAAGCAGCTTCGCTTGCGTCTGGTCAATACCGACATCGCCCGGATGCGTCTTGAAGTGCAGGGCGCCGGCCCGGTCACCGCGGCCGACATCCAGGTTCCGCCGGAAGTTGAGATCATCAACCCCGACCTGTACCTGTTCACGGTCGACTCCGACGACACCTTCCTGGAAGTCGAGCTGATGGCCGAGACGGGGCGCGGCTATTCGCCGGCCGAAGACCGCGGCCGCTTGCCAATCGGCGAGCTGCCCGTCGACGCCATCTTCAGCCCCATCCGCCGTGTGGCCTATGAGGTCGAGAAGACCCGCGTGGGCCAGGTAGCCGACTATGACCGCACCGTCATGGAAATCTGGACGGACGGCACGATCAAGCCGGAAGAGGCGTTGGCCCAGGCATCGCAGATCCTGATTCAGCACCTGCGACCCATCGCGGGGGTAAGCGAAGAGACCTTCGTCACCGTTGAGGAAGAGAAGGAAGAGGAAGCGATCCCCAACGAGATCTACGACACGCCCATCGAGCAGCTTGACCTGAGCGTTCGGGTGTTCAATTCGCTGAAACGTACCGGCATCACCAAGGTGGGTGAGATGCTGGAAATGCTGGACCGTGGCGAGGAAACGATGCTGGCCATTCGGAATTTCGGCGACAAGTCGCTGGATGAGCTGAAGCAGCAGTTGCGCCTGAAGGGTTTCCTGCCCGATGAAGACGAGGCCAAGCGTTCGGCCTGAGCGCCCGGTGGCTGATAGAGGAGTATACGATGCGTCATAAAGTACATGGCCGCAGGCTGGGACGGGACACGGCTCATCGCAACGCGTTGCGGCGGAACCTGGTCGCTGACTTGCTGGTCTTTGAAAAGATAACCACAACCGAAGCCAAGGCGCGCACCATTCGCCCGGCGGCGGAGAAGATGATCACCCTGGCCAAGCGTGGGCTGGCCCAGGCCGGTGAAAAGCCCGGCACGGACATCCACGCCCGCCGTCTGGCGGCCGCTCGTCTGCCCAACTTGCGCACGCGCGAGACGGAAGACGGTGAGTTCGAAGACATCGACGTCGTCCGCAAGCTGTTCGATGAGATCGCGCCGCGTTACGCCGACCGTCCGGGCGGCTACACGCGCATGGTGAAGATCGGCCGCCGGCCCGGCGACAACGCCGAAATGG
>CAYNOL010000123.1:0-10610 GCA_964398825.1 uncultured Ardenticatenaceae bacterium
TGATGTTGGCGATGGTGAACGTCTTGCCGGTGCCGGTGGCGCCCAGCAGCGTCTGAAACTTGTCGCCGCGATTGAGCCCCTCGACGAGCGTGTTGATCGCCTGGGGTTGGTCGCCGGTCGCCGCGAAATCGGACACCAATTTGAACTCGTTCATAACGCTCCTCGCTCAGGGTGTAGCGCCGTCAAATGATTAGAACGCAAGTTCTCATTTTACCATTTTTCAGGGTGAGAATCAATACGATCGGGCCGATACACGCTGCTACGGCGCCGGAATGATCCGGACCTCGAACAGCGTCGGCCACAGCTTGCCGGTGACGAAGATGCGGTCGTTTTCGGCATCGTAAGCAATGCCGTTCAGCACGTCGACCGGCTCCTGCAGGTTCCGGGTGTCCAGCAGGCCGGTCAGGTCGATGTAGCCCAGAACCTCGCCGGTCTCGGGTGATATGCGGGCGATCAGGTCAGTCAGCCACACGTTGGCCCACACTTCGCCGTTGATGTACTCCAGTTCGTTCAGCCGGTTGAGCGGCCCTTCGTGATCGCGCACGGTGACGCGGCCGACCTCCTGCAGCGTTTGTGGATCCCAGAAGTAGAGCGTCGACGTGCCGTCGCTGACGATGAGGCGACTGCCGTCGTGGGTGATGCCCCAACCCTCGTGCGAGTAGTTAAAAGTCTGCACCGGCTCGAAGGTCCTCCGGTTGTAGACGAAGCCAGTCTGCTCCTGCCAAGTCAGCTGGTAGACACGATCGTTCAGCACGGTGATCCCCTCGCCGAAGTATTGCGACTCTAGTGCGTGTGAGCGTAAAACCGCGCCGCTTTCCAGCGCCACCTCGCGTAGCGTCGACGCGCCCCACTGCCCCGTGCCCTCATATAGCCCGTCGTCGAGGTAGACGAGCCCTTGGGTAAAGGCTTCTACGTCATGGGGGTAGGTGTTGACGATCTCATAGGTGTAGAGCGGTGGGGGGATAACTTCCGGGGTCTCCGGCGATGTAGCTACCACGGCGGCGAAGGCGACTTCGGTGCCGGTGGCCTCGGCGGCGTTTTGTTCCGTCTCGGAGGGCGCGGTGACTTCGGCTTCGGGAGCAGGGGCAGGGTTGGTGACTGCGATGGTCGGCGTCGGTTCAACGACCGGCTGCGCCACATCGGGTACCGATTCGGCTGTTGGGGCCAGAGTAACCATGACCAACGGCTGGCCGTCGCAGGCGACGAGCAGAGCTGCCAGGAGCAGTATTAGAAAGAGTGCGCGAGTGTTGGTCTTAAACATCAGATGAGCCTCGATAATGCTCATGTTCAGCGAGCCGCCCACATTCTGTGAGCTGCTCGAGGATTTGAAAGCCACTTGCCCATCTCGCGGGAGCAGCCGGCGGATTGTGCCGTTTCCCCACCCCCGGCGCAAGCGATCCAATTGATTTGCTAAGGTTTAGGCGGCGCGACGCCGACTTTCAGCAGGTAGCAAATGCGGCCATCGTCGGCCCAATCGATGGCCCACTCCCCCTTGCCGAAGGTGCGGCGCACCCCGCGCAGGAGCATCTGCAGGCGACGGATGTATGGCGGCTCGCCGGTGGTGGGACTTTGCCAGAGACCCAGACGAAGCAGCGTCCGTGCTCGCTCTTCGTCTGAGCCGATGCGGACCTTGGTTTCGTCGTGAGTCTCATTCGGCCGGGTGACGGCTGTGCCTATTGCTTCGGGGGCGATCATCTCCATGACCAATAGATCGGCCCGCGCGTCGATGATTTGGTCGGCGGCCGTCCAGTAGGCAGACAGGGCGGCCGCCACCGCTACGGGATCGTCCATATCGACATTCAACCGGCCCGGGAACGGCGAGCGGCCTGCGGAAAACGCCGGACGAATGGCGACGGGCTGGTCGAAGCGGGGCAGGCGAACGCTGTAGAAGAGGGTGTTGTGCATCAGTGTAGGATCGGCCGCGATGATGCGGTCGCCTTGTCGCTCGATGACCTGTTTCTCCAGGAAGACGCGCAACATCTCGTCGGTCAGGATCGCCCCGGTGGGCACGGGCAGTCCCGCCTTGGCCGCCTGATCGAGATAGCGCCCCTTCTCGCCTACGCGCCGCCGCTTCGCCCGGCCGGAGCCGAGCCAGATAAATAACGCCACGCTCATGCGCCTGTTATTTTATCAGTATTACTTTCTGCTACCGAATTAGTCACACGTAGCCCGTCGGGCTGAATGTCGCCCGACATTTAAACCGATCGGCAAATTGGACTGGATGAAATTGGAAAGTTGTGTTAGACTCCCGTTAGAATATTTTGTGTCTGCGATTGGTTATGGTGGGGCCTCCGCGTTTTGAACGAACGATTCGGGCCGGACGAGCAACCCCACCGGCAGACAGGGCCCAAAGCGCCCTTCAGGCGCCACTAGCCGCGATTAGGTATCGCGTTAAGCATTTTTCATGAGTTGCTGCCACCTTCAGATCTCCCGTATCGATTGTAGCGCCGGGCCCGTCGGCGCCGTGCGGAAAGCGCACTCATCTTACCGCCCCTCTCCGAGTTTCGAAAAACCAGGCCCTAATTCGGGCGTGCCTATGCCGGCGCGCTCGTTCTTTTACTATACCTGAATCCATTGCCCGGAACGGGCTGCCCGTGGTTTCCCACGCGGGTAGTTCCGCAGACCAATTGTCATCATCATCTGGCGAAAGGAGTTTACCGAGAATGTCCAAGAAGAAGGTAGTGTTGACGGAAGATCAGAGGAAGCGTAATGCTGAGATTCTGGCTCGCCTGGAAGAGGAACGCAATCGTTTGGTCGAGGAGACGCGTGCCTTGCAGCAGCAAGAGCGCCGTCGCCCGGGGCGGAAACGCAAGAAGAAGGCACTGGACGAGCTAATGGTCGCCGCCGACTAGCTTCAGCGGAGACAAAATAACAATGCCAAGCGCCCGCGCAATCCATGGATTGCGCGGGCGCTTTATTTTTAATGCCCGTATGGAGTGGTTGCTGAGAAAACATGGACGGTGAATGTGCGGTGATTGTCCAAGTTTCGTAACTCATTTGTTTCTAGAGGGTTACTTTAATTACAAGGATATCGGGTGATATGCCTTGAGAGGACTCCCGAGGAAGCACGTATTTCCCGAGGATGAGCGAATTTATTCCTTTCCATTCGGACTGTTCATATTGATTTGGAGGTGAATGATGATTGGATTACTTGGCTGGATTATTGGTGGGGGAATCGTCGGCTGGATCGCCAGCATTATCACCGGGCGGAACTCCCAGCAAGGGTTGATCGGCAATATCGTGGCCGGTATCGTGGGCGCGTTCGTCGGCGGCGCGCTCTATGGTTTTCTCACTGGCGGCAATATGAACTTTAACTGGGACATCACCAGCTTCATCGTCGCTCTCGTCGGCGCGGTCATTGTCCTCGCTATTTGGAATTTCATTAGCCGTCGCACCTGATCGTCTTGGCCTCGGGAACACCTTTTAAATTTTCGATTCCATTGACGTTCGCTCGAAATGAAAACAGCCCCGCCGGTCGCCGGACGGGGCTGTTATCATTTGTGGATTGGCCGCAGATCGATTAGCGTAATGTTTCGTTAAAGTGATCGACGATACGCCGCCAGGCCGCCTCGGCCGCCTGGGGGTTGTAGGCCGACGGCCGCTGGTCATTCATGAAGGCGTGGCCCGCGTTGGGGTAGATAATCATCTCGTGTTGCGCCCCCGCGGCGTCCATGAGCGCCGCCCGACGGCGGGCTACCTCGGGCGAGACACCCTGGTCCTGCTCGCCGTAGATGGCCAGCACGGGCACGTCGATCGCCGCCGCCTGCTCCGGCGACAGGTCGGGGCCGCCGCCGTAGCAGGGCACGGCCGTGCCGATGCCCGACAGTGACGCCGCCGCATGCCAGGCCAACCCGCCACCCATGCAGAAGCCGATGACGCCGATCTTCTTGGGCGACACCGCGTCGTGGGCGATAAGGCGGTCGACAGCCGACTGGATGACCCGCAACGCGTCGGGGTACTCCAGCGCCATGGCCAGCTTGCGGGCGTCGTCGGGCTCGGCGGCCGTCTCGCCGTAGTAGAGGTCGGGAGCCAGGGCCACGAACCCCTCCCGCGCGAAGCGATCGGCCATGTCGCGGATGTTGTCGTTCAATCCCCACCACTCCTGAATGACGACGACGCCGGGCCACGGGCCGTCCCCCTCCGGAACGGCCAGGTAGCCGCGTGTTGTGCGGCCGTTGGCCGCCAGCTCGATGTCAGGTTGTCGGGTCATGTGTCCGTACCTCCGTTTGAGTTGTGTATCGAAGATGCTAAGTGTCCATTAGTGCAGTGTTCAGCAGATCAGTGATGGGTCGTCACTTTCCAAGCACGTCGCGCAGAGCTGCTTCCAGTGTGGGAAACAGAAACGTGAAGCCCAGGGCCTCCAGCTTTTGGACGCTGACCGGCCGGCCGTCGAGCACCATGGACGAGATTTCGCCCAGCATCAGCTTCAGCGCGAACTCCGGCACCGGCAGCAGGGTCGGCCGCCCCATGACCTCGCCCAGGATGCGGGTGAACTCCTTGTTGGTCACCGGGTTGGGCGAAGCGAGGTTGTAGACGCCCGACGCCGCTTCGTTGTCGGTCAGAAAGCGGATGGCCCGCACCAGGTCTTGCGTGTGGATCCACGAGAACCACTGTGTACCGCTGCCCAGGCGCCCCCCGGCGAACAGCCGGAATTGCAATAGCGAGGCGGGCAGCGGGCCGGTCTCCAGGTTCAGGATCGGCGCGGTGCGGCCGACGACGCGCCGCACGCCGAGCGCCTCCACCGGCTCGGTCGGCGGCTCCCAGTTGTCGGCCACGACGTCGGCCAGGAACTGCTCGCCGCGCGGGCCCTCTTCGGTCATCGGTTTGTCGGTGTCGGGATAGTAGTCGATGCCCGACATCTGGAAGACAACGCGCGGCTTGACGGCCGCGCCCGCGACGGCGGCCGTCACTGCCTGGCCGGCCCGCCGCCGACTTTCCTTGATGCGTCGCTTGCGCTCGTCGGACCACGTCCACGGCATTGGGATGGTGCTGTTGCCGGAGATCGATTCGCCGGCCAGATTGATGATCGCCGTCCCGCCGTCGACGAGATGCCCCCAGCCGTCGGCCGTTGCGGCGTCCCATCTGACTCCCTGCACCCCGGACGGTAATTGCTGCTTGTCGGGGTTGCGACTCAGCACGATGACCTCGTGACCATCGGCGATGAGACTCTTCGATAGTTGGGTTCCGATAACACCGGAGCCACCGGTGATAATGTAGCGCATTACGTACGTCTCCTTGCCCCGATTGATTTCGCGAGACATCGTTTAAGCGGCGTAGGCCCACGGCTGATCGGGGTTGTCGGCCGCTTCCTCACATGCCTCAATCGCATGCGCCATCCATTCGAGAACCAGCCGCTTGGCCGCTCCGTCCAGGTGAACCTCGGCCGCCCGACGGTACTCTCTCAGGAAGTCGCACAGCAGCCGTGGAGACAGGTTGTGGTTGATCATCATGCCCTGTATCCAGGCCAAATTCGATCCGATGTAATTCAGATCGCCTAGTCGCAGTGCGGACAGGATGTTACTGGTCAGATACCGGCCCGCGTCCTGGCGTCGGCCGTTGACGTTGTCGTTGTCGTACATCTGCCAGATGGTGACATCGATGAGCGCCGAGCGCTCGCGGAAGGTGGCCCACGCGTCTTGATAGTCGGCCGACACCGGTTCGTGCGCCGGCACCGGCGGCGCATTGAGCGCCAGTTGCTCAATGGCGTAGGGCGTCTTGTCCAGCTCACGGCCGAGGAAGTGGCCCGGAATGCGCTGTGCCAGCTCGGGCACGGTGTTGAAGATATAACCCCCGAAAGCCAGGGCCACGTTGATCTCGCGCAAATAGTGGGCCACGTCGAGCAAGGTAGCGGCCGTGTCCAGTGTCTGGGCCGAGAAGACCACGAGGGCAGGGCGGGTGCTCTCAATGGTGGCCTGCAGCCGGTAGGTAGGCACATTAGCCCCCAGGTAGACCACATCCCATCCCCGGCGGCGCAGCAGATAGGTCACCAGCAGCGGGCTGAAGGTGTGGCTCTCGCCGGGCGGGCAGCCGATGATGAGGCGGCCGGCGCGGGTGGGGGCGGGGGTGGCCGCCAGCAGCGCGTCGAGGCGGCGCACGGCCAGCGCCGAAGCGAAATGCTCCTGCTGCACCGACACGTCCCCCGCGTACCATCCGTTGCCGATTTCCGACAGCGCCTTCTGCAGCAGCTCGAAGCACACCACTTCGGGCGAATAGTAGGAGAACGCCTGGTTGAGTACGGTCTCGGCCCGCCGCTCGTCGAAGGCGAGGCAAGCATTGATCCACGCGTGTCGCAATTCGATGACGGTGTCGCCCGGCCGAATATTGACCAGCGACGGCGGCTCTCCGGCCGGGGCCAGCGGGGAGACCTGGAACGGGTCGCGCCCTTCATCGAGCAGGCTGCGCCACAGACCGACAGCGCGGCTAATGCTCATGCCCTCTGCCTGCCGCGCCAGCAGCCACTTGATCGTGTTGATGTCCTGCTGGGAGTAGAGGCGGTGGCCGCCGCCGGAGCGATCCGGCTCGGGCACGCCGTAGCGGCGTTCCCAGGCGCGCAGCGTGTCGGGCTTTAGCCCCGTCTCGCGGACGACGGCCTTCAAGTTAAACGTCGGTGTATCCTTGTTCGCCATATGGTGTCTGCCCTATTATCCCTTTAACGCCGGAAGCGGGTAATAAACTGGAAGGGGTTTGTTTGGGTTTGTATTGAGGATTCGGCCGCCGTCGGTCGTGAAAAATACATATATTGCGCTCGTGAAAATGGGCTCTTTCGCCCGGATAGCTTTGACTTAGTGTTAAATAATTGTATCTACTGCGTGAAAATTTAGTTTATATCCTCTTTTCATTTCCCGTCGTGCTGTTAAATCCCATACCATGCAGATGATAATAATTTGTCTAGGAATTGTCAATGTATAATATCGCCCATGGCCTGGAGTGTACAAATTCACAGGCGAGGAAAACCCGGACAAACAATTTACTTTATGTCATGTTAAAAAATTAAAATTTCTGTTACAAGCATTACAAGAGAAAATCATTTTCATCTCACCTTCACGCCAGTGTAAACTGCTTTACACTTCTTCTGTATAATTTTACCCATTTGAGCTACCTCTGGCTGCCTACACTGGGTATGTGAAGCGGATTGGAGAGGAACCAGAGGTAGCGAATGAAGCAGTATGCATTACGAGTAATCACGATATTCACCCTATGCCTGGGGGTAGGGCTTGCGGTCCTGACACTGATTCAGGTTTTGCAGGTGCAGGCGGATGGTGACGTGCCGGCTCTGGCGTTCCTGGGAGAGGGTGGGAGCTATAGTGTGGGAGAAGGGTACAACTTTATCGTCAAGACCCGTCACCCGTTTTCCTTTATGGTCATGCCCGGCCCCGAGTATACGGCCCGCGACGGCGAGCGCGTGTGGTCTGTACTGGGTGACACTGAGGCGCCCGCGCCGGATAACAAGGTAACCAGGATCGTCGGCCCGGTAGAGAAGGATTGCGTCATCGACTTCGCCACGATCGACGACGACGAAGATGATCGCATCAACTATTTCCTGCTGGATGGCGGCGTCATCTATACCATGGGCCAGGGTCTGACCACCCGCGGCCGTTTCGTCATCCCCCGTGACGGTGTATTGAGCTACGAAGCCAACGACAGCATCGGCATGTTCATCAGCGTCTGTGACAAGAAGGTCACCGCCACGCCGACGATGACCATCACGCCGACGGCCACGTTGACGCCCACGTTCACCGCCACGCCGACGATGACGCCGACGATGACCATCACGCCGACGGCCACCATCACCGCCTCTGTCACCGTCACCTCAACGCCGGTGATGACCCCCACGGCCACGTCGACGCCCGTGCCGTTGACGCCGACGGCTGAGCCTGACATCGCCACGCCGACGCCTTCGCCCAGCCCCACGGCGACGAAGGAGCCGCGCCTGCCGGCCTGCTTGCGCATCAACTTCGACGTCAGCGGCCATGAGGCCAAGCGCGGGCTTTACGTCGTGCAGGAAGTGGGCGGCCGCTTCCTCGTCGGCTGGGAAGCCGACGACGGCTGGAAGGACAGCGGTTGGTTCTACGACGTTGACATCACCTTCCCGGCTGTCTACGTTGAGGTGCTCTACTACCATGGCCCCGGCGCGACTCCCCAACGGTTGGCGATGTGGAACCCGGCTCCCGATTCCGACGCTGGCTGGCTCGGCCGCGGCATGTGCCACGCGCTGGAAGTCGGCTGGCCGTAGGCGCGACGGCCGCTCAGGTCAACGCCTGGCCCACCATGACGGTAGGCCGGCCGCTAACCTGAGTGAGGAATAGAATACGATGTTCATCACCCCGCAAGCGAAGGGCTTGCCGCAGGACGTCGGGATCCAGCGGCGAGCCCCTTTTTTTGATCGTCACTGCGCCGACGTTGCGCTCCCGCAGATAGCGGCGCAGCGTCTTGAGCTGGAACGGGAAGTGATCCTCGATGGCGTAGCCGCGGGCGAACGGGGTGTCAACGGCGTCATCGGCCGTCAGGTAGGCGATCTCCGGATCGAGCCGCCGCCCCCCGATACGCCGCGCCAGTTGGGCGACGAGATGGGCCCGGATGACCGCTCCGTCCGGCTCGTAGAGGTACGCGCCCGGCAGTCCCACCTCAGCCTCGTCCGGCTCCTCGTCGCTTAGCGTCGCCCCCTCGGGCAGCAGCGTCGCCCGCCGCAGCGCGGCCGTCCGCAGCCCGCCGAACCATAGCACCCCCTCTTTAACCTCGCCGTCGAGCGAGACGAACTCCACCTCAGCATCGGCCGGCAATTCGGCGTAGTCGATGCCGGGGCTGACCTTGACCGCGCCGTCGGGCATCGACGGCCGCCACGCGTCGATCGTGCTCAACGGCGGCCGGTACGCCTCGACCGAGTGGAGTCGGCGGCTGCGAGCCAGGCGCGGCCCCGTTTCCGTCCGTCGGGCGGGATCGAAGAAGAACGCCTCCACGGGCAACGGCGGCAGCTCAGTCACGTCGGCCAGTACCGGATGAACACGCTCCGCCACGCCATGAGCGGCGGCGTTGGCGCGGGTCATGACGACGTGGGGCCACGACAGATCGAACGCCGCCACCTCGATACCGCCCGCGGCCAGCCCCAGCGCGTCGCCGCCGATGCCGCACCCCAGGTCGGCCACCGACGCGATACCCGCCGCGGCAAAGCGCCGGGCGCGGTGGGCGGCCACCACCTCGGCCGTGGCTTGCTCCAGCCCGTCGCGGGTGAAGTACATCAGCTCCGCGCGGGCGAACTTGCGCGCCGCCCGCCGACGCAGCAGGGCCAGCTCCAACACGGCCGCCGCCTGCCACGGCTCCAGCTGCGCCCGCAAGCGGGTCGCCACGGCCAGATGCGCGTCGGGGGAGAGCGTTTCGCCGCTCAGCCTGCCGAGTGCGTCCCGCCCCGCCGGGCTGAGCAGGAAGGCCACCTCTTCATCGCGCATGCGCCACGCCTAGCCCCACTGCGGCTCCAGCCACAGGTCATCCAGCTCATCTTCGTCCAGTTCGTCGGCCGTGTCGTCCAGCGCTCCCTTGCCCGCCGCCTGTCGGCCGCAGTGGGCCCGGTAGGCGCAGTGGCGGCACTCATTCCAGTCGTCGGTCTTGGCCCACTCATTGCGCGTCAGCTCCGCGTCGATCTCGGCTACGATCGCTTCCAGTTCGGCCCGGTTGCCGCGGTGGGCAGCGGCGTCATAGGCGACGACACGCGGCCAGGTGGGGTCTTCGACGTACCAGTAGGTGATCGACAGCCGCTCCGGTGCAAACGCCGCCGGAGCGTCGGGCGCCAGGGCGCGTCCCCCCTCGGCCAGCACGAACAGGTAGACCCGCGTTTGCCAGGCGCGCCGCAGCCGGGGCAGCTCGCGCGGCTCGCCCGTCTTCCAGTCGAACAGTCTCGCCGCCGGATCAGGTTCATCGGTGACGATCAGCAGGTCAAAGCGGCCGGTCAGCCGGTGCCGCCCTTCGGGGCCGATGGGCACGGTCAGCGACGTCTCGACGAAGCGGCGGCCGTCGGGCAGCGGCGGCGCGTGGCGCTGGAAGACGCCCCACCAGCCAGTCAGCACCGGATCATGCTCCGACTCGTCCATGACCGGCAGCCCCAACATGCGCCGCTCGATCCAGCGGTGGAAGCGGCGGCCGCGGTCATACGCCTCTTCCTGGGCCAACCCCAGCGGCGCTTCCGGCCACGGCAGGCGGACCAGATAGCGCAAATAGAAGCGGCGGCGGCAGGTCTGGAACGTATAGAGGTGTTGTTGGGCGAGAGTCAGGCTTTCGGTCATACGTCCTTCCGTCCTTTGTGGCGGCATGATAGAGGAAGTGGGCCCGGCACGCAACGGCTTCTGAGCGTTTGCCCCGTCCGGTTGACGGCCACGACCGCGGTGGGCAGAATCTGGCGCAGATGAACGCTCCTTTTCGCGTCATAGCCGCGCTTGTCGTAGGGTTGATGGTGTTGGCTGTCGCCGGTTGCGGTGGATCGCCCGACGCCGCACCGACGGCCGTCCCCGCCACCGCGACGGCCGCCCCGCCGGCGCCCACCGCCGAGGCGACGGCCGTCCCGTCCCCCACGCCCCCGCCGACGATCACCGCCGCGCCGACCTCTGCTCCACCGACGCCGG
>CAYNOL010000124.1:0-10515 GCA_964398825.1 uncultured Ardenticatenaceae bacterium
AGGATGTTGGCGCGCTTCTCGCGCTCGGCCTTCATCTGCTTGCTCATCGCGTTGGTGATGTCCTGCGGCGGGTCGATCTTCTGCAATTCGACCTTCGTCACCTTGACACCCCAAGGGTTCGTGGCCTCGTCCAGCACCTCGCGCAACGAGGTGTTGATGACGTCGCGGGCGGTCAGCGTCTCATCCAGCTGCTTGTCACCGATGAGGTTACGCAGGTTCGTCTGCGCCAGCGTCGTGGCCGCGAAGTTGAAGTTCTGAATCTCGAACTCTGCCTTGACGGGGTCCACGACCTTGTAGTAGATCACCGCGTCGACGGTGACGACGACGTTGTCGGCCGTAATCACCTGCTGCGGCAACACGTTAATGAGGGCTTCGCGCATGTCCACGCGAATCAGGCTGTCGATGAATGGGATGAGGAAGACCAGCCCGGCGTCGGCCGTGTGGTCATACCGGCCCAGTCGAATGACCAGCCCCTTCTCATACTGCTTGATCACCCGGACGCTAAAGGCCAGCGCCAGCACGGCGATCACAAAGATCAAAGCCAATACAAGATAGAAAAACATTTTACTCCTGTTTACTTGCTCAATTTGCGGACGAGAACGGTCACGCCTTCAATGGCGTCGATGACCACCGCGTCCCGTTCGTAGAGGATCTCTTCGGCCGCGGCGCGCCACTCTTCATCGTTCACGCGAATGATGCCGGGTGACTCGGGCGTGATATCGCGCACGACCGTGCCATACGAGCCGACCAATTTATCAACGTTGGTTTTTGTGGTGATCGTCGTTATCTTGCGGCGGATCTTCTTGCGGCCGACGGCGATATAGAGGACGCTCAAGCCAATCGCCAGCAGCAACATCAGAAGCTCGCTGCCCACCAGATAACCGACGAATCCCGAGACAACCATGATTGAGCCTATCAATAACAGGTCAAAACCGGTCTCTATACCCAGGACCAACTCAGCCAGAATCATCAACAGGCCCAGGACAACGAAAACTTGGGGTAGGTATGTGAATAAACTTTCCATCGATTCCCTTTAACCGCCTTTTTGAAAGAAAAACAGAAAGCGAGCTTTCTGTCCCGGGGTAGTTACTTACTATACGGCATTTTTGCTCGCTGGTTGCGTCAGATGTGCCGGATATGGTAATTATACCACAACACCGCCAAATATGGGGGATTTGGCCGAAAAAAAAACCAAAATAAAAGCCGCCGACCCATCTTGGGCCGGCGGCTTTCTGTCACGTGCTCGGGGCGTAGGGTTACTCGACTGTTACGTCGGTGTAGGTCTCCACGCGGTTGCCGTCGAGGTCTTCGACGATGTAGCCAATGGCGTACAGCCCGGCGGGGGCGTCCATGACGTCATACGTCCAGGTGGCCTCGCCGAAAGTGAGCGTGCCGCCCTCTTCGTAGCCGACGTCAACCATTTGGCCGTTGGCATCGAGATCGTACCACCGCTCGAGAACGGTGAACTGATCGCCGACAGAAGGCAGGATTTCGCGCGGCGCGGGGGTGACGGCCGTGCCTTCGACATCGCCGCCCTCATAGAACCCTAGCACCTGCAACAACGTCTCATTGCTGAAGAGCAGCTGCGCGTACCGCTGCTCACCGTCGGCGTAGGTGTAAATGCCCTCGGTCACGTAGACCGCCTCTTCCGGCGACGCCCCGTAGACCTGCGGCTCCAGCAGCGCCACCACGCGGTTCGTACCGTCGTTGATGGCGAACACGATGGGATCCCATTCGAACTCAAGCGTGAACTCTCCCTCGCCCCACTCGGGGTAGTAGATGCCGTTCAGCTCGCGCGTCTCGCCGCTGTCGATGAAGTCCATGTCGATGACGTTGATCGAGTTGGCCTGCTGGTCATAGAACCCGGCGAACAGGTAGATGTAACCCAGGTTGTCGCCGTCTACGTCGGCGCTCATCAGGATGTAGTCGCCGATCGCTACCGACGTCTTGTCCACCTGGAGCGGCGAGACGGTGACGGCCCCGGCCCCCGGCGCCTCGATCGCCACCGAGCGATCGGGAACGGCCAGAGAGCCGGCGGTGTCCTGGAATTGCCGTCCGGTATAGTGGTAGTTCAGGAAGTCGTCCCACAGGGAGACGCCGGCGAAGCGCTCGGAGACGGGTATGTAAGATTGCGGCCCGGCCGCCGGAGAGCTATAGAGCTGCGAGTTGGGGAAATAGATCGACAGGCCCGTGGCCGCCGGCTTTTTGGCGCCGCTCTTCTCGGCCACCACCATGTTCTGGAACGTACCGAACATCTCCTCGACAACGGCGCGCAGGTTCGGGTCGCCCGTCTCGCGAACCAGCAGAGCGGCGAAGTGGGCCAGGTCGATGTAGGACGCGGGCACGTTCTGGCCGAAGATGCTGGTGAACGACTGCGAGTAGTTGCGAGCCTTGGCCACGGCCCGCTGGTCCATGCCCTGAAGCTGCAGCGAGAAACGGTTCAGCCCCTCGATGGCGGCCGGCATCTGCGACAGATCGACGGCCGACAGCGTCACGCCTTGCTCCAGTTGCGCGGCCAGCTGCCCCGCGGAGATGCCGGGGCGGCCGATGAACTGGGCGCGGGCGTTGGCGTCGGTCACGCGCTGGTCTTCGACGATGTAGCTGTCGATGATCCACTGGCTCAACTCGCGGCCGGTGACGTCGGGATTGTTCACCAGATTGCCGAGGAAGGATGTGTAGGCCCAGCCGACGGCCGGTTCCACTTCCTGCGACGCGACGGCGTAACGGGCATGGGGAGCCAGAGCGGTGAACACCTCCATGTGGCCCATGAGACAGGCGTCCATGCCCACCAATTCGAGGGCGTCGACGCCCGTCCGATCCCGAATGGTCTGCAGCGCGGCGTCGATCTCGTGCAGGTACATCGCGTCGCCGATGGCGCGGGCCAGCGGAACGTTGACGCGCGGGTTGTTGCGCGGCTCGGGGTCGGTCCAGCCGCCGGGCCAGCCCATGCCGTGGTCAGACATGATCAGCACATACTTGTCGGCCGGGTAGTTCTCAATGGCCCAGGTGACGAAGTCGACAAGCACCTGGGGGTTGGACATATCGACTTCCCCGATCGATTCATAGGGGGAATTGATGTTATCGAGGTCGTTGTCCTGTTGCAGGTAGAAGCGGCGCGTGTCCGACCAGTCACCGTCCCCCCTGAAGCCGCCGATGTAGCGGTCCATTTGGGCGACGATGTTGACACGGTCGCTGGAGCCGACCTTCTCGGCCTCGTTGAAGTCGATGAAGATGTCTTGCTCCAGGATCTTGTCGTCGGCGTCCTGATAGAGCATCACCGTCCAGGTCTGGCCGTCGGTGACGGTGCTGGTGGACGCGGCGGGCAAGGAACTGGCCGCGGGGCCACTGGCGCTGGTGATGGGGGCGCTGCCGCCGGAGAAGCCGCCGCTGCTGCCGGGACTGCTGATCGTCGGCAAGCTCTGCGCGGGGGCCTGCGTGGGATTGCCCAGACCACTGCTGAGGTCAAACTCCTCCTGGTTCTGGGACGGCCCAGTGACGCCGCCGGTGTCGAACATGCCGCCGCCGTCGCCACCGCCGAACATCATGTAGGCGATCATGGCGCACAAGGCCAGCAGAATGCCGCCGCCGCCGGCCGCGCCACGCATGCCGCCGGGGATGCCGCTCATGCCGCCGCCGCTGGGGGCGTAGCCGCCCCCGCCCGAGGACGAGCCGCTGCCCGACGGGCGTGAGGGGCGAGACGGACGGCTGTCGCGCCGCGGAGCCTCGGCCCGGCCGCTGGAAGGTCTGTCGCTGCCGGGGCGGCGACGCTGCCCGCGAATGGTGCGCTTGCCGCCGGAGTCCTGCGAAAAGTAAGCGTGAGGTATTTCACCGCTATCGCTCGGATCGCTCCTGACGGTGACCAGGCGAGGCTGCAACAGTTCAATAAATTTCTGCCACATGACGTTCTTCCTCCTTTCTGAGGTGAATAAGCTTTAGTCTAACTCAAATGAGTATAATCACGCTATTGATGATAGGGGTAAAATCCTTTGTAACAGTTTAGACTTTTGTCGAATTGAACACCATAGGCCCATGGTATGAAGTGGTGAGATCGGCCCTGTTGCAGCCTGGAAACAATTCTACTACCCTTCTGCGCGTATTGATGGTGTCACCCGCTTCTGCGATATGACGACGCACACAACCTCACCTGAGACTGATAACTCGCACCCCACAGCCGTCAATTGGGCGACGATCGGCCGCATCCTGCTGAAAGCGTCGCTGCTGTTCGTGGCGCTCAATCTGCTGTTCGCTGCCGCGCAACCACTTGATTTCCTTGGCGGTCTGTCGCTCTACAACACGCTTCTGCCCGGCCGTGCCCGCCTCCCCTACGGCGAAGTGCCGTCGCAGGATTACAACCTGACGCTCAGCAATATCCCCGCGATGCTGGCCTCCCACGCGTGGAGCACGCCCACGACCGAGGACGAGTTCCGTGTGCTATTGCTGGGCGACTCGGGAACGTGGGGCTGGTTTCTGGAGAACGACGATACGTTGGCCGGGCAGTTGAATGCGCTGGGATTGACCAGCGAAGACGGCCGCCGCGTGGTGGTCTACAACCTCGGCTATCCCGTGATGTCACTGACCAAAGACCTCGTGTTGCTCGACGCGGCGCTCGACGTCAGCGAGGCCGATCTGGTGCTATGGCCTGTCACGCTGCAATCCTTTGCACGCGGCCGCCAGCTCGATCACCCGCTGCTGCGAGAGAACGCTGGGCGCTTGCGCGAACTGATCGGCGCGCACCGGCTTGACCTTGATCCGGCCGATCCGCGCTTCGCCGAGCGCACGTTTGTGGGGGAGACGATCGTCGGCCGCCGCCGTGAATTGGCCGACTTGCTGCGCTTGCAGGGCTGGGGAGTGGCTTGGGCGGCCACGGAGCGGGACCAGGCGATCCCCGACGACATCCCACTGCGGCAATCGGACTTCGACCCGGACGAAAGCTGGCTCGATGTGGCCGCGCCGCGCCCGCTGACCGAAGAAGATCTGACGCTGGATGTACTGCGGGCCGGAGTCGCGCGCGCAGGTGACGTGCCCGTGCTGCTGGTCAATGAGCCGATCTTTATCAGCGACGGCGAGAACAGCGATTTGCGCTATAACGCCTTCTACCCCCGTTGGGCATATGACCAGTACCGCGAGCTGCTGGCCGGGGCGGCCGAGGCCAGCGGCTGGGCCTACCTCGATTTGTGGGACGCGATTCCCCCTGATGAGTTCACCGACACGCCAGTGCATCTGACGCCCGAAGGGACACGCCTAATGGCCGAGCGCTTGGCCGGACCGATCGGTGATCTCGGCCGTTAACTGTCCCTCATCCCGAGGAATTTTGCCTATGTGTCGCAACATCAAGAAATTACGAATCCCTGAACGGTCGCCGACGGACGAAGAGATCAGCCTGGCCGCACTGCAGTTTGTGCGCAAGGTGAGCGGCTACCAGAAGCCGTCGCGGGCCAACCAGGCGGCGTTCGACGCGGCCGTGGCCGGGGTGGCCGAGGCTACCCGGCGCCTCTTCGTTGACCTGGAGACGACCAAGGGCTAACGACGGCCCCACTCCGCCACGGGAACCCATCCCGCCACCCGGGTCCCCTTGCCAACGTCGGTCTCGAACGAGAATTCACCGCCGACGGTCTCGATGCGCGCTCGCATAGAACGCAGGCCGAAGCTGCCCGCTGCTTGGGCAGCCTCGATGTCGGCCAGAGACGAGCCGCGGCCGTTGTCCTTCACCGAGAAGAGGACCCGCTCTCTCTCCCGCGATAACGTGATGATGACTTCACTTGCCTCGGCGTGGGCGATGACGTTGTCGATGGCTTGGCGGATGACGCGGTAGAGTGTCTGGCGCGTGCCGACGGACGTGATCTCGTCCAGATCGTCGGGCATCTCGAGCACCACCTGCAGTTTAGAGTGGCGTTTCACGTAGGATTCCAGGCTTAAGAGCGGCCGGCTCAAGCTGCTTTCCAGCTGATTGGGAGCCAGATTGGCGCGGATCTCTCGCAGGGTGCCGGCGGCCTCTTCCACGTCGGTCAGCATCTGTTCCATGAGATTGAGCGACTTGGTACGGTTCACGTCCATCAGGTCACGGCTGGTGGCCAGGAAGAAGGGTAGACGGCCGAGGAATTGCTGAATGGTGTCGTGCAGTTCGCCGGCCAGCCGCAGCCTCTCCTTCTCCTGCGCCTCGGCCACACGCGCCGGCACACGGCGCAACTCCTCCACCTGTGTAGCCGTCATCAGAAAGAGCGTCGCCTGCTGCCCAACGAGCTCGGCCACGGCCAGGTCGCGGTCATCGAACACGTCTTCATCCCAACGCCGCCCCAGCCCAAGCAGGCCAATGAGATGATCCGTTGTCGCCAGCGGAACCAACGCTTCGTATCGCCCGCGGGTCATGGATGATTGCAGCCACTTGGGCGTCGTTGGCCAGGCAACCTGGAACGCGTGGTTGGGCAGAGGCCCATGGCTGTGGATGAGCCGCTCCGCTGGAGGATCTTGCCTGCCGGCCGAAGCGGCCAGCCGGTAGGCGCGACTCGAAGGCTCCCACAGCCACACGGCCGCCCGCTCCAGATCGAGCTCGTCGGCCAGTGCCTGGGCGATGAGCGTCGGCAAGGTGCGAAAATCGTGTCGCCCCATCACCCGATTGCCGAATGAACGGACGGATTCATAGTTGCGGTCAGCTCGATTCAGAAAGCGGCCGAACCAGCCCCGCCAATCCGTCTGCCGGCTCCACATCCAACTGGTGATGAATATGCCCAGAAAGAAGATGATGAACGGGGGACGCCGAACGAGGTGGGTGTCATTGGAGTTGAAAAACTCGATGGCGGCAACACCCAACGCGGCCGCCAATGCGCTCGATGACAGCACGATCACGAACAGGAAAGCCGGCGACGGCCCCTGGAACGTCTGGTAGCGGACGATGGCCAAAGCAAAGGCGATGGGGATTGCCAATAGGAAGTAGCGCACATCCAAGGACTCCCAAAACGACGTCCGCACCTCGGCTAATGGGAAAGCAAGGGGGATAATCGGGGCCAAGACGACGATCACCGCCGGCATCGAGACCATAAGTCCGATAGCGACGATCTTGACGACGCGCCGCTCCCGACGAGAGACATTCTTACGGTTTCTCCACGACAGATAAAGGCGGGTGAACAAGGTGATGACGCCCCCCAGAAGCATATAGAGTAGCACATCGAGGGCTGCATTGGCGATTGCACCCCCTTGCTCAGGCGTCCACCACCCCCAAATGGGCAGGCGTGATAGGCACAAGATGAGCGCGCCAAACAGCCCGAGCGCGTAGAGGAAAGCCAACACTTTTCGCGGCGGCCGTTCCAGTGGCGAAGGGAACAGGAACGACAGGTGAATCAACATTGGGCCAACCAAACCGGCAGCGACCATGTGGGCCAGGCGGGGGATCGTCGATACCATGGCGCCATGATTGGCGATGGTGGTAACCGTCGACAGTCGATGGATGGCGACGCAAGCGGCCACAAAAGCGAAAACGCGGTTAGTGGGCGCGTTGGGGTTGGCGCGCAACACCATGCCCGCCAACAACAGGTAGACGATGCCGACGACGAATTCCGGCAGTTTGACATCCAGAAATTCGCCGACAGTGAAGCGAGTGACGGGCAAGTCGTAAAGCAGGGGAGCTTCGACGCCGGGGCGCGAGACGGTTAATTGGACAGTCTCAGCCGACTCGATAGCCCGATCGAATTCCGCCTGGGCGTTATCCCGATAGGAAAGGCCGTTGATATGGGTGATCCTATCGCCGTACTGCAATGCGCCGGTGGCGATGGGCGGCCACCAGCGCGGTGTCTCCTGGCTCAACTCTACGGCCGTCTGCTCGGTGAAGCCATACGTAAGGTAGCGGCCGAACGGGCGGCCGATGTCGATGACGATTGACAGCGTGCCCCAAAGCCCGAACACGACGGCGGCAACGATGGCCGCGCCCGACAGGTTGCGCAGCCAGTAAGGGATTGCCAGAGAGCCAGGTTTGAAGCCGGACGGCCGTTCGTCTGAAAGTGGCAGAGAGTCCACCCTAATCTCCTCGACGGACAAACATTTCCCGACAGTATAGCACACCCGCCGCTCCCTTCATTGCGCCCCCGTTGAATCGCGTCTATCCTTGCGGTCTATGGAAGAATCTACTGTGCGCGAAACCCTACGGACGTTTATCACGCGAGACCTCATCCGCGATCCCGACTACCCATTGACCGACGACGAGGGCATCATCACCGGCGGCATGATGGACTCGTTCGCCCTGGCTGAGCTGGGGGTGTTCATCGAAGGGACGTTTGGGGTGTATATCCCCGATCCGGAACTGACGGTTGATCGAATGAACACGCTTGATCAGATCGTCGGCCGGGTCCTGGCCGGCTAGCCATATGCGCGAGCCGGTTCGCACGTTCACCCCGCTATGCTCACGCTCAACACACGCGAAACGTTCACCACGTTGCTGGATGCCGTCACGCTGGCCCAACCCAACGACTCTCCGGCGATCATCTTCGTCGCCACCGGTGAGGAGCCGATCATCGTCTCGCGGCGCGCGTTCGCCGAGCGTGTCGGCCGTCTTGCCCGTTCGCTGCGCGCGCTGGGCGTCCGGTCGCACGATTTGGTGATCATCGCCCACACGCAGAATCTTGAGAGCATCTACCTGTTCTGGGCGGCCATGGCGATCAAGGCGATCCCCAGCATGTTCCCGACGCTGACGGAAAAGCTCGACCCCGACGTCTACATCCGCTCAATGGTTGAGCTGGTGGAGCTATCGGGTGTTGCCGCCGTGCTGACGACGGATGAATTCGCGCCGGTGCTGCGCGACGCCCTGGATTGCCCCGTGTACGGCTCAAGCGCGGTGAGCGAGGCGGGGGATGGCTTGGTGGATGAGGCCATCAACGACGGTCTGCATCTGCCGGCGGCTGACGAGATCGCCTTCCTTCAACACAGCAGCGGCACCACCGGCTTGCAAAAAGGTGTCGCCCTCAGCCACGCGGCCGTGTTGAACCAGATCGCCGCCTATAGCGCGTCACTGCGGCTGAACGAGCGCGACGTCGTCGTCAGCTGGCTGCCCCTCTATCACGACATGGGGCTCATCGCCGGGTTCCTCCTGCCCCTCATCCAGGGCGTGCCGCTGGTGTTGATGTCGCCGTTCGACTGGGTAGCCCGCCCCGCCCTGCTGCTACGCGCCATAGATACCTATCGGGGCACGCTGTGTTGGTTGCCGAACTTCGCCTATAACCATTGCGCCCGGCGGATTCGCCGACAAGACAGCGAGGGGTTGTCGCTGGCCAGCATGCGGCTGTTCGTCAACTGCTCCGAACCGGTGCGTTACGACAGTCATCGACAGTTTCTCGCCCGTTTCGCCCGGAATGGGCTGCGGCCGGAAATGCTGGGGGTCAGCTACGCCATGGCCGAGAATACATTTGCCGTGACGCAGACGCCGCCGGGGGTCGCTCCGGTTCCGGATGTGATAGACGGGTCAGAGCTCGAAACAAATGGCTATGCGAAGCCCGTTGGGGAAGAACTTCCTGCCGCACAATTCCGCGTGTCGTGCGGCCCCCCTATCCCCGGCACTCAGGTACGCGTGGTGGACGAGACTTCGCGACCATTGCCCGAGCGGCGCGTGGGGGAGCTCGCTGTTCGCTCCAACTGCCTGCTGACGGAGTATTATCGCCGCCCTGATCTGCAACCGTTCGACGCTGAGGGTTGGTTCCTGACCGGCGACATGGGATATATGGCCGGAGGCGAGGTGTTCGTCGTCGGCCGGCGCAAGGATTTGATCATCAACGCCGGCAAGAACATCTACCCCGACGACATCGAGGCGATCGTCAACACGGTGCCCGGCGTCCGCGCGGGGCGAGCTGTGGCGTTTGGCGTGCCCGACGAGCGCGAGGGGACGGAGTTGCTGGCCGTGGTGGCCGAAGTGTCCGCCAAAGGCGCAGACGAGCGTCGGGAGATCGGGCGTGCCATTCGTCAAGAAGTAGCCCGGCAATCAATGGTGACGGTCAGCTATGTCCACCTCGTTGATGAGATGTGGCTGCTGAAGACGTCGAGCGGCAAGATCGCCCGGGCCGCGAACCGGGACAAGTGGTTGCGAGAGACAGACAGGCACGCCGAAGGAAAACAAAAACAGCCGCCCCGATGAATCAGGACGGCCGTTATCCATTTCTTGCGAATGCGCCGCTAGGCGCCAAGGATTACCAGTTGTTGCGGTTGCGGTTGCCGCCGTAGTCGCTGCGACGATTGCCGCCGCCGCCACGATAGCCGCCGCCACCGGACGGACGCTCTTCGCGCGGACGCGCTTCATTGACGGTCAACTCGCGGCCATCGACATCCTTGCCGTTCAGCGCGTTGATGGCTGCGTTCGCGGCGGAATCTTCCATCTCGACGAAAGCAAACCCACGGAAACGGCCGGTGTCACGATCGTTGATCATGGCCAGCGACTCAATAGTGCCAAACTCAGAAAACAGATCGCGAACCTGGTCTTCCGTGGCGTGAAACGACAAATTACCTACATAGATCTTCTTGGACAATTGAAACTCTCTCTCT
>CAYNOL010000125.1:0-10249 GCA_964398825.1 uncultured Ardenticatenaceae bacterium
GAGCCGACGCGGGCCGTCGATGCTGATGCCCACCAGGACGCGGTTGGCGGCCAGGAACGCGCCCTATTCGTCGTCGAGCAGCGTGCCGTTGGTCTGGATGCTGTATTCGATGGTCATCCCCGGCCGCCGGTACTTCTCGGCATACGCGACGGCGCGCTGGAAGAAGGGCACGCCCATCAGCGTCGGTTCGCCCCCCTGGAAGGCCAGCGACACCTCGCGCGTCCGGTGGCTCTCGATAAGCTGCCGGATGTACGTCTCCAGCAGCTCGTCGGCCATGCGGAAGCGGCTGCCGGGGTAGAGCATCTCCTTGGACAGGAAGAAGCAGTAGGCGCAATCGAGATTGCACGTCGCCCCCGTCGGCTTGACGAGGACGTGGAAGCGGGGCGGGGCCTTGGACGGGTAGCCGGTTAACATGGCCTGGGTCGAAATGGTGAATTCATCGCAATGATTGAACAAACGAGACGGCCGGCGAGCGTCTGAAAGTCCGGTACACTGTTGTGCTGATGCAGAGGAGCGCCGCTGGAACTGGCAACGAGCGCAAACGGCCGGCGAGGGGATTATATCCTGCCCGGCGGATTCGTCACATTTGGCGGGAAATTATCTCAATTCCTGAAATCTGTGTAATCTGTGGTTCCTTATCTTCCCCCCAAACCTGTATAATCCACCATACATCTGCAAGCGAGGAAGAAAGCAATGACCCCGGAATTTGAACGCAATCTCGACAGCTACGCCGAACTGATCGTCAAGGTCGGCCTGAATCTGCAGGAAGGGCAGCGGCTCATCATCCGCGCGCCCATCGAGGCCGCGCCGCTTGTGCGGCGGGTGGCTGCCCACGCCTACGACGACGGCGGCCGTCTGGTGGAGACGAACTGGAGCGACCCCCAGCTGACCCTGACGCGCTACAAGCACGCCCCGCGCGACTCCTTCACCGAGCACAGCGATTGGTGGTGGCGGGCCAGCCTGGAGTATGTCGAAGGCGGCCACGCGCTGCTGTCGATCGTCGGCACCGACCCCGACCTGCTCAAGTCGATCGATCCGGAGCTCATCTCGACGGTGCAGCGCACCGAGGGGCGGGCGGCGCTGCCGGTCAGTTCGCTCATCTCGGCCGACGCGATCAACTGGTGCGTCGTCGGCTTCGCCACGCCCGGCTGGGCGGCCCGTGTCTTCCCCGATCTGCCGCCCGACCAGCAGCAGCAGCGGCTGTGGGAGGCGATCTTCCGCTCGGTGCGGCTCGACGAGGCGGACCCGGTGGCGGCGTGGCAAGCCCATTCCGACAACTTGCTGGCGCGGACGGCGTACCTGAACGACAAGCAGTACAACGCGCTGCACTTCAGGGGGCCGGGGACAGGCCTGACCGTCGGGCTGCCGGCCGGCCACCACTGGATCGGCGGCGGCGCGCCCACCGGCATCGGCGTCACCAACATCGCCAACGTGCCCACCGAAGAGGTGTTCACCGCGCCGCACCGGGCTCGCGTCAACGGCGTTGTGCGGGCCACCATGCCGCTCAACTACGGCGGCAACCTCATCGAGAACTTCAGCCTGACGTTCAAGGACGGCCTCGTCGCCGACTTCAGCGCCGAGAAGGGGGAGGCGCTGCTGCGCTCCCACCTGGAGACGGACGAGGGGGCCAGACGGCTGGGCGAGGTGGCCCTCGTGCCCCACAGCTCGCCGCTGTCGCAGATGGGCATCCTGTTCTACAACACGCTCTACGACGAGAATGCGTCCAGCCATGTGGCCCTGGGCCGGGCGTATCGCAACTGCATCAATGACTGCGCCCTGCTCGACGAGGAGGAGTTCGCCAAGCGCGGCGGCAACAGCAGCGCCACCCACCTGGATTTCATGATCGGCTCGGCCGAGGTAGATGTCGACGGGGTGTTCGCCGACGGAACGCGGGAGGCAGTGATGCGGGGTGGGGAGTGGGCGGATTAATTACGACCCCCAAATAACACATTCAACTAAAACCGAGTTTCCAAGAGGAAACTCGGTTTTAGTTTTGGCGGCAGCGCCTACCCCACCGCTTTAGCTTTTCACTTCCCGCGTCAGGCTCAATGCGGCGGGATATTGACCGTCACATCCGTCGTCGGTGCGCCCTTCGTCACGACGGGGACGCCGACTTGCGAGGCAAACAGCACCTGGTCGCCCAACAGGATGCGCGCGCCGATGACGTACTCCACTTCGGGGTCGATGGTGGCGGCGACGAGCGGGATCTCGAACGGGATGGGGAACTGCTTTCCGGCCAGCACCTCGCTGATGGTGACGATGGGGTCGCCGGTGGTGCCGGCCTGGCGGAAGTCGACGTAGAGCGCGGCCGCGGGGTCGAGCGGCACGGGAACGTCGGTGGTGACCACGCCGGTGATCGCCCCCGACGGCGGCGCGTCGGTGACGACGGAGTTTTGCAGCGTCAGGGTGATGTCGGTGATCGGCGCGCCCTGGGTCAACACCGGCGTGCCCGTGTCGGACGAGAAGGTCAGCAGGTTATTATCGATGACGCGGGCGTCGAAGATGTAGGCCCGGTTGGGGTCGATCGTCGCCGGGTCGTAGCCGAGCTCGAAGGCCACGGGGAACGACAGCCCGGCCAGCGGCACATAGGCGAAGGCGGGGGCGGCCGCGTCGGCCAGCATCGGCTCGCGGATCTCGACGTTGAGATAGGCGGTCGAGTCGGCCGGCCAGCTCATCGGCGTGTCGCTGTCGACGGTGAAGCGCACCACGCCGCCGGCCGGGTCGGGCACCTGGCCCACCGGGATGGTGACCTCGCTGGCCGGGGCGCCCATCGTCAGCACCGGCAGGGGGGCCAGCGACGTGTAGAGCAGCCGGTTGCCCGACAGCACGCGCGCATCCACGGCGTAGGCACGGTCGCCGGCGATGCCCGCCGGGTCGTAGGGGATCTCGAAGGAGACGGGGAAGCTCATGCCCGCCAGCGGGATCTCGACGGTGGCGACGGCCGGCGCGTCGGCCAGCATCGGTTCGCGCAGCTCCACCTGCAGCACGGCCGCGGGGTCGAGCGCGTCGGGCGGGCGCGGCGTGGTCACCGTGCCGCGGATGACCCCCGCGGCGGGCGCGGCGGCCTGGCCGACGACGATCTCGACGTTGCTCGTCGGCGCGCCGTGGGTCAGCACCGGCACGCCCGTCTGCGAGGCAAATGTCGTCTGCCCCATCTCGCTGATGCGCGCCGTCAGCAGGTAGGTGGCTTCCTGGTTAATGGCCGTCACGTCATAGGGCAGCTCGAACGGGATGGGCACTTGCCGCCCTTCGGCGTTGATCTGGCGCGAAGCGATGACGGCCGGCGTGCCCGACGAGGCGTCTTGCAGCTCGACGGTGATGACGGCGTCGGGGGCCATGGCTCGCCGCTCCAGATAGGTGACGTGGCCGGTCAGCGTGCCGCCGGCCGTGCCGGTCATAACCGGGCCGAGCAGCAGCTCCAGCTCTGTGGTCGGCGCGCCGTTGGTGATGACGGGCACGGCCGCGTGGGTGACGTAGACGGGCGCGTCGTTGACCAAAATCTGCGCCGTCAGTACATAGGTCTGCGTGGGGTCGATCTGCGCCGGGTCGAAGGTCAGTTCGAACGGAATGGGCACCTGTCGCCCCTCGGCGTTGACCGATTGGGTGGCGATGACGGTGGCGGGGCTGTCGGCCGCGGAGTGCATCAGGTCGACGCGGATGACGGCGTTGGGGTCCAGCGCCGAGCGGTCGAGGTAGAGCACATTGCCGCTGAGGACGCCCGCTCCGGCCGGGGCCTGCTCCGACACCGGGCCCGGCTGTTCGGCGCACGCCGCCGGCAATCCGGCCACGATGAAGATGGCCGTCAGGATCAATAAATGGCTGATTCTTGTTCTCACTTCCTTTGTTCTCCTTGCGATGCAGGGCGATTTCCCCTGGGCGGCCGATAGTCGCGAACGCGGCCCTTCCTAAGCATAATCGCGACGGGTCTGGGCGGCAATGCCGTGACATAAATATTAAGATATCGGCGCGCTTCTGTGCAAATTCCGGCGGCATTGCGGCGAGAAATCGCCCATTGTGCCGAGCGGCAGGCGGATTTATACTACGATTATGAACAGGTTCGTCATGGCCTTGTTGGGGCTGCTGGGCGGACTGACCTTCGCGGGGGCCGAGGCCGTCTTGTCGACTCCCGGAACGATACCTCCGGTGACCGTCTCCGTATGGTCGACCGGGCCCGTCGACGGACGGGGCGGCAGCCTGTCCGCCGTCGCCGTGGATGACGGCGGCGTTCCCCATCTCCTCTATGTCGACGCCGGCAACACCCTATGGTATGCCACTCCCGCCGGCGACGCATGGGCCCATGACGAAATCGCCCACCTTCCGGCAACTGCCCCGCGCGATGATCTGGCTTTCGATGTGGCCGTCAATCCCGCCGACGGCCGCCCGTACCTGGCCTACGTCGACATCGACCGCGATCGTTTGCTTTTCGGCGAGCTCGCCGGCGACGCGTGGCAGTGGCAGGAAGTGGCCGTGGGCGGGCGGCTGCTGTCGATGCGCTTCGACTCGTCCGGCGTGCCCCATCTGGCGCTGACCGGCGACCAGACCATCCGCTATCTGACGCGGACCGGCGGCGACTGGACGACCGAGTTGATCGACGACTCCGTGGCCTACGTCTGGAACCTGTTCCTCGTCCTGGACGGGGCGGGGCGGCCCCATGTGGCCGGCAGCGGCGCGAACGGCTCGTTTTACGGCCTGCGAGCCGGGCCGGGCGTTTGGCTGACAGGCGGGGCCCCGCTGGATAACATCGAGGGGCTGGCTGTCGACCCGGAGCAGACGCCTTATTTTCTGGAAACCCGCGCCGATGACCTGGGCGGCCACCCGCCGTTGACGCACGTCGAGCTATGGTTGACGCACCTGGCGGGCAGCGAGTGGCAGTCGACGCCGGTGGCCGAAGGGACCAACTGGGCGGTCGACGCTGCCATTGCCGCCGACGCGGACGGCGCGATCCATGTCGCCTACATTGACCCCGATTCGGCGCTGCATTACTTGCGCGTCGGGGGGCAGGGAGCGGCCGTCGAGGAAAATCCGTTTGGGGTGGTTGACCCCCGCGCTGTTGACGTGGCGCTGGACGGGGCCGGGCGGCCGTTCGTCAGCTACAGCGCGGGCGGCGCATGGATGCTGGCTCGCCGCGACGAATTGGTGCTGGATCGCTTCGTCTTCGTGCCGGCGGCCGTTCGCTGAATCCCCTTGTTGACATTGGCCCAAACGCTGTCGTTCGCGCCTCCTATCCCGTATACTAATCCATATGCAATTACGACACAGACTATCCGGAATCAACAGGCAGCGGTGGGGGGAGTGGATCAATGAGCATTACACGCTGGGGGAGGAGATCGCCCACAGCGTGACGCATGGCCTGGGGGCGGCGTTGAGCGTGGCGGCGCTGGTCGTGCTGCTCGTGCTGGCCATTATGCACGGCACGAAGTGGCACATCTTCAGCTACGCGGTCTATGGCGTCAGCTTGTTGTCCGTCTTCCTGGCTTCGACGCTCTACCACGGCGTGCAGAAGCCCCGGCTGCGGCCGATCCTGCGCAAGGTCGACCACGCCTGCATCTACCTGCTCATCGCCGGGACGTATACGCCGTTCGTGCTGGTCAGCATGCGCGGCACGCTGGGGCTGACGCTGCTGGGCGTGGTGTGGGGGCTGGCCGTCTTCGGCATCGTCTACAAGATCTTCTTCATCGATCGCTTCGTCGTGATCACGACGCTGGTCTACGTCGTCATGGGGTGGATGAGCATGATCGCCTGGCGGGAGATGGTGGCCAACATCCCCGGTGTGGGGTTGACCTTCCTGATGATCGGCGGCGGGCTCTATACCGTCGGCGTCATCTTCTACGCCATGACGAAGATCCGCTATACCCACGCTGTCTGGCACCTGTTCATCCTGGGTGGCAGCGCGTGCCACTTCGTGGCGGTGCTGACGCTGTTGAATGCGGTGTAACGCAGCCTGTCAGGCTGCACCTAGCAGCGCGCGCCGCGAAGGAAGTGATCCGGCGTTGAGCCATTGCCCGAGGCCAGCTCCGCGCGGATGAGCGCCATGTTCCGCGTCTTGCCCGGCCCGCGCAGCTCTTCGGCCGCGGCGGTGAAAAAGCGGTGCTCTTCCAGAAAACGCATCTGATTGCGCAGCCAATCCTTGTATGAGGCGCGGTGGGGCGAGAAGTGAAGCACCTCGCCCAGCAGCTTGCGGTTCAGCGGCAGGAAGTCCTCACGTCCCAGCAGGTCGAGATCGGCGTCACAGATGATCTGCTGCAGCAGCCCCTTCGGCCGCTGCGGCATCTTCGTCGCGCCGATGACCTCGGCCACGGCGTCGATCTGCTCGGCCGAGTAGCCGAAGCCGGGCAGCGTCTCGCGGGCGATGCGAATGCTGTGCTGCTCGTGGTTCTCGTAGGACAGCAGGAAGCCGGTATCGTGGAACAGCGCGGCCGTCAGCAGCACGAGGCAGTCGTCCTCGCCCAACCCCATGGCCCGCGCCAGTCGCGACGCGGCCGGCAAGACGTCACGCCAGGTGTGCGCGAGCGAATGGTACGTCAATTTGGGCGACAACTCATGGGCAAGCCGGGCATGTACATGCCGGCAGACGCGAATAAAATCAGGTTTCATGTTCACACGTCGCGACTAGACAACAAAATAGGGGGTAATTTTAGAGAGAAAATCTGAGGGGACAAATTAATTACGAATTACGAATTGCGAATGAAGAAGGGAATGGGGTAGAGATGGCCTAATCGCCAACCTCTAATCCCCAATCCCTTCTTCAATCCCTTCTTCATAATCTGTGAAATCTGTGAAATCTGTGGTTCAATCTCTTCATCTTCGTTGCTGGAGAAGCGCATGTTTACCCACATTGTTTTGTTCAAGTTGAAGGACCGCACCCCGGCCAGGATCGCCGAGGCGCGGCAGCGGTTGGAGGGGTTGCGGACGGCCGTCGAGACGTTGCGCGGGCTGGAGGTCGGCGTCGACGTCATCCACTCCAGCCGTTCCTATGACCTGGCCCTCATCACCCGCTTCGACAACCTCGACGGCTTCCAGGTCTATCGCGAGCACCCGGCCCACCTGCCGGTCCTCGCCTACCTCAGTGACGCGGCCGAAAGTTCGGTCACCGTCGATTTCGAGAGTTAGCCATGACCTACCTGGAAAAGCTACTGGCCGCCCAGCAGGCCAACAACTCGTGGCTGTGTGTGGGGCTCGACCCGAC
This sequence comes from uncultured Ardenticatenaceae bacterium, assembly GCA_964398825.1. Lineage (GTDB taxonomy): Bacteria > Chloroflexota > Anaerolineae > Promineifilales > Promineifilaceae > Promineifilum. Next base: position 7,187 of record CAYNOL010000125.1, read on the forward strand.
GCCGGAGTCGCTGCCCATCGACGCCCAGCGGTGGGATGAGCCGGTGCTGCCGTTCAACCGGCGCATCATCGACGCCACGGCCGACCTGGTGTGCGCCTACAAACCCAACCTCGGCTTCTATATGCAGTGGGGCGCGGCCGGGGTCATCGCCCTGGAGCGTACCATCGCCGCCATCCCCGACCACATCCCGGTCATCCTCGACGCCAAGATCGGCGACATCGGCCACACGCAGGCGGCGTGGGGGAGGGGGGTGTTCGACGAGTGGGGCGTGGACGCCATTACCGTCAATCCGTACGTGGGGGCCGACGCCGTTCGGCCGCTCATCGCCGGGCGACCGGATAAGGCGGTCTATGTGCTGGCGCGCACGTCCAACCCCGGCGCGCGGGCGTTCCAGGGGGATTTGCCGAGCGGCCAGGGCCTGTCGGCCGATGTGCTGCGCGAGGCGTCGACCTGGGCCGGGGTGGGAGATGGGCACGTGGGCTTCGTCGTCGGCGCCACCTACCCGACCGAGCTGGCCGTCGCACGGGCTCTCGTCCCCGCGGCCAACTTCCTGATACCCGGCATCGGCGCGCAGGGGGGCGACCTGGCCGCGGCCGTGGCCAGCGGCGCCGACGCCATCGCCGGCCCGGTCATCAACGCCGGCCGCAGCATCATCTATGCCTCAGCCGGTCAGGATTTCGCTGAGGCGGCGCGAGCGGCGGCGCTGCGCCTGCGCGATGAGATCAATGCGTTGCGTTGACAATCTCCCAAAACCGGGTTTCTTCCTGGAAACTCGGTTTTTTACCGGGTAATTTCAGCTTTAGAAACGGAATTTTCAGGAAAAAACTCGGTTTCGGGCCAAATCTGCGGAAACTCCCTCTTTAAAAATCTGTGAAATCTGTGTAATCTGTGGTTATTCTCTGCAATGGAGGCCGTTATGTTTTTCGATTCGAGTTACTTGTTGCTGGTGTTCGTTCCCACGCTCGTCATCTCGTTCGCCGTGCAGCTCTATCTGCGACGAGCCTACGGCAAATGGAGCAAGGTGCGCAACGCCAACGGCCTGACCGGCACGCAGGTCAGCGAGATCCTGTTCAACCGCACGGCGCTGGCCGACATCCCCGTCCAGGTGGTGCCGGGGCAGATGACCGACCACTTCGACCCGCGGGCCAACGTCGTGCGGCTGTCGCAGGGCACGGCCACCCAGCCCAGCGTGGCGTCGATGGCCATCGCCGCCCACGAGCTGGGGCACGTGGAGCAGTACCAGACCGGCTCGGCGCTCATCAAGGCGCGCAACTTCCTCGTCCCGGCCGTCCAGTTCAGCCCCACCATCTCCTACATAGCCATCTTCGCCGGGCTGATGCTCAACATCACCGGCCTGCTGTGGGTGGGCATCGTCTTCTTCGGGCTCATGGTGCTGTTCACGCTGCTGACGCTGCCGGTGGAGTTCGACGCCAGCCGCCGGGCGATGAAGCTGCTGGGGGATTCGGGGCTGATGCAGTCGGCCGAAGACCGGCGCGGGGCGCAGTCGGTGCTGCGGGCGGCCGCGCTGACCTACGTGGCCGCGGCCATCACCTCGGTGCTGCAGCTGCTCTACTTCATCTCGTTGGCCAACCGCCGCCGTTGAGCGCTGCCGAGGGTGAGCCGTGCATCATGGAATGTTCAGATTGACCTCATAATCGCTTGACAACGATGACGCAATGCGTTATGATGTGGCTAATCAATGACGCAATGCGTTATTCAACTAAGACGACCGGCACAAGCCGGATACAAACGAGGTAATCTGATGTCCGAGAAAATCGAAGTTTTGAACGAGAAGAAATTGACCGACAAGGTGATCGAGCTGGGTCGCGACGGCCTGTACATGGGCCTGGGCGTTGTCAGCGTTGTGCAGGAGAACGTGCACAATCTGGTCGAGCGCGGCAAGGGGTATCGCAAGGATTTGATCGTGCGCGGCGAGAAGATGGCCGACGACAACCGCGAGAAGGTGACCGAGCTGGTCGAGATGCCGCAGACGATGGCCAAGGACACCTACAAGAAGGCCGGCGAGACGTTCGACAAGTACAGCGAGCAGGTCCTGACCCGCATCCACATCCCGACGGCCGACACCATCGAAACGATGACCAAGAAGGTCAGCGCCGTCGACCGCAAGCTGGACAAGATCATCAAGGAGAACGCGGCGGCCGAGAAGATCTAAGCCCCGGCGAGCCTCATTCGGGCGATCATCGCCCTGTAAATAGATTCAGCTGAAAAGGCCCGGCAATTTTGCCGGGCTTTTTGCTACCTGCGGCCCGATTTGTTCGTAGATGATGAGTAGAAGAATTGGCTACGCATTCACACGGGAAGGGCGGATTGATATAAAATCCGCACCAATCCGTGTCAATCCGTGTTTCAATTGGCAGAAGGAGTAGTGTGATCATGCAAAATCGAGGAATGGCCTATCTGGCGCTCGTCATCATCGCCGTCGGGGTTTTGCTGCTGCTGAGCGAGTTGTTCGACTTCAACTTCTGGGCGTTCTGTTTTCCGACGGGGCTCATCTTGCTGGGGTTGTTCGTGCTGCTGCGGCCGCGTTTCCTCGAACCGGGCGTCGACAGCCGGGTGGTGCTCATCGGCGACATCGAAGCCAACGGCCCCGGCGAGCTGGCGTCGGAGGAGTTCATCGGCCTCATCATCGATGCCACCTATGACCTGACCAAGTACGACATCCCGCCCGGCGAGACGATCATCCGCGGCTTCAGCCTCATCGGCGACGTGGAGATCTTCGCCCCGGCCGACATCGGCGTCGAGGTCACGACCGCCTCGTTCATCACCGACTTCAAGCTTGCCGGCGAGGAGGAGCAGACTTACTTTTTCGCCCCCCACATTTGGAAGAGCGACGGCTACAAGGCGATGGAGCGCCGCGTCCGCTTTGAGGTGACGCAGTTCATCGGCGATGTGAAGGTGCGCGTGCTCGGGTAGAGAGTGGGAGAGCAGGAGATCGGAGATTAGGGATTGGAGATTGGGCGAAATCTCCAATCCCCAATCTCCAATCCCCTCCTAAAATCTGTGTCATCTGTGGTTTTATCTCCCCCATGTCCGAATGGCTTG
>CAYNOL010000126.1:0-10069 GCA_964398825.1 uncultured Ardenticatenaceae bacterium
TCGGCCTGATCACGATGCTGACCGGGGCGGATCTCGGCTTCAAGCAGAACGATCGGAAGGCGTTGCTGGCCTATTCGACGAGCAGCCAGTTGGTCACGCTGATGATGGGGATCGGTTTGGGGTTCGCAGATGCGTTCAAGGCGCTGGTCATCGGCGTCGTGGCCCACGCCCTGTACAAGAGCGCCCTTTTCCTCGTGGCCGGCATCGTCGATCATGAGACGGGCACGCGCGACATCCGGCGGCTGGGCGGGCTGCGGCGAGTCATGCCGTTCACCTTCGCCGCTGCGCTGTTGGCTTCGCTGTCGATGGCCGGGTTGCCGCCGCTGTTCGGCTTTCTGGCCAAGGAGACGATGCTGGCCGCGGCCGTCTTCCCGTCGGTGCCCACGCAATTGGCCCTATGGTTGCCGCTGGCGGCCGTGCTGGGCGGGGCGTTGATGTTCGCCCAGGCCGCGCTGCTCATCCATGAGACCTTCCTGGAGCGGGCCGAGGACAGCAGCATCCGCGCCCACGAAGCGCCGCGCCTGATGTGGCTGATGCCGCTCATCCCGGCCGGGCTGTCGCTGGTCATCGCGCTGCTGCCGCAGGTGCAGGAGAACGCGCCGCTGCTGGCCCATGCCGCGGGGGCGGCCTTTGGCGGTCCCATCACGGTGTCGCTGGCGCTGTGGCACGGTTTTAATCTGCCGCTGCTGCTGTCGGCCGTGGCCATTACCTTGGGTCTGGTTATTTTCTACTTCCGCGAGCGTGTGCGCAAACGGCAGACCCAGCTGCTGCCCCGTCTGACTTTCAACGGCCTGTACCACGGTGTGCTGGAAGGGATTTCGCAAGGGGCGCGGCTGTCGACGCGGCTGCAGGGCGGACGGCTGCGCATCTACCTGGAGATCATGGTGGGCTCGGCTATTGTGCTGGTGCTCATTTTCACCGGCGGCCGATTGGTGCCCGATCTGTCGCTGGCTCGCCTGCCGGAGATTAATCTGCTGGGCGCGACACAGGTGTTGCGTCTGTTCGCGCTGGTGGTGGCCGTTGTCGCGGCGCTGTCCTCGGTGCTGATGAATCGGGATTTCGGCGCGGTGCTGGCGATGTCGGCCACGGGGTTGAGCATGGCGCTGCTGTTTGCGCTGGAACCGGCCCCCGACGTGGCGCTGGTGCAGATCGTCGTCGACATCCTGACGACGGTCATCCTGGTGCTGGCGCTGGCCCGGCTGCCGCGCGGCCAACGGGCCGCCGCCCAACGGCTGGCCGTCTCCGAGTTGCGCTCCAAACGGCCGCTTAGCCTCATCCGCGACCTGGCAGTGGCGGGCACGATCGGCCTGGTTGTCGCCTCGCTGACCTATGTGGCGCTGACCAGCCGGCCGATGCGCGACAGCCTTCTGACCCCCTATTACGAGGCCAACGCCAAGACGCAGGCCGAAGCCACCGACGTGGTGGGGGCGATCATCGTCGATTTTCGCCAAATGGACACGGTGATCGAGATCGCCGTCTTCAGCGCCGCGGGGCTGGGGCTGTACATGCTGCTGCGGCCGGCGGCGGCCCGCGCGGGCGACAAGGGCAGCGGGGCGCTGGGCGCGGTTCGGCCACAGGGCGCGACGGAGACGAAGGGCATCGCCGGGCGCGAGGCATCGGCCTTCATTCGCCTGCCCGCGTTCGTCACGCTGCCGATCGCCATGCTCATCGGGGCCACGCACATCATTTACGGCCACCAGCAGCCCGGCGACGGCTTCACGGCCGGGGTGATCATCGCGCTGGCCGTTGCCTTGTGGTACGTGATCTTCGGCTATGACGAGACGCGGGCGAGGCTGCCGTGGCTGCGCGGTATGCCGCTCATCGGCCTGGGCGTCGTGTTGGCCCTCGTCGTCGGCACGATCACCTATGCCATAACCGGCTCCATCTTTTCCCACGTCAACTTCGGCCGGATGATCGGCTTGCCGCTGCCGAGCGGCTTCGACTTCAGCAGCGCGTTCCTGTTCGAGGTGGCGATTTGCCTGACGGTGCTGGGCAGCGCGGCGCTGATGCTCAACACGCTGGGCCACCCCGACGACGCCGATGAGGAGCCGACTGCCTAGCCCGGCGAGGAGAGTAGTATGGAAATCTTGACTGCAATCACCGTCGGCCTGCTGTTTGCCGTGGGCATCTTCCAGCTGTTGCGGCGCAACATCATCCGCTCGGTCATCGGTTTGGTCATTCTGAGCAACGCTGTGAACCTGTTCCTGTTGAGCACCGGGGCCTACGATGGCGTGTCCGCCCCCTACACCACGTCCGCCGGCCAACGCGCCGACGCCCTGCCGCAGGCGTTGATATTGACGGCGATCGTCATCAGCATGGGCGGCACGGCGCTGGTGCTGGCAATGCTTTACATCATCTCGTCGCGCTACAAGACGGCCGATATGGACGAGGTGCAGAGCCTGAAGAATTAATCTTTCAACACGGATCTAACGGATGAAAAGGGATTGGGACGGATAGTCGGGATATAGCCTAAACAAATCAAATCCGTCATCATCCGTGATAATCGGTGGTTCAAACATTTTATTGACGTGATCGACTTTATTCTCAAGAACCTGGTCATCCTGCCGGTCCTGACGCCTCTCGTCGGCGCGATGCTTATCTTGCTGCTGCGTCACTACGACAGGGTGCGGGCCTATTCCGCGTTGGCCTTCATGACGTTGAGCTTTGTCTTCAGCGTTGTGCTGTTGCTGCGGGTGCTGCAGACCGGCGAGGCGATGGTGCTCCAGGTGGGCGGCTGGCGCTTCCCATATGGCATCACTCTCATCGGTGACCCACTGGGGGTCGTCTTCGCGGTGATGACGCAGCTCGTCATGTGCACCGGGCTGCTCTATGCGCTGGGCAGCAAGGACTCCGTCGTCACTTACTGGTCCTTCTACCCGCTCTTTCTGCTGCTGGCCACGGGGTTGACGGGCACATTCCTGACGGGTGACATCTTCAATATGTTCGTTTTCGCCGAGTTGCTGGTCATCTCCGGCACGGCGCTGACGGCCGCGTCCGACGACCGCTTCGGCACCGAGGCGGCCTACAAGTATTACTACATGAGCCTGCTGGCCTCGACCTTCATGCTGCTGGGGATAGGCTCGCTCTACGTCGGCTACGGCACGCTCAACATGGCTGATCTGGCGACGCGTATCGCCGCCCGGCCCGACGGCGCGCTGCTGGCCCCGGCCATCGCCCTGCTGCTGGCGACGTTCATGATCAAGAGCGCCGTCTTCCCGTTCCACTTCTGGCAGCCCGACTTCCACGCCGCCTCGCCCACGGCCGTCAGCGCTATGCTGTCGTCGGTCGTCGTCAAGTTCGGCGTCTACGGCTTTCTGCGCATGACGACGCTGCTGTTCGTGGCCCAGGCGCCGACCATTCGCGTTATCCTGGTGGTGCTGGGTGTGGTGGGGGTCATCTTCGGCGGGTTGTCGGCCGCCGGCACCCACAACGTCAAGCGCATGCTGGCCTACTCCACGTTGGCCCAGGTGGGTTTCATCCTCGTCGGCGTCGGCTGGGGAACGGCGGCGGCTATCGCCGCGGCCATCGTCTTCGCCTTCAACCACAGTCTCATCAAGTCGGCGATGTTGATGCTGGCCGGCTATGTGGCCAGCCGCGCGCCGGTCAAGTCGGCGGCCTACGAAGTCGTCACCGGCGTGGGGCGCTTTTTGCCGGCGGCGGGGGCGCTCTTCTTTCTGGGGGGCATGTCGCTCAGCGGCATGCCGCCGACCAACGGCTTCATCAGCAAGATGCTGCTGTTTCGCAGCGGCATCGCCGCCGAGGAACACGTGCCGCTGCTCATCATCGGCCTGGCCAGCATCCTGACGCTGGTCTACGTTTTCCGCGCCTTCCAGTTGATCTGGTGGCAGTCTCCAAAAGAGAACACCACTGCCAAGCCGTCGGGCGACAGCCTGCTGGCGCCGGTGGTGTTGATCGGGCTGGTGGTGGTGCTGGGCGTCTGGGCCGAGCCGCTGATGGGCGCCGCGTCCGTTGCCGCCGAATGGCTGCTCGACCCGGCGCGCTACATCGCCGCCGTGGAGGCTATGGGAGGATGATAACCGAATGGCATTTGTAATCTACGTCCGCTGGGTGTTCCTCTTCACCCTCATCTATCTGGCGCTGACATCCAACTTTCAATTGAGCAACATCATCGTCGGCGCGCTGCTGGGCACGGCCGTCGTGGGGCTGGTGCGGCCCGACACGCGGCCGACGACGAGGCGCAACGTCTGGCGCACCGCCATCGCCATCGTCCGCTACATCATCAGCATGATCGACGATCTGGTGCGCAGCGGCATCATGGCCACGCGCATCGTGCTGAGTCGCGTGCTGCCCATCAATCCGGGCATCGTCGCCATCCCCACCGGGAGGATGACCGACCGGGGCCAGGCTTTCGCCGCCCATCTGATCACGCTGACACCGTGCGAGATCGTCGTCGAGATCGGCGACGACGGCATGATGTACACCCACTTTCTCGATGCCACCCGGGGCGACGCCCATGTGGTCGAGGCGCTGCGGCTCCAGCACGAGCTGCTGGATGACATTTTCCCCTATTAACGACGTCGGGCGCCCCCGTTGCGCTTGACGAAGGCGGTATACTGTTGCTATGAGCGGAATCATGTCCGAAGTGACGGCCATTGTGCTGGTCATCTACCTGGTGCTGTTGGCCGCGGCCGTGTGGCGGTTGTGGCGCGGCCGGACTGTGGCCGACCGGCTCATCGGCGTCGACCTGGTGACGACACTGCTGCTGTCGCTGCTGGTCCTGTTGTCCATCATCCAGCGGGACAGTATTTTTCTCGACCTGGCGCTGGCGCTGGCGGCGCTGGGGTTCATCACGACGCTGGCGCTGGCCAAGTATCTGGCCGACGAGCAGATGTTTTAGAAGGGCTCTCCGTTCATAGGGCGGGTTGCGAGCCCTGAGTATCACTATATTATGGAAGAAGTTCGCGCAGTTTTCGCCATTGTGGCCATGATATTGGGCACGGGCTTTTCGATCATCGGCGTCCTGGGCATGATACGGCTGCCCGACGTGTTCAGCCGCCTGCACACGACCGGCAAGGTCGGCGTCTACGGCGCGGTGCTGCTGTCGGTGGCCGCGGGCGTTTGGGCGCCGGATGCCTGGGGCAGGGCCATTCTGCTTGTTGTTCTGCTAATGGTGACCGGGCCGGTGGCCACCCATGCCATGTCCTCGGCCGCCTATCGCATCGGCATTCCCATGAAAAACCCCGTCCGGAACGATCTGGCCGGCACCGAAACCCACGAGGCGCCGTTCGATTAGACCACATCGGTTAACAGGCCAGGATTATGACCGCCACCGATCCGAATGATGCAGCAGACGGCGGTAAAACCTATCATCTCTCCGGCGACTTTCGCGGGGCGATCGTCAACATCGAGTCGACGTTCGTCAATTCGGCCGTCGCCCACGACATCGAAAGCCAACCCCCCGAGCCGGGCGATCCGCCCTATAAAGGATTGCAATATTTCGACGAGGCCGACGCCGACCACTTCCTCGGCCGCGAGGCGCTGACGGCGCGGCTGGCCGGGCGGCTGCGCGAGACGCGTTTCCTGGCCGTCATCGGCGCGTCGGGCAGCGGCAAGTCGTCGCTGGTGCGCGCCGGGCTCGTGCCCGCGCTGCGCCGGGGGCGGCCGTTGGGCGACGGCGCGCTGCCGCCGGCCGGATCCGAGCGGTGGCTCATCCGCGTCATGACCCCCACGGCCCACCCGCTGGACGCGCTGGCAGCGGGGCTGTTGCCCGACGCCGAACCGCCGGCCGTGGCCGCGCTGCGCGAGCGGCTGGCGGCCGGCCCGGCGGCGCTGGGCGGCGCTGTCCCGGCCGTGCTGGGCGATGCCCAACCCCACCTGCTGCTCATCATCGACCAGTTCGAGGAGTTGTTTTCGCTGGGCCGTCATGAGGGAGAGCGACGGGCATTCATCGACAATCTGGTGGCGGCCGCCGGCGGCGATCAGCCGATCACCGTCGTCATCGTCCTGCGCGCCGACTTTTATGACCGGTGCGCCCAATACGACGGGCTGCGCGAGCTTGTGTCGCGCCACCAGGAGTACATCGGCGCGATGAGCCGGGAGGAGCTGTTCCGCGTCATCGTGCTGCCCGCCGCCCGCGACGACTGGAAGTTGCAGGAAGGGCTGGTAGAGCTGATGCTCGACGACGTGGGAGACGAACCGGGGGCGTTGCCGCTGCTGTCCCACGCGCTGCTGGAAACGTGGCGGCGGCGGCGCGACCGCACGATGACCCTCTCCGGCTACAAGGAGTCGGGCGGCGTGCGCGGGGCCATCGCCAAGACGGCCGAGACGGTCTTCCGCCGGCGGCTGACGCCGGAGCAGCAGCCCATCGCCCGGATGATCTTCGTGCGTCTGACGGAGCTGGGCGAGAGCGCCGCGGCCGAGACGCCCGACACCCGCCGCCGCGCCCAGTTCAGTGAGCTCATCACTCGCTCCACCGACGCGGCGATGCTGGAGGCTGTGCTGGCGATCCTGGTGGATTCCCGGCTGGTGATGACCGACGTCGTGCCGCCCGGCGAGACGAAGGTGGTCGAGGTGGCCCACGAAGCGCTCATCCGCGAGTGGCCCACGCTGCGCGACTGGCTGAACCAGGACCGCGACGGGCTGATTCGCCACCGCGAGCTGACGGCCGACGTCAACGACTGGCTGAATCTGGAGCGGGACCCCGGCGCGCTCTACCGTGGCGCAAAGCTGCAGCGGGCGCTGGCGTGGACGGCCAACCCGCCCGACCCGCTGAGCGAGCTGGAGCTGGAGTTCCTGGAGGCCAGCCGCGGGCAGGCGGCGCAGGCCGTCAACGAGGTCCGTGCGCGGCGGCTGCTCATCGGCGTGTCGGCTGCGCTGGTGCTGGCGCTCGTCGCCGTGGCCGTCTGGAACATGGGGCTGTTCACGCCGCCGGACCGGATGAGCGGCGACTTCAACATCGCCGTGGCCGAGTTCGCCGTGTTGGACGCGGAAGGCCGGCTGACCAACGACGACCACGCCGGCGGGCTGCGCGTCGCCCAGCGCGTCGGCAGCCAGCTAACGGCGGAGTTCGCCGACCAGCCGGGCGTGGAGATCTGGTTCGACAGCCCGGCGCTGAAGGAGGAGCACAACGTCGAGATCGGCATTGCCGCGGCCGGGACGCGCGGCGCGACCGACCCGGCCGCGCTGGCCGACGAGCTGAACGCCGATATGGTCATCTATGGCGTGGCCGAGCCGGCGGCCGGGAGCTCAGCCAATTTGCGCCTGCAGTTCTACATGCGGCCGCAGTTCGGCGCGGATTTCACCGAAATGGTGGGCAATTACGATATGGACACGCCGATCCCCGTCTTCGACGCCACCGATCCGGCCGAGGATGTGTGGCGCAATCTCGATCCGCTGGCCAAAGCGCTGGCCTGGGTGACGTTCGGGCTGCGCCGGGGGATTATCGGCGATCAGGAGACCGCTGCCGATGCGTTCGCGCGCGCGGCCCAGTTCGCGCCTGATTCCGACGTGGTCCAATACTTCATCGGGCAGGAAGCATTGAACAACATCGAGCGGGAGCCGGATAGGGCCGAGGAGCATCTGACCGCGGCCGAGGCAGCGTTCACGGAGGCGTTGCGGCTCAACCCCGACAACCCGCGAGCGCGCATCGGGCTGGGCAGCGTTCGCTTTCTGCGGGCGCAACGACTATTAAGGCAGGCGCGGGAAGGGACGGCCGGCGTGAAGTTGGCGACGATCCGGGCCGAAGCGCAGGCGGCGCTGAAGTCGTATGACGCGGTGCCGGCCGGCCCGGATCTGAGCGAGGCCTACGGCGTGCCCATTGCCGCCACCGCCCGGCTGGGGCGGAGCATCAGCCTGCGTATGCTGGGAGAGGTGGCCTTTCTGGAGGGAGATCCACAGGCGGCCGAAACGTTCATCGATGAGGCCATCGCCGCGCTGGAGGACGACATCGAGGCGCTGGACACGGCCAACGAACCCCGGCTCCAGGCGCAGGCTTACCAGGCGTTGGGCTCGTTGTATGAATGGAAGGGCTTTTTACAGGAGGAGCGCAGGGCGACGGAATCGGCGGCCGAGTCACGGGCCACGGCACTGGATTACTACAACGACTGTGTACAACAAGGGGCGGAGTTTCCCAGTGACACCTATCTGAATGACCGCATTGTGCGGGAGCTGTGCCTCACTCGCATTGCGACGCTGCAAGCACCTGCCGGAGGTAGCGAATGATGAATACCAAAGGGATGTTCTTCTTTCTGTCATCGGTAGTACTCCTGCTGGCCGCGTGTGGCGGGGCGGACGATGTCGTTCCGGACACGCCCGACTCGGAAGCGTTCATTGCGACGTCTGTGCAGCAAGCGCTGGCGGGGACAGCCGTAGCCCAGACGGTGGAAGCGGTCGCCACGGCCCAGGCGCCGCCCGAACCATCGGCGACGGCCACGCCGCTGCCGCCCACCGGCGTGCCGACGCTTGCCGCGGCCACAGCTCCGCCCACCCAGCCGCCAACCAACCCCCCACCACCGACGCCGACCCCAACGAGGATCGTCGCCCGCGGGCCGCAAATCGAGAACGAGCCTCCCAGGGGCTCCTTCCCCGAAGACGGCTCTGTGCAGGCCACCGTCGTCGTCGATCCGGGTTATCTGTTCCGCCTGGATATTCGCGTGCCGGCGGCCGGCAACTCCGAGGGAGCGGGCATCGACTCGGTGCAGTTCTCGATCAGCGGCGACGGGGTCGATTACTTCCACCAGGAGAACGCGCCCGGCTTCTGCGTCTTCGGCGGCGGCGAGCCGCACTGCAACCCGTGGCCGCGCAACGCCGCCGGGCAGTACACATGGGGCGTCGACGGGCCGGTGGTGCAGAACGGCGACTACTTCGTCAACATGGCGGTGACGGCCGACGAGCAAGACCCCGATTTCTTCGGCCAATGGAACTGGAATTTCCCGTTCCGGGTGATGCTGCCCTGATGCCATGTCCCACAGAACTTCGCCGTCGGCCTTTTTAATGATCGCCGCGCTGCTCTGGCTGGCCGCTTGTCGTGGCGCGTCGCTCGTCGAGAACGACACCACACCCACCGGCGAACCGTCCCGCCCGGCGGCCACGCTGCCCGCTCCTGCGGGGCCGCCGGTGGTCGAGAACGACCCGCCGGCCGGCATCTGCGAAGAGACGGCCAACCTGCTCAGCCGCGTCGAACGCGTGCCGCGGGCGGGCTTTCGCGCCGTGGCGCTCGACAACCGCGTGGGGGCCAATGACGGTGACGGGATTCGCAGCGTGCGCTTCACCGTCTTTGGCGACGGGCTGGAGTACGTGAAGGAAGAAACCAGTGCGCCCTACTGCTTGCTGGGGGGAAACGAGCCGGAGTGTGGGGAGTGGCCGCGCGACGGGGCGGGGCGGTACACGTGGGGCGTGGGCGGGCCGGTGGTGGAGCCGGGGCGCTACGATGTCTTCGTGGAGGTGATCGGCGAGGCGGCCGATTCGCTGAGCGGCAGCAATACGTGCAACTGGGACTTCGCGATGGCGGTCGCGCGGCGGTAAAGTTCGAAACGGGATTCGACGAGATTATTGGACCATTTGTGCTACTTTTCTCTCGTATAAATCGATTATTTGAGGTAGGATCGCCCCCCTATGGGCACTACCTATGTCGCCGTCGATGTGGAGACAACCGGCCTTGATCCGTCGCGCGACGCGATCATCGAAGTGGCCGCGATCACCTTTCGCGACGCCGCCATCCTCGACGAGTTCGATTCACTCATCAACCCGCTCGTCGACATCCCGCCGTTCATCAGTCAACTGACATCAATCACCAACGAGATGGTGGCCGACGCGCCGACGCTGCACACGGTGCGGCCGAAGCTGCGCACGAAGGTCGGTGACAACGTCCTCGTCGGCCACAACGTCGAGTTTGACCTCGGCTTCCTGCGCGAGGCGCGGCTGGGCATCGGCAACCGGCGCATCGACACGCTGACCCTGGCCTCGATCCTGGCGCCCGAGGCGGGGCGGTTCGGCCTGGCGGCCCTGGCCGACCACCTGCGGCTGCCGCACAACGGCCGCCGCGGCCACCGCGCGCTGGCCGACGCCGAGCTGACCATCGAGCTGTTCCTGGCCCTGCGCGAGCGCGCGC
>CAYNOL010000127.1:0-10035 GCA_964398825.1 uncultured Ardenticatenaceae bacterium
CCTCGCTCAGGTTGCGCTTCCAGTTGAACGACGGCGAGCAGTTGTAGGCCAGCAGCTTGCCGGGGAACTTGGCGTGGATCGCTTCGGCAAAACGGCGCGCCTCTTCAATGTCGGGGTGGGCCGTCTCGCACCACACCACGTCGGCATAGGGGGCGTAGGCCAGGCCGCGGGCGATGGCCGAATCCAGGCCGCTGCGCAGGCGATAGAAGCCCTCGACGGTGCGCTCGCCGGTGCAGAACGGCTGGTCGTAGGGATCGATGTCGCTGGTCAGCAGATCGGCGCCGTTGGCGTCGGTGCGGGCGATGATGACCGACGGCACGCCCATGACGTCGGCCGCCAGCCGCGCCGCCACCAGCTTCTGGACAAATTCGCGCGTGGGCACGAGCACCTTGCCGCCCATGTGGCCGCACTTCTTGGCCGAGGCGAGCTGGTCCTCGAAGTGGACGCCGGCCGCCCCGGCCTCGATCATCGCCTTCATTAGCTCGAAGGCGTTGAGCGACCCGCCGAAGCCCGACTCGGCATCGGCCACGATGGGCGCAAACCAGTAGGTCTCGTTCTCGTCCTGCATGTGGTAAATCTGGTCGGCTCGCTGCAGGGCGTTGTTGATGCGCCGCACCAGGTTGGGGACGCTGTCGGCCGGGTAGAGGCTCTGGTCGGGGTAGGTCTGGGCCGAGGTGTTGTTGTCGCCGGCCACCTGCCAGCCGCTGACGTAGATCGCCTTCAGACCGGCCTGCACTTGCTGGACGGCCTGGTTACCGGTGATGGCCCCCAGCGCGGCCACGAAATCCTCCTGCTGCAACAGCCGCCACAGCCGCTCGGCTCCCATGCGCGCCAATGTGTGCTCGATCTGCACCGAACCGCGCAGCCGCACCACGTCCTCGGCCGCGTAAGGGCGGGTGATCCCCTGCCAGCGCTTGTTCAACTCCCAATCATCCTTCATCTTCGCCACGTTATACGGTTTAAACATCATCGCCTCCCACATCCTCTCTGATATTTGTTTTTATGGGCGGGTTGTGAACCTGCCCCTGCCACACTTTTTCGGTGCGGGCGGGTCTGTGACCCGTCCTCTTCCGTCCTACGCACCCAGATGTTCGTACGCCGTCAGCGTCAGAAAATCGGTGAATTCGTCGGCCACACTGATCTCGTCGAACAGACGGGCCGCCAGCTCATAATTCCCGGCGGCGAACTCCGCTTCGCCCACCTGCTGCTTCAGCTCGGCCAGCACGTCGGCCGTCGTCCGGCGGAACAGGTCGAGGGTGATCGCCCGGCCGTCGTCGAGTTTGGCGTTGGGGTTGTGCAGCCATTGCCAGATTTGCGAGCGAGAGATCTCGGCCGTGGCCGCGTCTTCCATGAGGTTGTAAATCGGTACACAGCCGTTGCCGCTCAGCCAGGCGGCCATGTAGCGGATGCCCACGTCGACGTTGGTGCGCAGCCCGCCGGCGGTGATCGTCCCCTTGGGGATGGCCAACAGGTCGGCGGCCGTCACGTGAACGTCCTCGCGCTTGCGGTGAATCTGGTTGGGCGTGGGCATGTACTTGTCGAATATATCGCGGGCGATCCCAACCAGGCCGGGGTGGGCCACCCAGGTGCCGTCGTGGCCGTCCTTGGCCTCGCGCTCCTTGTCGGCCCGCACCTTGGCCAGCGCTTCCTCGTTGGCCTGGGGATCGTTCTTGATCGGGATCTGGGCCGCCATGCCGCCCATGGCGTGGATGTTGCGCCGGTGGCAGGTCTTGATGACCAGTTGGGAGTAGGCGCGCATGAACGGCGTGGTCATCGTCACCTGCGCCCGATCGGGCAGGAAGAAGTCGGGGTGCTTCTGGAATTTGCGAATGGCGCTGAAGATGTAGTCCCAACGGCCGCAGTTGAGCCCGGCCGAATGATCGCGCAGCTCCCACAGAATCTCGTCCATCTCGAACGTGGCGAGGATGTTCTCGATGAGGACGGTGGCGCGAATCGTGCCGTTGGGCAGCCCCAGCCGCTCCTGGGCCATGACGAAGACGTCGTTCCACAAGCGGGCTTCCAGATGGCTCTCCAGCTTGGGCAAGTAGAAGTAGGGGCCGCTGCCTCGGTCGAGCAGGTTGTGGGCGTTGTGGAAGAAGTAGAGGCCGAAGTCGAACAGCGAGGCCGACATCGGTTCGCCGTCGATGAGGATGTGTTTCTCTTCCAGATGCCAGCCGCGGGGCCGCGCCAGCAGCACGGCCGTCTGATCATTCAGCTGGTACCGCTTGCCCTCGGGGCTGGTGAAGGTGATGGTGCGGGTGACAGCGTCGCGCAGGTTGATCTGCCCTTCGATGGTCGCCGCCCAGGTGGGGGCGTGGGCGTCCTCGAAGTCGGCCATGTAGACGTTGGCGCCGGAGTTGAGGGCGTTGATGACCATTTTGCGGTCGACCGGGCCGGTGATCTCGACACGGCGGTCGAGCAAGTCGTTGGGGATGGGGGCGACGGTCCATTCCGCGGCGCGGATGTCGGCCGTCTCGGGCAGGAAGTCGGGCATCCGGCCGGCATCGATCTCCTTTTGACGCGCCTCGCGCCGAGCCAGCAGCTCCAGCCGGCGGCCGTTGAACGCCCGCTGCAAGGCGGCGATGAATGCCAGCGCCTCGGGCGTAAGGATCTCGGCGAACTCCGGGTTCATTGCCCCACGGATTTCGATACCTTCTTGCGCCATACCACCTCTCCTCCGTGACTAGAAACGATAAGCATTTTGAATTTCAGCGAATTTTCGCTAGAGATTTGCCCAGTATAGACAATCAGAGTCAGAACTGTCAACCATTTAGCACGCTTTGGGTTGGCTCCCAGCGAAAGTTCGCTACAATTTACTCTTGGACTATGTAAATCGGAGCAGATAACGCGTTGCGTCATTATAACGCAAAGCGTCATAGGTTGTAAAGCATTAGTGCCGGATCCTCCTGATATGTTTTTTCGCGACGCGAGAGGTGGCCGATGAGTCTCAATCTGACCAACATCATCTTCGGAATGAAAGTGCGCCAGGCACGTCTGGAAGCGGGCCTCACCCTCTCCGATCTGGCCCGGCAGATCGAACTCTCCCCGTCCTATATGACGGAGATCGAGAAGGGGTTGAAGTACCCGCGCGCTGACAAAATCGCCAGGCTGGCGGCCGCGTTGGGCAAGGAGTACGATGAGCTGGTGTCGATCAAGCTGCCGCCGTCGCTGCGCTATCTGGAGCACACGCTGTCCTCAACGACCATTCGCCGCTTCCCGTTCGAGGAGTTCGGGCTGGAGCCGGCCGACGTCATGGGGCTGGTCACGCGCGACCCCGACCGCGCCAGCGCCCTGCTGCACGCTCTCGTCGAGATCGCCCGCCGCTATGACCTGAAGGAAGAGGAGCTATTGCGGGCGGCGTTGCGCTCCTATCAGGAGATCCACGAGAACTATTTCCCCGAGCTGGAAGACGCGGCCGAGTTGTTCGTGGCCGAGTTCGGGCCGCGCTACGGCTTCGACGGTTCGTCGCTCATCCCGCTGTCGACGCTGGAAGCTATCCTGCGCCAGGAATACGGCTACACCATCGACGACCAGGCGATCGCCGCCACGGCCGAGCTGCGTCACTATCGCTCGCTGCTGCTGCCCGGCCGCCACCCGCAACTGTTCATCAACAGCCGCCTCTACGCCCGGCAGGTGCGCTTCATCCTGGCCCGCGAGATCGGCTACCAATACCTGAAGATCAAGGAGCGCTCGCTGACCTCGACCACCGACGAGATCGACTCCTTCCAGCAGCTGCTCAACGACGCCCGCGCCGCCTATTTCGGCGGGGCGGTGATCATGCCGCGCGGCCGCCTCCTGGCCGACCTGGAAACGTTCTTCGCCATGCCGGCCTGGAACCCCGATCCGTTCTCCGACATGTTGGCCGTCTATGACGTGACGCCGGAGATGCTGCTCTACCGCTTCAGCGAGCTGATCCCCCAGTTCTTCGGCTTCAAGCTCCACTTCCTGCGCTTCCACCACGTGGCCGGCACCGACGATTACCAACTGGTGCGCCACCTGAACATGAACCAGCTGCTCGTGCCCAGCGGCATCGGCCTGTTCGAGCACCATTGCCGCCGCTGGCTGTCCATTCGACTGCTGCCCGAGGCGGCCGAGCCCGGCAACCCGGCCGCCCGCGAACCGCTGCCCGTCGGTGTGCAGATCTCCGAGTTCCTGGAGACACAGGAGCGATTTCTGTGCATCGGTTTCGGCCGCCGCATGGTTCTGTCGCCCGGCACGTCGAGCAGCGTCATCATCGGCTTCCGTGTCGACGCCGATCTGCGCCAGACGATCCGCTTCCTCGATGACCCCGACATCCCCCGCGCCATCATCCACGAGACATGCGAGCGCTGTCCGTTGCGCCCCGACCAATGCCACGACCGCGCCGCCCCGCCCGTGATTTTGACCGCCCGCCGCGAGCGATTGGCCCGCAAAATGGCTCTCAATCAACTGAAAACCCGAACCAATATGACGAATTGACACCAGATTTCTGTGGATAACTGTGGAAAAGTTGTGGAAAAGGTGAGACGATTGGGGAAATCTGGACTGCTTCCCGCATAGCACTGGATGGGAAATTAATCTTTATCTGGGTCAAGATTTTTCTATTAGCGCCATATATGGGGGTATGGGCGGCTGATACGGGGTAGATAGGCCGGACTATCTTAACGAGGACATAACAAGTTGTCCCGACTCTTGCACAATCCGTCCACACCGGACGGGCACGACAACCGCCAAATAACGGGCAGTAGTGCGGGATTGCGCCGCTATCCCCCCACATATACGGGTGCGAAGCAGTTATCCAGCTTTCCCCAGCCCCTACTACAACTACTAAAAGAAGAAAGATATTGAGAATAATCCATTGGATAGTTTTGATCTAAAAAGCCCCCGGCTGAAGTCGCGCAGCCGGGGGCTTTGGTGGGGCGTCGCTGTGGGGCGCTACGGCTCCACGACCGGCAGCACTTCGACATCGATCTCCAGATGCAGGAGATCGGCGCGTACCCACCCTTCCTGATCGCCCGGCAACCATATCTTCACCCAGGTGGCGTCTTCGGTTCGGCCGACCAACACAACGCTCTGCCCCGGCACGACGCGCAGGATCGGCGCGCCGCTGTCGTCGGGCGTGGCGTAGACGTAGACGACCGGCAGCCCGCCCGGCGGGGGTTCGGCGCCGCCCGTGCCCGGCGTCGACGAGGCATCGGCCGTCGCGTCCGCCATCTCCGTCGGTTCGGGGGACGCGCTCGGTTCGGCCGTTCCCGTTGGCGCGGGGGTGGTGGTGACGCGGAGCGTGGCCGTGGCCGCTGTCGTGCCTGTTGGCGCGGGCGTGGTTGTGGCTGGCGTGGTGGCTGTGGCTGTCGGTTCGGCCGTGGGCGACGGCTCGGCCGTCGGCGACGGTTCATTCGTTGCCGTCGGCGCGACGGTGGGCGGCGCGGCCGTGGCCGTTGGAACGGTGGGCTGGCGGCCATCGTTACCGCCGGCAGCGATCGTTGGCTGGCCTTCGCTCGCCGCCTGCCAGCCGACGACCAGCGGCGGGGCGATGCCATGGACCACCGGCACGTTGGCCAGCGCCGGGCCGACATTGATGATCTCGGCCGCGATCCACCCCTGCCGCCCGCTGGGCAGGCGCACCTCGACCCAACTGTTATCGGCCGTGCGCCCCATGATGCTCAGCGTCTGCCCCTCACTGACGCTGTCGACGGGGTCATAGAGGAAGCCCGGCCCGTCGTAGACGACGAAGTAGTGGGCCAGATAGGATGGCGCGGCGTCGAGAAAGGGCGAGATGATCGGCAGGTCGTTGAGCGACGCCGTGGGCAGGAACGGGCTGTCGGCCCGCGCCCAGCCCGAACGGCCGTCGGGCAGGAAGACATGGACCCAGGTGGCCGCGTCATTGCGGCCATTCAGCGCCAACACATCCCCCGGCCGCGCCCAGCCGACGAGCTCGTACCCCGCGCCTGAGCCGGTGTAGACGGGAATGGGATCGTTGGTGACGAACGCGGTGCTGCCAATGAGAGCCACGTCGACGATCGGCAAGGCGGCGATGTCGACCGTGGGGCGAATGTAATCGGCATGGACCCAACCCCGGTAGCCGTTGTACAACTCGATTTGCGCCCAGGTGGCGTTGCGGTTGCGGCCGACGAGCCGCACCGCTTCCCCTTCCATCAGGTAGGCGACGGCCGTGTAGCTGACGTGGGGGCCGGTGCGCAGATTGAGCGAATGGGCGACGACCTCTGCTTCGGCGTAGACCGTGCCGTAGGGACTCAGGGGGTTGGGGGCGTCTTGCGCCTGGCTGCGGCGCGCGCCGGTGGCGGCCAACGCGAGCAGTGCCAGGGCAATTAGGGGAATCAGGGCATAGGAAAAACGGAATCGAGGCAGCAATTTCATAATCATGACCGAACCAAATTGATCGATTGCGCGAAGGCTTTCGGTACTGCCAGACCCTCTAGCTTTCAGTATAAGAGTGGAGTCATGAGGCGGGCAAGGATGCCCGATCATTTTGATCTCCTTTTTCACGCCACAGCCCATGCCGTTCGTAAAACGACCGGCGCAAGGCTATAATATCTCTCGGTGCTTGCGGAAAAGATTACAACGGACTGGATCGACGGAGCGCGCCAGGGGAATGCGCGAGCCATCGCGCGGCTCATCACCCGGGTGGAGAGCGACGCCACGGCCGCGCAAGCCATCGTGCGCGCGCTCTATGCCGACACAGGCCGCGCCCACCTCGTCGGAGTCACCGGCTCCCCCGGATCCGGCAAAAGCAGCCTGGTCAACGAACTGGCCAAGGCGTTTCGCCGGCGTGGTGCCCGCGTGGGCATCGTCGCCGTCGACCCCAGCAGCCCGTTCAGCGGCGGCGCCATCCTGGGCGACCGGGTGCGCATGCGCGATCTGTCGGGCGACGACGGCATCTTCGTGCGCTCCATGGCCTCGCGCGGCAGCCTGGGCGGGCTGGCCCGCAGCACGCTGTCGGTGGTCAAGGTGCTGGACGCTGCCGGTTACGACCCCATCCTCATCGAGACGGTCGGCGCGGGCCAGGCAGAGGTCGACATCGCCACGGCCGCCCATACCACCGTCGTCCTCGAAGCGCCGGGCATGGGCGACGACGTGCAGTCGATCAAGGCCGGGATCCTGGAGATCGCCGACATCCTGGTGGTCAACAAGGCTGACCAGCCGGGAGCCAACCGCACCGTCAAGTCGCTGGAGATGATGCTCCATTTGGCCATGCCGGCCGCGCCGCCGACGGCCGAGGAGCTGGCCCACCACGGGCACTCTGACGTGGAGCGCACCCGTTTCGAGGAAGCGGCCCTGTTCACCGCCGGCTGGGCCGTGCCCGTCATGCGCACCACGGCCACCACCGGCGACGGCGTCGAGGCGCTGGCGACGGTTATCGAAAAGCACCGGCGGCATCTGACCGACAGCGGCGGCTGGGCTGCCCGCGAGCGCGCCCGCAGCCGCGGCGAGATCGAGCACCTGCTGCGCGACCGCTTCATCGACACCATGACCGCCCGCGTGCCGGCGGCTGAGCGGCGCGCGCTCATCGACGCCGTCGTTGAGCGTCGCATCGACCCCTACGCGGCGGCCGACCAGCTATACGCGAGCACGATCAAGACCTCAGAGGTGGGCGCGCCATAGCTCATAATAATCCAGGCTATTCGGCGTCCACCTCTGAGGTCGCAATAACATCTTGAACGACTGGAACACCATGTACGGCAATATTAAACTCTACGCCGGTTCTGCTTGTCCCGAGCTGGCCCAGCGCGTGGCCGACTACATCGGCATCCGCCTCAACCGCTGGGACATCACCACCTTCCCCAACGAAAACATCTTCATCCGTCTGAACAGCAGCGTTCGCGGCCAGGATGTCTATCTCATCCAGACCCACGACCGCCCGGTGCACAACAACATCATGGAGATGTTGATCGCCATCGACTGCTTCAAGCGCGACTCGGCCGGGCGCGTCACGGTAGTGGTGCCCTACATGGCCTACTCGCAGAGCGACAAGAAAGACCAGCCCCGTGTGCCCATCACTGCCCGCCTGCTGGCCGACCTGATCGAGAGCGCGGGGGCCGACCGCTGGGTCACCATTGATCTGCACGCGGGGCAGATCCAGGGCTTCTACAAGATCCCCGGCGACTCGCTGACCGCGTTCCACATCATCTGCAGCTACATCCGCCAAAAGAAGCTCGACGCGACGGTGGTGACGACCGACCTGGGGTATGCCAAAGGGGGGCGCAACTACGCCGAGAGCCTTGGCTTTCCGCTGGCCTTTGTGGAGAAGCG
Source organism: uncultured Ardenticatenaceae bacterium (assembly GCA_964398825.1). GTDB lineage: Bacteria > Chloroflexota > Anaerolineae > Promineifilales > Promineifilaceae > Promineifilum. The sequence continues at coordinate 8,251 of CAYNOL010000127.1, forward strand.
CCGGCTGGGCAACGAGACCGGCCGCGAGGCGCTGACGCTAATCGGCAGTGTGGCCGACCGGGACGTGCTCATCGTCGACGACCTGGTGGACACGGCCGGCTCAGTGGAGCAGGCTGTCCAGGTGGTGCGCGAGCGGGGCGCGCGCGACATCTACCTCGCCTTCACTCACCCCGTTCTTTCGCCACCGGCCATCGAGCGGCTCTCCCGGCTCGACATCAAGGAGATCGTCACGACCGACACGCTGCCGTTGCCGCCGGAGAAGCGGCTGCCCAACATGACTATTCTGACGGTGGCCGAGCTGCTGGGCGAAGTGATCATGCGCTCCCACGAGGGGCGCAGCGTCGGCGAACTGTTCAACGAATAACCGCGCCGGGAAGCCCCCGGCCGCCAACTTAACGTATACCTAGGGAAACGGGCTCCCCATCGGGAGAGTTCCTATAATAGATGCGCCATGTTTAAGAAAATCGTATCCAGCATCGTTGGTGATCCGAATAAAAAGATAATCAATAGCCTGCGGCCGACCGTCACCGCCATTGCCGAACTCGAAGCGGAGCTAAAGCAGCTGCCCGACGAGGCATTCCGCGAGCGGACGGCCGCGCTGAAGGAGCGCGTCGCCGCCGGTGAAGAGCTCGACGACGTGCTGCCCGAGGCGTTCGCTCTCGTGCGCGAGGCGTCGCGCCGCGCCATCGGCCTGCGCCACTACGACGTGCAGCTCATGGGCGGCGTCCTGCTCCACCAGGGGGACGTCGTCGAGATGCGCACCGGCGAGGGCAAGACGCTCGTCGCCACGCTGCCCCTCTACCTCAACGCGCTGGAAGGCAAAGGCGCGCACCTGGTCACGGTCAATGAGTACCTGGCCCGCCGCGACGGTGGTTGGATGGGCAAAATCTTCCACCTGTTGGGTATGTCGGTGGGCGTCATCGGGCCGCAGAACTTCTCGGCCCTGTTCGACCCCGAGTACGTTAACCCCGGCGCCGAGCTGGAAGACGAACGGCTGGTCCATTGGCGGCCGAGCACCCGCCGCCAGGCGTACGAGGCCGATATCACCTACGGCATCAGTTCTGAATACGGCTTCGACTATCTGCGCGACAACATGGCGATCAGCCAGGACCAATTGGTGCAGCGCGACCTGCATTTCGCCATCATCGACGAGGTGGACAACATCCTCATCGACGAGGCGCGGACGCCGCTCATCATCTCCGGCCCGGCCGCCCGCTCGGGCGACGACTATGTGCGCTTCGCTGAGTATGTGCGTCGCCTGCGGCCAAACACCGCCGGCGAGGACGAAGAGCCCAACGGCCACTATGACATCGACGAGAAGAGCCGCAGCATCAGCCTGACGGAAATGGGCATCGCCGAGATCGAGAAGCGTATCGAGGAGATCGACCACGAGGCGGGCGACAATCTCTATGACCCCCGCTTCTATCACCTGACTTACTATCTCGATAACGCGCTGCGGGCCCAGTACATGTTCAAGCGGGACGTGGATTACGTCGTGCAGGGGGATGAAGTGGTCATCGTCGATGACTTCACCGGCCGCCTCATGCCCGGTCGCCGCTACTCCGACGGTCTGCATGAGGCGATTGAGGCTAAAGAGGGAGTCAACGTCAAGCGCGAAACGGTGACGGTTGCCACCATCACGCTGCAGAACTACTTCCGGCTCTACGACAAGCTGGCCGGTATGACCGGTACGGCGCTGACCGACGCCGAGGAGTTCGACAAGATCTACGAGCTGGGCGTCACGCCGCTGCCGACCAATGTCGAGTACATCATCGACACCGGCCA
>CAYNOL010000128.1:0-10008 GCA_964398825.1 uncultured Ardenticatenaceae bacterium
GCCCGATGAACGACAAGGGCGACATCCTCCAGAAGAACCGTAAGAGCATGCCGTGGGTGCCGATCGAAGGCTGGTATCCGGGCAACAGCACCTACGTCTCGGAGGGACCGAAGGGACTGAAGGTGAGCCTGATCATCTGCGACGACGGCAACTACCCCGAGATCTGGCGCGATTGCGCGATGCGCGGTGCGGAGCTCATCGTCAGGTGCCAGGGCTACATGTATCCGGCCAAGGAGCAGCAGGTGATGGTCGCCAAGACCATGGCCTGGATGAACAACGTGTACGTAGCCGTATCGAACGCCACCGGCTTCGACGGCGTGTATTCGTACTTCGGCCACTCGGCGGTCATCGGCTTCGACGGGCGCACGCTGGGCGAATGCGGCGAGGAGGAGATGGGCATCCAGTATGCCGAGCTTTCGATGAGCCTCATTCGCGACGCGCGGCGCAACAGCCAGTCGAACAACCACCTCTACAAGCTGGTGCATCGCGGCTACACCGGGATGATCAACTCCGGAGAGGACGTCAACGGAGTGGCGGCGTGCCCGTACGAGTTCTACAAGAAGTGGTCCGAAGACCCCGAAGGCACGCGCAAGATGGTCGAAGGCCTCACGCGCTCGACCCCGGGCACGAAGGAAAGCCCGATCGAGGGCATTCCGAACGAGCCGGTCACGCATCGCTGACCGGATCCGAACCGTGAGGCGCCTGCCTCTCGACCTGCAGCGGCCGGGCAACGGCCCGGCCGCTCATTCGCCGGCGAACGACGTGTCTTCCAATTACATCGCCACTGGCAACGAGATCGCGGTCTTCGAACGCGCCTATCAAGGCAAACTGCCGCTGCTCATCAAGGGACCGACCGGCTGCGGCAAGACGCGTTTCGTCGAGCACATGGCCGAGCGGCTCGGCATACCGATGTGGACCGTTTCGTGCAACGAGGACACCAGCGCGAGCGACCTCGTCGGACGGTACGTGCTGCGGGGAACCGAGACGCCGTGGATCGACGGGCCGCTCACGCAGGCGGTCCGGCAAGGGGGAATCTGCTATCTCGACGAGGTGGTCGAAGCGCGCCAGGAGGCGATCGTCATCCTGAATTCGCTTGCCGACTATCGCCGGACGCTGTTCATCGACAAGACCGCCGAGACGCTGCGCGCACCGGATCACTTCATGCTGGTCGCGTCGTACAACCCGGGGTACCAGTCGACGCTTCGCGACCTGAAGGAGTCGGTCAAGCAGCGCTTCGTGGCGATCCACTTCGACTACCCGTCGCCGCAGATCGAAGCGCGAATCGTCGCAAGCGAGTCCGGATGCGGGATCGAATTGGCGACCTCGCTCACTCGGTACGGTGTTCGGGCGCGCGAACTCGTCGGCAACGGCCTGTTCGAGGGCGTTTCCACTCGGATGCTGATCCATGCAGCGCGGCTCCTCGACGGCGGTGAACCGGCGAGCGAACTGCTCGAGGCCGCCCTCGTCGATCCCATCACCGACGATCCGAACGTGCGCGCAACGCTTCGCGGTCTTCTATCCCTGACGAAGGCTCGCCCCTGAGGGAGCGGTCCCAAGCGGTCGGCGGTATGGATCACTGGAAGCCCAAGCCGGAAAAGGTGCTCAAGGGGCTGCTCGACTGCCTGGGCGGCAGCGCGCGGCGGCTGTCCGTGGGCGTCGACCGTTCCCGACCCGGCCCCGCCGGCTATGCGATCACGCCTTTCGGCGTTGCGTTCGGCGCGGCCGGCTACGAGCGACTGCTGCAACGGCTTCCGACGGCCGACGGAGAGGAGGAGGCCGCCGCGATCGCCGTGCACGCGCTTGGACATCTGCGCCATTCGAACCTGTTCAACAACGTCGGCAAGCTCAAGGACCTGTCGATCGCGCTGATCTCGCTGCTGGAGGACGAGCGAATCGAGCGACGCATGCGCGTCGAACTGCCCGGCTCGAGCGCCGTGCTGGCGCAACAGTTCGATCCCGAGCACGCGCGCTCGCTCGTCGGCGTCGAAGGGGCGCTTGCGCGCATCTCGTGTTCGCTCAATCGGGGAGAGAATCTCTTCGACGATCTGCTGTGTTCGAAGGCGCTCGAGGGGCTCGACCGCCTGGCGGGCGAACACGTCACCTTCGACGAAGTGCGCGCAGTGGGTTCGCCGATCGCCAACGATCTCGGGCAACTCCGCTACCGCTTCGACCGATCGCGCTATCGAGTCTGGCCGCCGTACCGGGACGACAACTCGGTTCTCTGGTCCGACAAGCGAGCCGAGGATCAGGTACACGAAACGGTGATCACGCAGCGAGAATCGCGAAACGCGCGGCCACCGGAAGAAGCTGCGCTGCGCGAGCGCAGGTTCCTCTACGACGAATGGGACCACCGGACGACGGGGTACCTCGCCGGTCACGTCACGGTGCTCGAATCGATTCCCCGACACGCCGGTGAAGGCCGCCCGCGCGTTCGGTCGTCGCCCACCGTCTCGAAGCAGTCGCGCAGCAACGAGCGGCACAGGCGCGGAAGGCGCCGGTATTTCTCGGAGCGCGGCGACGTCGTCGACCTCGACCGCGCGATCTCGCGCAGCGTCGACCTCGTCTGCAACATCCCGCCCGACGAGCGCGTGTACGAAGTGCGGTTGCGGTTCCGTACCCGCTTCGGCGTTCTGTTGCTGCTCGATGCTTCCGAGTCGGCCAACGACCGTATCCCCGGGACCTTCTCGACGGTACTCGATCACGAGCGCAAGGCGCTCGCTCACCTGTGTACGCTGCTCGCCGGCGAGGCCACGCCGTTCGGCGTATACAGTTTCCGGTCGAACACGCGTGATCGAGTGTCGATACGGATGCACAAGGGACTGACCGATCGCTGGAGTCCCGCCGTTGCCGAAGACATTCGTGCGATCTCGGCGAACGAGTCCACGCGTCTAGGCGCAGCCATTCGCCATATGGGAACCGCGGCGGGGCACCTGACCGAGCGCACGCTCGTGGTCGTGCTCACCGACGGGGAACCGTCGGACGTCGATGCGCCCGACGAAGACTATCTGGTGCAGGACGCCCGGCAGGCCACGGAGGAATTGCGCAGCCAGGGCCTCGCGGTGTTATGCCTGCGCGTGGGCCGTGCGGGCAAGAATGCCTGCGAGCGGGTGTTCGGACGGTCTGCGGTCTTCCACTCGGATGCCGATAGACTGCAACGTTCGCTGGTGGGCCTGATGCGAAGCATCCGCACCGAATCCGAATGAAACGAAAGATCGCAATCGGCGTTCTGTTCTCCGAAACGGGAGCGACGGCCGTCGTCGAGCGAACCCAGTTGCGGGCGACGCAGATGGCAATCACGGAAGCGAACCGCCGACTCGAGGCCCATGGCTTCGAACTGTTGCCGAGGCATCTCGATCCGCAATCGCAGCCGCATCTGTTTGCGGCATTGGGCGAGAAGCTGATTCTCGAGCACCACGTGAACGTCCTCTTCGGCTGCTACACGTCGTCGAGCCGCAAGGCGGTGCTTCCCGTCGTCGAGAAATACAACCGCCTGCTCTTCTACCCGACGCTGTACGAAGGTTTCGAGTTCTCGCCGAACGTCGTCTATACCGGCGCCTGCCCGAACCAGAACATCATCTTTCTCGCCGAGTTCATGTTTTCCACGTTCGGGAAATCGTGTTACCTCGTCGGGTCGGACTACGTATATCCGTACGAGTCGAACCGCGTGATGAAGGATCTCGTGCACGGATTCGGCGGCCAGATACTCGGCGAGCATTACGTGCCGATGAACGCCGGTCCGGGACACTTCGGGCCGATCGTCGACGACGTCGCCTCGTGTTCTCCCGACTTCGTCTTCTCGACGGTGGTGGGATCGGCGACCGAGCACTTGTACGAAAGCTTCCAGGACGCCGGTCTTTCGGCCGCGACTACGCCGATCGCCAGCCTGACGACCACTGAAGCCGAGCTGGCGATCATGCGCCCCGCAGCCCGTGCCGGACATTTCACCTCGGCACCGTTCTTCGCCTCGCTGCTGTCGCAGGCGCGCAATGCGCGATGGGCGCATCTGCTGGAGCAGGCGCAGGCACCCCTGAACCAGTGCTGGGAAGCGGCGTACTTCCAGGTGCTTCTTTTCGCCGAGTCGCTGGCGAGCGTCGGCTGCGACGACCCGATGCAGGTCGTGCAGGACCTGCGCGGTCGCGAGTTCGACGCGCCGCAGGGTCTGGTCCGCATCGACCCCGACAACAATCACACGTGGGTGCTTCCGCGGATCGGGCGATCGCGTGCCGACGGAAGCTTCGAGATCGTGCGCGAGTCGCGAGGGTTGGTTCGGCCGGACCCGTATCTCGTGTCCTACGCGATCTCCGCCGCTGAACCCGTATAGCGCATACATCTCGCAGCGCACATACCGTGGCCTGATAGATCGTTACGCGAGATTTCGAAACCGATAGACTGATTCGCCAAAGCGCCGCGCGCCCAGCCGCGCGATGCAGGCATAGCGGTTGAAGCAGAGGGAAGTGCCGATGGAGATCCGCGATGCGATCGCCGAACTGCAAACGATGTCCATCGGGCTATATCATCCGCACGATGCAGAAGGCAGACTGATCGCGCAACAACTGCAGCGGCTCGCGTTGCCCTGCGAATGTCACTGGCCTCCGACGCTCGAAACGCTGCGCTCGACGAACGTGGCCATTCTGTCGATCGTGCCGGAGACTGCCTCGAAGTTCGGCAGTGCGCTGATCCGCGAATTCCGCAAGAAGGTCGTCGTTTCGGTCGTCAGCTACGAGAGCCCGACGGTCTTGAGCCTCGCGTGCGAAGTGAGTTCGTCCGCGATGCTGTACGCGCCGGTTCGCGCTTTCGGAGTGCTCTCGTCGCTCGTGCTTGCGCTGAACAAGTACAAGCAAGAAGAGGAGCTGCAGAAACGCATCCAGAAGCTCGAGAATCGGCTCGAGAAGGTACGACTCATCGAACAGGCGAAGCGGTTCCTCATCGAATCTCGCGGACTGACTGACGAGGACGCTTTTCGTGTGCTTCGCAAACGCGCGATGGAGAAGCGCTGCTCGATCGAGGAGGTTGCGGCGAGCATCGTCGATGCGCGCGACGCCTTGCTCGTGGTGCTCGGCGATTGCAGCGAAATGGCATCCGCGGCACCTTCGGTGCCGGGTGTGTCCGCGGTACGCCGCGTGAAGTAGCGAGCGGCGTCCTTTCGAGCGTGCGCGTTCCGTGAATCTCGCAGGGGTTCTCGCGCGGCCGGCGGCGATCGCCAGCGGCCTCAGCCAGGCGTACGGCATCCGCAACCCGGCACTGGGCTCGGGAGTCGCGCTTGCATTGCTGGTGTTCCAGCCGTGGCTCTTCCTCACGTGCTTGTGGGCGATCGCACTCGCGTTGATTTTCGCTGCACGCTTCGAGCGGCAACGCTTCGAGCAGGGCCTCTACCTGTTCAACCCGTTCCTCTTCGGGTGCTTCGCCTTCGCCACATGGGGATTCGGCACGTTTTCGTTCGCGATCGTGTCGATAGCGGTGCCGATCATCGTGGTCTTCGCGCTGCGACTCGATGCGCTCGGGTGGCGGGCCTACTTCACCGTTCCCTATATCGCGGCCGCCTATCTGTGCGTCGCACTCGTCACGCACACGATGCCGTCCTTCCCCGCCGTCGCGGTAGACGGCGCATTGCTCGGAGGCACGGTGCGCAGCTTCGCGCAAGTGCTGCTCAGCGCGGATCTGAAGGTTGGAGCCCTCGTTCTGCTTGCAACGCTGCTCGCGGCTCCAGGGGCGGCGATCGCAGCGGCCTTCGCGTCGGCATTGCTCTCGCAGGCCTGGCTCCTGGCCGGACTGGACGCTACGACCGAAGCAGCCGGGCTCGTCGGCTACAACGCGGTCATCTTCACGCTGTACGTCGGGCGCGATCTGGTGGAACGCCTGCCGCAGTACGTCGTCGCGCTGGCGGGTGGCACGATAGTCCACCTCGCGCTCTACGGTTTGGACATCGCCTCCTATACGTTTCCTTTCGTCGTTTCCGGATGGCTGTATCTGGCGCTGTCGCGTGCGCCGGGGCTGCGGCCCGGCATTCGGCCGACGTGATCGCCGGTCCGCACCCGGCAACATGGGTTTGACGCTTCGCAGCTGGCGGTGCGACCGGTGCCGCTCTCGGGCTGCGGACGGCGTCGCTCTCGGGCTGCGCGTGGCGCGCCTTGGGCTGCGAGCGGCGCCGCCTGCCTACGCCCTTCCGCCCGCTCGCTACGAAACGATGCGTTTCCGGTCGTGGAACGCATTTCACGGCCGAAAACGCAACATCCGGTAGCGGACGCAATCGACCGTTAGCCACACCCCCGGAGCGACGGGGCACCGCGCTGAACGCGCAACCGGCCGCGCGCAGCGTCGGCGCTGCATCTCGTGCATCACCATGTCCTCGTGTATGCGTCGGACGCCAGTGCGAAGGACGCAGGTACGATCCAGCCTGACCGATCGCGCCGAATGACAAGGGCGCACCGCCCGTCCGTCTTGTCCAGATCCATAGAGAGGATTGCGTGTCCGCAGCAGCACCCGAAACTTCCGACCTGAACGCCCGATACGGCCTGAACCCGCCGCACAGCGAAGTGGTGAAAGCCTGCCGCGTCATCGCGCCGGGCGCGTCGAGCAAGGCGCCGGGCAAGGCGCTCGACATGGGCTGCGGCCCCGGCCGCAATGCGCTCTATCTTGCCCAGCTGGGTTTCGACGTGACCGCTGTCGATGCAAACCCGAACGCCATCGGCACGCTGCAGTCGATCGTCGAGCAGGAGGGAATCGACAACGTCGAGGCGCGCCTCTACGACATCAACCGGGCGGACCTGGCAACGAACTACGATTTCATCGCCTGCACCGTCACGCTGATGTTTCTCGACCCGGCGCGCGTGGATGCCGTGATCGCCGACATGCAGCGATGCACCAGGCCCGGCGGCTACGACCTGATCGTGGCCGCGATGGACACCGACGAGTACCCGTGCCCGATGAACTTCCCGTTCACTCTGCGCACAGGACAGTTGCGCGCGGCCTACGCCGGATGGGAACTGCTCGAGTACAACGAGAACCTGGGCACGATGCACAACGGAGCGCAGCTGCAGTTCGCCACGCTGCTCGCCCGCAAGCCGGAGTGAGCGGCCGCGCGTTCCCGGCGCTGCCGCTGCTACGTCGCGGGCTCGAAGTGCCGCTCCTCCGTTGGGGGTTCGCAGCGAGCCTGGCATGACGATCGAGTACCGCTGGCTATACGACACGGTACGCGGACGCTTCGCATCGGACCGCGCCATGGAGGATGCTCTTCCGAAAGCGCTTTCGGCCGAAGAGCTGAAACGCAAGGGCGACGATCGCTACCTTTCCGCGATGAGCCAGCGCGTGTTCCGGGCCGGCATGAAGCACTCGATGGTCGACGCGAAGTGGCCCGCCTTCGAGGAAGTCTTCCGGGGTTTCGTGCCGCGGGAAATGGGGTTGCTCGGCCCCGCGGATATCGATGCCCTGATGAAGGACGGTCGGATCATCCGTCATCGCACCAAGCTGGAAACCATCCCGAAGAACGCCCGTTTCCTTCTCGACATCTGCCAGGAGCGCGGCGGCACTTTCGGCGCGTTCATTGCCGATTGGCCGACAGCCGACATCGTCGGCTTGTGGCAATTGCTCGCGAGACGTGGCGCACGCCTCGGAGGACGCTCTGCCAGTGGATTCCTGCGTCTGGTCGGCAAGGATACCTTTCTGTTGACCAGCGACGTGGTTGCACGCCTGTTGGCCGCGGGCACGATCGACGATCCACCGACCACCCAGCACGACCTGCAGGTCGTGCAGCATGGCTTCAACGAACTACAGCAGGAGTCGGGAAGGCCGTTGTGCCAGCTGTCGGCGATGCTGGCGTTGAGCATCAATCCGGTGTCGTAGATCGGCTCCCTGTAGCCTTGTTCGACGCGTCGGCGCGACGCGCTCGACGCGCTACTGCTCGACGCGCTACGGAATGATGCGTTTTCCCTCATGGAATGCGTTCCACGGCTGAAAAAGCATCATTCGGTAGCGGCACCGAACTCGCGCGTACGTCCGGCGGCGACGCGCCGGCGGTCACGCGCGCACGGTGACACCGCCGTCGGTTCCGCCAGGACGGGAGTTGAAGTCGCTAGGTCGCATGTTGCGGACGTGCCGGCGCCCGCTCGTGCAAGTGAGGGCGCAGTCTGGGGGTCAGTAGGCGGCTGTCGGCCAATACCAGCGCCATGGCGCGTGACTCGTCGTCGTTCAGCATGCGCGCGTGCTCGCGGAACACCCGAACGTCGTTCGGCGTCGGCGTGTCGTTCACTTCGGCGGTGTTCTTGTTCTCCTCGGCGGCCGACCGCATTCCCCTCCAAGCGTTCGTCCTGTGCCGGCACAAGTGTCGTGCGAGTTCTGGCGGCCGGTAGCGCGTCCAGCGCGCGGCGGACAACAGGAACAGCCGGCGCTCGGCCGGACTGAACTCGGAAGGAATCATGCCGGCGCTTCGCAGAACACGAGGCACGGCGGTCGCGAGCGCGTCGATCGACGCGTCCTTCGACTCGGCCGCGAGAAACGGGCGCGCGTCGGCCAGCGGACTGGCATCGCGCACCGATACGTCGCGAGAAACGTACTCGTGCAGCCATTCAGCGTACGACCGGGGACGACAGCCCATCGCGCGCGCCCATCTGGGGCGATCGACGCACGGGTGCCCGACGGCGCCTACCCAGTCGCGATGCGTGCTCCACTCCCATTCCAGCGGATCGCTGCAGAGATCGTCTCGCGTCGGATTTAGATGGATGTACCGTACCGTCCGTGCGATGTGCCGCTTGTCGTTCTGCACCTTCTCGGGCCGCGGAAGCGGCTCCCATTCGAACTCGATCGGCACCGTGCGCAGCGCGAGCATGCGCCGGCGGAAGGCGGAAAGCACGCGCGCGGAAGTCCTCGTCGCGGTGTCGCGCTCGAGCTGCGCGAGCACGTGGTCGTGATTCGGCATCAGCACGCACGCGACGAGGTCGAACGCTCGACCGAGGCGCACCCACAGATCGACGCAGGCAATGCGGTGCTCGAACGGCCGCGCGCCCGCAGCAGCGCGAGCGACGAAATGAAGGAGCTCGGGGTTCGCCATCCGCGGATCATGAGCGCGCCGCGTTACGGGCACACTCGTACGAGCGGGTTAGTGCTGGTGGATCCTGCTGCGTGCACCACGTGCTGGCGCATCCCCGCTACCTACAGCCGAATACCAACGCTTCCAAGTGTTGCGTTTTTCGTCGTGGCATGCATTCCACGGACGAAAACGCAACATTCGGTACGGGCGGCGGCAGTTTCGGCGTGATCGCCGCGTTCGCATGCCGGCGGCGTCATCGTGCTGGGCAGGCCGTGCCCGTAACCGCGTTCGGGGCTCGCATCAAAACGTTGCGCTTTTCCGCGTGGAATGCGTTCCACGCGCGAGAATGCAACATTCGGTAGCGGCGAACGCCGCCCGCTGCTCAGCCGCGGGTCAGCCTGGGCAAGATGCGGCGCGAGCCCCGAGGTGCGGCGCGAGCCCGGTGTTCGGCGCGAGCCCCGAGGTGCCGCGATAACCCGCGCACGGAGAAACGCATGGATGGAAGAAAGAACGTAGCCTGGGGCTTCCTGTTCCTCGCCCTGTTCATGACCGTGGGCTTCTTCCTCGGCTACATGCACGACCTTTCGCCGCAGCGGGAACAGTGGATCGACGAGTACGCGATCGGCACGCACTTCGAGATCCGCATGGCGCACGTGCACGGCGGGCTCTTCGGCCTGATCAACGTCGCCGTAGGCGTCGCGCTCGTCGCGCTGCCGATCCCTGCGCCGCGGGCACGCTGGATCTCCTGGCTCGCGATCGCCGGCATGCTGATGCCGATCGGCATCCTGCTGCACGTGCTCTTCGCGGTGCCGCCGATACTGGTGCTGCTCGGCGGAGTGTCGATGATCGTCGCGACGCTTTGGCTGAGCCGGGAGGCGCTGCGGATTCGCGCAACGCCGTGATCGCGGCAGTCCCTTGGATTCAGTGCCCGGCCATCTCCGCAGTGAACGGCGCGGCAATCGCCGCATTGATCTTGCAGTCGAGCA
>CAYNOL010000129.1:0-3760 GCA_964398825.1 uncultured Ardenticatenaceae bacterium
GGTGAACTGCGTCACCTCTTCGCGGCCGTGGGTGCGCGTGTTGCCGCTCAGCTTCGTGCCGCCGAACGGCAGCCGCGCCACCGAGTAGTGGGCCATCGTGTCGTTGATGTTGACCACCCCCACCTGTAGCTGCTTGCCCACCGCCATGGCGTGCTTCAGGTCGCGGCTCCAGACGTAGGCGCTGAGCCCCAGGTCGCTGTGGTTGCCCATCTGGATGGCGTGGCGGTCGTCGGTCACCTTCATGATCGGCATCGTGGGGCCAAACGTCTCCTCGGTCATGATCTTCATCGTGTGATCCACGTCGACCAGCACCGTCGGCTCGATGAACATGCCCGTCTGCTTGCCGCCCATGATGATCCGCGCGCCCTTGTCCAGCGCGTCGTTGAGGTGGTCGGTGACGATGTCGCACTGCCGCTGGAACGTCAGCGGCCCCATCCAGTTGGGGTTGTCGATGTCGGCCGAATACCCCACGGTGAAGGCGGCCGTCTCCTGCAGCACGGCGGCCACGAAGGCGTCATAGACCTTCTCGTGGACGTAGACCCGCTCCACCGAGACGCACGCCTGGCCGGTGGTGTAGAACGCGCCCCAGACCCCCCACTTGGCGGCCGCGGCCACGTCGGCGTCTTCCAGCACCAGCATGGCGTCCTTGCCCCCCAGCTCGTACATGAACGGCGTCATATCCTCGGCCGCCATCTGGGCCACGACGCGCCCCGTCTTCACCGAGCCGGTCAGGAACAGCAGGTCGGGTTTGGCGCGCACCAGCGCCTGCCCCACCCGCGCGTCGCCGTGCAGAAAGCGCACATAGGGGGCGATCTCCGGCACGCGGTTGAACAGCTGCTCCAGCAGCACGCCGGTGGCCGCGGCCACTTCCGACGGTTTCACCAGCACCGTGTTGCCCGCCAGCAGGGCCGAGATAATGGGCGGGATCATCAGGTCAATCGGGTAATTCCACGGGCCGATGATGCCGACGACGCCGTAGGGCTGCCGCTCGGCGTGGAACTTCTTGAAGAAGTAGAGACCGCGGGGCACGCGCTCGGGGGCCAGCCATTTGGGGGCGTTGGCGGTGTAGTGGTGGACCTTCTCGATGGTCATGAACACTTCGTGCAGCGCGTCGAGGCGGCTCTTGCCGTGGTCCTGGTTCACGACGGCCGTTATCTCGTCGGTGGCGTCGATGATCACTCCCTGCAGCTTCTTCACCAGCCGGGCGCGCTCGCCGGGGGACTTGGCTGCCCACGCGGGCGCGGCCGCGGCCATCTCGCGCCGGGCGCGGGCCACGTCGTCGGCCGTCGCCACGCGCACCTCGCCGAACTTCTGCCCGGTGGCCGGGTTGATGAATTCAAGGCAATCGGTCTGTGGATTCATACTTGGTTACTCATGCTTTGTAGAGAAGAATTAAACACGGATGGGATACGGATGGGACGGATTTTACGGATGGTACGCTTGTGAAATGGCCGCCCTATTCCGTTTCATCCGTTTAATCCGTGTCCATTCCGTGTTTAATGTCTTAAATTTCCTTCTTCTTCAGCCCAAACAGCAGCAACAACACCGGCAGCAGCGCCAACAGCGGGAGCAACAACGCCGCCGCCGGCAAGCGCCGCGCCGGTTCGGCCGCTTTGACCGGGGCTCGGCCGTTGTGGTGTCCGTTGCCGTTGACGGCCACCGGCCGCCCGTCCACCGTGATCAGATGGGGATAGGGCAGCGGCGCGGGCGGGGCAGCCTGGTCGCGGGCCGGGATGCGGCTCATCGCCCGCTCGGTCATGGCCGCGATGGTCAGGCTGGGGTTCACGCCCAGATTGGCCGGCACCACTGAGCCGTCGGCCACGTACAGCCCCGGATAGTTGAACACCTGGTGGTCGATATCGACCACCCCCGTCTGCGCGTCACCCCCCATGGGGCAGCCGCCGAGGATGTGGGCCGTGTTGGGGATGTCGAGCAGATCGTTGAGCCCCACCCACGGCACGCCGTCGACCTTCTCGGCGAAGCGGTTGACCACCTCGCTGCCGGCCACGACGCAGGCTGGGATGGGCTGCTCGGGATCGCGATCCGTCTGCAGCCCCCGGCGAAAGCCGTTGGACAGACTGCGGCCGTGGCGCAGCGACATCTTGTTCTCCACTGTCTGCATGATCAGCAGCACCGTGTCCCGTTCGGCCCAGCGCGGCAGCAGCCGCGTGTGCAGGAAGTCCCCCGGCTTGCGGACGAGGTGCTTCAGCGACGCCCACAGCCGCGCCCCCAGCCCCTGCCCCTCGCCGCCATATCCGGCCAGCGGCCAGATGAGCGAGCGCATGAACGACGAGCCGGGCGGGTAGCGCACCGGCTCGACGCTGGTCACGTCGTCGGCCCAGAAGTGGCTGGTGATGGCTACGCCCTGCGAGAAGTCCTGCCGGGTGTCGCGGGCCGTCACGCCCATCAGCGCCTCGCTGTTGGAGCGCACGTGTTCGCCCAGCATCGGCGAGATGAGCGGCAGCGTGCGGTGCTTGTCGCGGCAATCGAGCAGCAGCTCCACCGTGCCCAGCACCCCGGCGGCGACGATGACGTGGCGCGCGCGCACCGTTCCCCGCCGCTTGCGGCCGATGTCGGTCACCTTCTCGAACGCCACCTCGTAGCGCGCGCCGTCGGTCTGCGCGCCATAGAGCGGCCGGACGACCTGTGCCTGCCGCTCGGGCAGCACCTGCGCGCCGTACTTCTCGGCCAGAAAGAGGTAATTTTTGTCCAGCGTGTTCTTGGCGTTGTGGCGACAGCCGACCATGCAGCCGCCGCAGTGGATGCAGCCGGTGCGCGTCGGCCCCTGTCCCTCGAAGTACGGGTCGCGGGTGGTGACGCCCGGCTCGCCGAAGTAGATGCCCACGCCCGTCGTCTCGAACGTGTCCGCTTGCCCCAGATCTTCGGCGATGGACAGCAGCGTGTGGTCGGCCGGCCAGAGGCGCGGGTTGGTGGCCGTGCCCAGCATCCGGTTGGCGGTATGGTAGTGGGGCATCAGCTCCGCTTCCCAGTCGGCCAGGTGGGCCCACTCCGACGCCTCGAAGAAGGCGCGCGGGGGGATGCGGTGGGTGCTGGCATAGATGAGCGAGCCGCCGCCCACGCCCGAGCCGTTGAGCAGCCAGATGTCTTTGAAGAAGTTGAGCCCTTGCGGGCCGAAGCAGCGCAGCGCGGGCATCCACAGGTATTTGAAGACGTTCCAGTTCGTTTTGGGGAAATCTTCGGCATTCCACCGCTTGCCCCGCTCCAGCACCAATACGGAATACCCCTTCTCCGTCAGCCGCCAGGCCGAGACGGAGCCGCCGAAGCCCGAACCGATGATCACGTAATCGTAGACCGGCTCCAGATGATTCTCATCGAGCCTTGGCTGACGACCGTTCGTGTCCCTATCTTCAAGAACGATACCCATGTTACGGTTCCCCTTGCCGCAAGATCAGTGAAAACGGCGACAATAACCCGCGCAAACGTGCAGAATGGGATCATTATAACACAATGCGTCATGAGTTGTCATCGACTTGTGACACATTGTGTCAAAATTGGTCTTCTATCCACCTTTTTATGGATCGTGCTACCATTCCGCCCCATGTTCGAGCAACCCGCATACGGCTGGCGCGACCCCGAATGGCGCGCGGCGGCCGAGAGTTGGATTGGCGCGCAGGCAGCGGCCGCCGGCCGTGAGGTCGTCGGGCCGGTCGGCGGCGTGCGCTTCCTGCCATGGTCGGCCGTGCTGCGCGCCCCCACCAACAGTGGCGATGTCTACTTCAAGGCGTGCGGCCCGTCGCAG
>CAYNOL010000129.1:3860-9810 GCA_964398825.1 uncultured Ardenticatenaceae bacterium
GCTGGCGGCCGACATCGCCCGCGGCTGGCTGCTGATGCCCGACGGCGGGCCGACGCTCCGACCGGTCATCAGCGACACCGCCGCGGGGTTAGCCCATTGGCCGCGCGTGCTGGCCGAGCTCGCCGCCATCCAGCACGCCACCATCCCCCACACGGCCGACCTGCTGGCGCTGGGCGTCCCCGACCGGCGGCCGGCGGCGCTGGCGGCGGTCTTCGCGGCGATTGTGGAGCGATCGGAGCGGCTGCTGCTCGGCCAGGGAGAGGGGCTCACGCGGGACGAATTCGCCCAATTGCGCGCGCTTCGGCCGCTCGTCGATGACCTGTGCGCCGAGTTGGCCGCGTCGCCGCTTCCGGCCGTCCTCGTCCACGACGACCTGCACGAAGACCATGTCTTCGCCGCCCCGAACGCGAGCGGCGCCTGGCGCTACACCTTCTTTGACTATGGCGACGCCTGCCTCAGCCACCCGTTCCTGCAGATGGTCTCCCAACCCCGCTTCGTTCCCAATCGGTATCGGGAGGTTCATAATGATGTGTTAAATTGGCTATACGAAAATTTCCTACACCATTGGCGAAAATTTACCCGGCGAGAACTCGCCCCGCCGCCCGGCCTGCGCCGCGCTCTGCAGCTGGCGCTCGCCCTCGGCCCCATCATGCGCGTGCAGACGTGGCTCGCCGCCTGCGGAAGCCACCACGACGCGTTGGAGCCCGACCTGCGCGGCTACTACCTATCCGGCACGGGTTACTGGCTGCGGCAACTAATCGAGCGGACGAAGACTGAACACTGAACACTACCCACTCAAATGCCCCACTCCCCCAACCGCCTCTACCACGTCAGCGACCATCCCGACATCCCCCTCTTTGAGCCGCGGCCGCCCGCCCCCGGCCACCCGCTGGGGATCGATCGGCCGGCAGTGTGGGCCATCGGCGAGCAGTTGCTGCACAACTACCTGCTGCCGCGCGACTGCCCTCGCGTCACTTTCCATGCCCGCGCCGACAGCGACCCGGCCGATGTTGACATGCTGTTGGGCCGGACGGCCGCTCGCCATGTGGTCGCCATCGAATCGGGCTGGCTGGCTGCCGTCCGGGACGCGAAGTTATACCTATACGAATTTTCGCACCATGGGTTTGAGCTGGTGGACGAGGGCGCGGGATACTACATCAGCTACGTGGCTGTGCGGCCGGTGGCGATGACGGCCATCGCCGACCCGCTGGGCGAGCTGGCGCGGCGGAGCGTCGAGTTGCGCATCACGCCGTCGCTGTGGCCGCTGCATGACGCGGTGGCGGCGTCGTCGCTCCAGTTTTCGATCATTCGGATGCGCAACGCGCGGCCGCGCTAGTTGCGTCCCCTACGGCAGCACGGCCGTGGCCTCGATCTCGACGATGAAGTCGGGGTTGGCCAGCGCCGTCACGCCCAACCACGTCGCCACCGGCTGGCGTTCGTGGCCGAACGTGTCCAGCAGCGCCCGGCGGACGGCCGAGGTGTTGCGGATGTGGTCGCCGACGATGTAGATGCGCAGCGCGACGACGTCGTCGAGCGTACCGCCGGCGGCGTTGACGGCCCGCTCGACGTTGCGCAGGGCGCGCCGGCTCTGCTCGGCCAGATCGCCCGGCGCGCCGATCTCCTCGTGGGCGTCCCACGATACTTGACCGGAGCAGTAGACGGTGTGGCGTCCCTCGGCTACCACGACTTGCGAGAAGCCGTACTGCTGGCTGTCGAACAGGTCGGGCGGGTTGATGGCGGTTCGGGGCATCGGGTTTTGCTCCATATCGTTAGGGGCGTGGAGGGTGGTCGCCGGTCTCGGCGGGCGCGAGGGCCAGCTCCAGGAACACCTCATCGTCGGTGTCGCGATACCGCTCGATGGGGTAGAAGCCGAGCCGCCGGTAGAAGTCGATGGCCCGCGTCTGGAGCTTGTCGGTGCTGAGTCGCACGCGCCGGTAGCCGGCGGCGCTGGCGAAGGCCAGCAGCTCCGTCGCCAGTCGGTAGCCGATGGCGCGGCCATGATACTCCGGCAGCAGCCACATGCGGCGCAGTTCGGCCGTCTCGTCGTCGATACGCCTGATGGCTCCCGTGCCGATAACCTGCTCGCCGTCGGCCGTCATATTAACGGTCACCAGGAACGCGCCGCCCGGTGGGCCGTAGTGGCGCTCGAAGTCGTCGACGTCGCTCATCGGCGGCGCGAGGCGATTGCTGAACGACGCTGCCGGGTGGTCGGGGGCGAAGATGCCGGCGGCGACGGTGTACATCACCTGCTTGGCGGCCGCCACGTCGGCGCGGGTCATGGGGCGGATGTGGATCACGGGGGCATTATACCAATTGAAGAGTAAATCATTAACCACGGATTGACGCGGATGAAGACGGATTTTCCGATTGACCCAACTTCTTGTACAGTATAAAAGGCTCCACACCAAAAATACCATCCGTCCAAATCCGTAAAATCCGTGTCCCATCCGTGTTTAATTCCTCCAATCATGACATTTGGACAACAAACAGGTAACGGATGTCATTGCCACCGCTCCCCGTCCCGGCTTATGATACGGTGAGCCTAACGCGAGGTATGGTTTGATGAGTTCCACCGAAAGCGACCCGACACTCACCCCTGATCTCGACATCGATCTCTTTGATTTCCCCCAACTGGAGTTTGAGGCGTGGCAAGCCGCGGCCGTCGAATCCACCGGCGGCAAGCCGTTCGATAAGCTGGTGACGCCCACCTATGAGGGCATTCCGCTGCAGCCGCTCTACCATCGCGGCGATTTAGCCGAACTCGACGGCCTCGATGCCATCCCCGGCCGCCCTCCCTACCGGCGCGGGGCCACGGCCGCCGGTTATCTGGCCCAGCCGTGGGCAATCGCCCAGGAGCTGGCCTACGGCACTCCGGCGGCGTTCAACCGCGCCCTGCGCTTCGACCTGGAGCACGGGCAGACGGCCGTCAATCTGCTGCTGGACGGGCCGACGCGCGCCGGCAGGGACCCCGACGCCGCCCAGCCGGGCGAGGTGGGGCGCGGCGGGCTGTCGCTGGCCACCACGGCCGATGTGGCTGCCGCGCTCGACGGCGTTGACCTGAGCCGCTACCCGATCACCATCCGCGCGGGGACGGCGGCGCTGCCGCTGCTGTCGCTGCTGGCGGCCCATACGCGCCGGCTGGGTCGGCCGACGGCCGATCTGCACGGCTGCCTCGAAGACGACCCGCTGGGCGTGCTGGCCCACGAGGGGGGGCTGCCGCTGTCGCTGGAGCGCGCCTACGACGAGATGGCCCAGACCACCCAGTGGGCGGCGGCCAACGCGCCGAATCTGGCGACGGTCAGCGTCCACACCTATCCTTACCACAACGCCGGGGCCAACGCCGTGCAGGAGCTGGCCTTCGCCGTGGCCACCGGCGTGGCCTATCTGCGGGCGCTGCTGCGGCGGGGCGTGGCCCTCGACGCGGCCGCGCGCCACATGCGTTTCGATTTCGCCGTCGGCGGGCAGTTCTTCATGGAGATCGCCAAGCTGCGGGCGGCGCGGGTGCTGTGGGCGCAGGTTGTCGCGGCTTTCGGCGGCGACGCGGACGCCCAACGGATGCGCCAGCACGCGCGGACGGCCCGGCGCAACAAGACGGCCGTCGATCCCCACGTCAACATGTTGCGGGCCACGACTGAGGCGCTGTCGGCGGCCGTGGGCGGCGTCGAGAGCCTCCACGTCGCCCCGTTCGACGAGCCGCTGCGCCCGCCCGACGACTTCTCGCGTCGGGTGGCCCGCAATGTGCAGATCATCCTGCAGCAGGAGGCCCACCTGGCCCAGCTCATCGACCCGGCCGGCGGCGCCTACGCCGTCGAGTCGCTGACCGACCGGCTGGCGCGCGAGGCGTGGACGCTGTTCCAGGCGATCGAGGGGCAAGGAGGCATGGCCGACGCGCTGAAGCTGGGGCGTGTGCAGGCCCTCGTGGCCGCCGTGAGCGACAAGCGGCGGGCCAATCTGGCCAAGCGGCGCGATGTGCTGGTCGGCGCCAACCAGTTCGCCAACCCCAACGAGCCGGAACCGCCGGCCGACCCGACCGACTACGCCGCGCTGTATAAGGAACGCGCCGCCCAGGTATCGGCCTACCGCACCCATGATGAGGACAGCCACCCGTCGGCCCATATCGCCGCCATCGACCGGCTGACGGAGATGGCCGCCGCGCCGCCGGAGATGCTGGTCGAGTCGGCCATCGCCGCCGCGGCCGCCGGGGCGACGCTGGGCGAGATCGCCCGCGCGCTGCGGCTGCACGACAGCGCCCGGCCGACCATCGTGCCGCTGCCGCTGTTCCGCGCCGCCGAGCCGTTCGAGGCGCTGCGGCGGCAGGCGGCCGACTACGAGGCGGCGCACGGCCGCCGCCCTCACCTCTTCCTGGCCAACGTGGGGCCGCCGCGCCAGCACAAAGCCCGCGCCGACTTCGCCCAGGGCTTTTTCGAGGTGGGCGGCTTCCAGGTGCTGACCAACAACGGCTTCCCCGACGCCGAGACGGCCGCGAGCGCCGCGCTGGCGTCGGGCGCGCCGGCGGTGGTCATCTGCTCCACCGACGAGACCTACCCCGACATCGTGCCGCCGCTGGCGGGCGCCATTCGCGCCGCCGCGCCGGAGACGGTGATCATCCTCGCCGGGCGCCCGGCCGAGCAGCTGGACGCGCACAAGGCGGCGGGGGTGGATGAGTTTATCTATTTGGGGGCGGATTGTCTGGCGGTGAATGGGTGGTTGTTGGAGCGGATTGCATGAAGTTCGGCTGTGGGTTGAAACCCGCAGCCAGGAAGGAAAGTGGGTTAAAACGCACTAAAGAGGGGGCACGACGCTCTTCCAGTGCGTTTATGCACTTTGTAAAATTAATTTGGCAATTCCATTTGCCGCGAATAGGGTCAGGCAACCGGGAGAGTGATGCGGTTCGTTCCCAGTTTCGCCTCTCCCGGTTGCCTGACCCCTACACCCGCCCAGAACGCGCGGCGTGCAGGGGCGAGGCAACGGCGGTGTTGCCACATTAATTAGTTAGAGTGCATCAACCCACCACACCGCACATGCGGCGATACGATTGATTACATATCAACATGGATTCTTCGTTCGTAGTCAGCAACTTTAGTTGTGTTCCCGGAAGCGGCACTAAAGGGCCGCGCTACGAACGGGTTGCGAGTAACTGATGGCAACAACACCCGACTTCACCCAAATCCCCTACACCCCCACCCACCCCGCCCAGACCCTGGCCGAGTGGCAAACCGCGCTGGAGCGCGAGACGGGCCGGCCGGCGGGGGAGTTCCTGTGGCGCACGATGGAGCAGATCGACGTGCGGCCGCTCTACACGGCCGAGGACACGGCCGCCTTGCCCAACCTCGACTTCGCCGCCGGGCAGCCCCCCTTCCTGCGCGGGCCCTACCCGGCCATGTACGTCGTGCGGCCGTGGACAGTGCGGCAGTACGCGGGGTTCAGCACGGCCGAGGAGAGCAACGCCTTCTACCGGCGCAATCTGGCCGGGGGGCAGCGCGGCCTCTCCGTCGCCTTCGACCTGGCCACCCACCGCGGCTACGACAGCGACCACCCGCGCGTCGTCGGCGACGTGGGCAAGGCAGGCGTGGCCATCAGCTCGCTGCGCGACATGCAGACGCTGTTCGACGGCATTCCGCTGGACAAGATGTCGGTGTCGATGACGATGAACGGCGCGGTGCTGCCGGTCATGGCCTTCTACATCGTCGCCGCCGAGGAGCAGGGCGTGGCCCACGAGCAGTTGACGGGCACCATCCAGAACGACATCCTCAAAGAGTACATGGTGCGCAACACCTACATCTACCCCCCCGAGGGGTCGATGCGCATCGTCGGCGACATCTTCGCCTACACCGCGCGGGAGATGCCCAAGTTCAACAGCATCAGCATCTCCGGCTACCACATGCAAGAGGCGGGGGCCACGGCCGACATCGAGCTGGGCTACACGCTGGCCGACGGGCTGGAGTACGTG
>CAYNOL010000130.1:0-9783 GCA_964398825.1 uncultured Ardenticatenaceae bacterium
CGTGCAGGGCAAGCAGAACGACCTGGAGAACGTCGGCCCCTCGGCCCGCCACCACACGTTCTTCGAGATGCTCGGCAACTTCTCCTTCGGTGACTACTTCAAGCGCGAGGCCATCGACTACGCCTGGACGTTCCTGACCGGCGTCATGGAGCTGGAGCCGGAGCGCCTCTTCGCCACCGTCTACACCGACGACGACGAAGCGGCCGAGCTGTGGCAGCGCTACCTGCCCGCCGACCGCATCCTGCGCTTCGGCAAGAAGGACAACTTCTGGTCTATGGGCGACGTCGGCCCCTGCGGTCCGTGCTCCGAGATCCACTACTACTCCGGCGACATGGCCGACATCACCCCCAACGGCGTCAACAACGACGACTATCCCAACTACGTCGAGGTGTGGAACCTGGTGTTCATGCAGTTCGACGCCAAGCCCGACGGCTCGCTTGAGCCTCTGC
Organism: uncultured Ardenticatenaceae bacterium; assembly: GCA_964398825.1. Classification (GTDB taxonomy): domain Bacteria; phylum Chloroflexota; class Anaerolineae; order Promineifilales; family Promineifilaceae; genus Promineifilum. The sequence continues at coordinate 450 of CAYNOL010000130.1, forward strand.
CCAAGCCGTCGGTGGACACGGGCATGGGCATGGAGCGGCTGGTGCGCGTCATCCAGGGCGTGGAGAGCAACTACCAGACGGACCTGTTTGCTCCCGCGCTGGCCCGCATCCAGCAGCTGCTGGGGGACAGCGACGAGCAGCGAGACGAGAAGTACGTCGGCTATCGCGTCATCGCCGACCACGGCCGCGCCGCCACCTTCCTGATCGCCGACGGCGTGCAGCCGGGCAACACCGGCGCGGGCTACGTGCTGCGGATGATCATCCGCCGCGCGGCCCGCTTCGGCCGCACGATCGGTTTCCACGACCCGTTCCTGGGCGAAGTGGCCGAGGTCTACATCGACCAGATGGGCGAGGCGTACCCCGAGCTCGTCCAGCGGCGCGACCTCATCCTCCACACGCTGCGGCGCGAGGAAGAGCGCTTCAACCGCACGCTCGACAACGCGCTGCTGCACCTGGATCAACTGGTCGACGAGCTGCACATCCGCGGCGAAACGGAGATCCCCGGCGACGTGGCCTTCAACCTGTATGCGACCTACGGCCTGCCGCTGGAGCTGACCCGCGACGTGGCCCAGGAGCAGCACGGCATGACCGTCGACGAGGACAGCTACAACGCCGCGCGCGAGGCCCACGCGCTGGCCAGCGGCAGCGGCGCGTTCGCCAACTACGTCGTCGGCGCCAATGTTTACTCCGACTTGCTGCGCGACCTGCTCGACAACGGCCGACTGGATGAATCGGGCGTCGATTACGACCCCTACAGCGGCGCGTCCCTGACGTCGACCGTCCTCGGCCTCATCTCGGACGGGGCGCGGGTGGCATCGGCGCGCGCCGGGCAGAAGGTCGAAGTCGTGACGGCGGCGACGCCGTTCTACGTCGAGGCGGGCGGCGAGGTGAGCGATACCGGCGTCATCCAGGCCGACGGCGTGACGATGACCGTCAGCGACACGCGCCGCCCCGTCCCCGGCCTCATTATCCACATCGGCGAGGTCACCGAGGGCGAGATCAGCGAAGGCGACCTGGTGCGGCTTGAGGTAGACACGGAGCGGCGCGCCGACATCCGGCGCAACCACACCGCCACCCACCTGCTGCACCGCGAGCTGCGTGCCCAGCTGGGCAAGCACGTGACGCAGGCGGGCTCGCTGGTGGCCCCCGACCGGCTGCGCTTCGACTTCACCCACGACAAGGCCGTCGACCGGCAGACGCTCGGCCGCATCGAGGCAGCGATCAACGACGCCATCCTGGCCAACCACCCGGTCAGCGTGGCCTACATGGGGCAGAAAGAGGCGATCGACGCCGGCGCCATGGCCCTCTTCGGCGAGAAGTACGGTGACATCGTGCGGACGATCACCGTCGGCGAAGCGAACGGCAGCGGCGAAAAGCCGTTCAGCTTCGAGCTGTGCGGTGGGCTGCACGTGGGCGAGACGGGCGAGATCGGCCTGTTCCGCTTCATCGGCGAGGAGGCCGTCGGCGCGGGCGTGCGGCGCGTCGAGGCTGTCACCGGCCGCGGCGCATACGAGTATGTGGCCGAGCGGCTGAACCTGCTCGACCGGCTGGCGGGCAAGCTCAACACGCCGGTGGTCGAGCTGGAAACGCGGCTGGAGGCGGCGCTGGAGCACGAGCGGGCATTGCAGCGCGAGCTGGAAGCGGCCAACCGGCGGCTGGCGCGCGGCCAGTTCGACGTGCTGCTGGACGGCATCATGCAGGTGGGCGACGCGCGAGTGCTGGCCGCCCACGTCGACGTGCAGAGCGTCGACCAGCTGCGCGAGATGGCCGACTGGTTCCGCGACCGCGTCGACTCCGGCGTGGCCGTGCTGGGCATGGTCAACGACGGTAAACCGATGATTATCGCCACCGTGACCGACGACCTGATCGCCCGGGGCGTGAAGGCGGGCGATTTGGTGCGCGAGGTAGCCAAGATCATGGGCGGCAGCGGCGGCGGGCGGCCGAATCTGGCCCAGGCCGGTGGCCGCAACCCGGAGAAGTTGGGCGAGGCGCTGGAGGCCGTCAGCGGGCTGGTGGAAGCGGCGCTCTCATCCGACTAGCACAAGCCGCGCCGCCCCATGAACGATGCAATTAAACGTCATTGAGCTAGATCCGGCGGATACCTACTACTCGGTGCGCGACCGCTTGCTCCACAACGGCCGCGCCCGTGCGGTGCTGGTCATCCCCGAACGGGGCAACCGGCTCGGCGGTGTCGAGCTGGCCCTGCTGCGGCGGCTGGCCGACCGGGAGCGGCTGGAGTTCGGGCTGGTGACGGGCAACCGGAAGCTGGCCCGACAGGCGCGCAATCTGGGGCTGCCCGCCTTCGCCAACGTGACGCTGGCCGAGCATTACCGGCCCGGCTGGTGGCGCTCCGGCCGGCGGCGCGAGTGGCTGGGATTCGCGCCGGGGGCCGACCGGCGTCCGCCCGACACAGCCGGCGCCGACGCCCGGCGACGCGACCGGCTGTGGCTGCTGGCGATCGTCCTCTTCGTACTGCTGATTATCGGCAGCGCCGTGCTGGCCGCGATCTACCTCCTGCCCCGCGCGACGGTGACGCTGACGCCCGAATCCCGGCCGGTACAGGTCATCCTCGACCTGGCGGCCGTGCCCGACGATGCGACCGCGTCGGGACACGCCGTCCCCGCGCGGGAGCTACAGCTCGTCCAGGCGTGGGAAGCGTCGGGCGCGACCACGGACGACGACGAAGCCGACCACCAGCGCATCCGCGCCCAGGCGCTGCAAGGGCTTCATGCCGCCGCGCCGGAGTTGCTCGGTGCGCGGCTTGGCCCCGACGAGTTGCTGCTGCCCGCCTCAGTGGAGATCGAGATCGTTGAGGGGTCGTTCGCGCGGGGTGATGATGTCTCACGGCTGGCGCTGGAGGCGAACATCGCCGGCCTGTCCGTCCCCGCGGCCGACGTCAATCGCATCGCCTATGCAGCGCTGTCAGCCGCGCTACCCGCCGGCTACGAGGTAGACGGAGACAGCTACCGCCTGACCGTCGAGCCGGCTGCGCCCGCCGGAGCGGGCACGTTCCAGGTGACGGCCCAAGCCACCGCCCGGGGCGACATCGACGCCGACGCGCTGCCCTCGCTGCTGAGCGGGCAGCGTCTGGAAGAAGCCGTCGCCACGCTGAACGGCACGCAGCCGCTGGCCGAGCCGCCGCGCATCGACTTCCGGCCGGGCTGGTGGTGGGATTTCGGCCGCTTCCCGTTCCGCGCCGGGCGAATTCAGGTGGAGATAGCCCCCTGACGCGACCGGGCGGGCGTTTATCGCCCAATCGTAGGGAAACCATTCAGACGCGGGCGGCGTCTATAGGTCATAATGAGGCGGGCTCTGTCGGCCGCGACGGACCCGTGCATTTCACACAACGATGACTCATCTGAACCAACTTCCCGGCCGGGTCATGGCTCTCGACCTCGGCGAAAAACGCATCGGCGTGGCCATCAGCGACCCGACGCGCCTGATCGCCTCGCCCCACAGCATCATCAAGCGCACGTCACGGGCGGCCGACTTCGAGCAGTATGCGCGCCTCATCGAGGCGAACGGGATCACCCTGCTTGTCATCGGCCTGCCGATCACGCTGGGCGGCGAGGAAGGGCAGCGTGCCGCCTGGGTGCGCGACTACGCCGCGGGGCTCAGCGACCACGTCGACATTCCCATTGAGTTTTGGGACGAGAGCCTGACCACCGTCGACGCCACGGCAGCGCTCCACGCCCAGGGACGCCGCGGCCGCAAAGTGAAAGAGCGCGTCGACGCCGTGGCCGCTGCGCTCATCTTGCAATCCTACCTCGACGCGCAGCCGGGAGAGTTAACGGATGAGGAGTGAGGCCCCCGAGCGGGGAATGGGCTTCGGCGGCTTCCTGCTGCGCCTGCTCGTCGTGGGATTCGTTCTGGGCGCGGCCGGTCTGTCGGGGTGGATGTTCTATCGCGTCTGGCTGGGCGAGGGGTTGGATCGCACGGCCGTCAACCGGAACCTGAGCGCGCCGCAGCGCCTCTATCTGGAGTATTACCTGACCCAGCACGCGGCCGAGCTGGAGCAACCCGCGGGCACGGCCGCCGGGCCGCAGTCGTTCACCGTCGCCCCCGGCGAGGGCGCGGCGGTCATCGCCGAAAATCTGCGCGCCGCCGGGCTGCTGACCAACACCGAGCTATTTCTCAACTACCTGAGCTACTATGGCCTCGACGGGGGATTGGTCACGGGGCAGTACACCCTCGACCCCCAGCAGACCATTCCCCAATTGGCCGCGGCCCTGGGCGCGGGGGGCAGCCGGGCGCTGGAGCTGAACTTCCTGCCCGGCTGGCGCAGCGAGGAGATGGCCAACTATCTGCGCGTCGTCTCCCCCGCTCGCATCGACGCCGATGAGTTCCTGAGTATCGTCCAGACCCGACGAGGCATTGGCGGTGACTTCACCTTCCTGTCAAATCTGCCCGACGGCAGCACGCTGGAAGGCTACCTCTTTCCCGGCAGCTACACCATCGACGCCGACACCGACAGCGCCGCCCTGGTGCGGATGATGCTGGCGAACTTCGACCGGCAGGTGACCCCGGCCATGCGCCAGGCGTACGGTGGGTTGGGCCTGTCACTGCGCGAGGCGGTCATCTTGGCCTCGATCGTCGAAAAAGAGGCGATGCTGGCCGAGGAGAAGCCGCTCATGGCCGCCGTCTTCCTCAATCGGCTGCGCGACGGCATGCCGCTGCAGGCCGACCCGACCGTGCAGTACGCCGTGGGGTACGACGCGGCCGGCGATACATGGTGGAAATCAGCGCTGACAGTCGCCGATCTGGCCGTCGCGTCCCCCTACAACACCTACCAGATCAACGGCCTGCCGCCCGGCCCCATCGCCAATCCCGGCCTGGCGTCGCTGGAAGCCGTGGCCAATCCCGTGGCCGCCGACTATCTGTTCTTCGTCCTCGACTGCGCCGCGTCCACGCCGGGGCAACACGCCTTCAGCGTCACCTATGACGAGCATTTGGCCCATGTGGAACGTTGTCGCTAGAGTCGCCGCGCTGGGGCTGGCACTGCTGCTGCTCCTTGGCTGCGCTTCGGTGGAACCCGTGGTCAAGATCGGGCTGGTGGCACCGTTCGAGGGGCGCCACCGGGCCGTTGGCTACGACGCGATCTACAGCGCCCGGCTGGCCGTGCGACAGATCAATGCCGCGGGGGGCGTGGGCGGGCATCGGGTGGCGCTGGTGGCGCTGGACGACCGCGGCGACGCGGCGCTGGCCCGGCAAGCGGCCGCCTCGCTGGTTGTCGACCCGGCCGTCGTCGCCGTCGTGGGCCACTTCCTGCCCGACGTGACGGCCGAGGCCGCGCCTATCTACGAGGCGGCGGGGCTTTCCCTGCTGCTTATGGGCCAATCACCGTTCGTCGAGGTCGATCCGGCATCGCTGCCGGCGGCGTTCCTGACCGATTACGAGGCCGTCACACCGTTCGACGAGGTGGCCGGGCCGTTCGCCGGGCCGACGGCCGACGCCTTCGCGCTGCTGCGGCAAGCCTTAGCGCTATCTGAGGAATCCACGGGGGAGATCACCCGCGAGTCTGTCCAAGACGCCCTGGGTGGAATAGAATACGAGGGAATGACGGGGACGGTCTATCGACCCTAGCGGCAATTCGTTCCATTCGCAGCGAGAAGTTATCCATGATCATCAAGCGCATTCTGGGCCTCATCATGCTTTTCACGGGGATCACCCTGCTGATCGCCGCCTTCGCCGGCGCCTACTTCGCCCGTGATTTCGTCGCCGATCTGTCGCGCAGCATGAAGTCGAGCCTGGACGTCGCCTCGGAGAGCCTGGCGGCCGCGCGGGAGACGCTGGAGCTGACGCGCGGCTCCGTCAGCGACGTGGCCGGCGGCCTGACGACGGCGATCGAGGCCACAGCCGGCGCGTCGCAGACGCTGGAAGCCAGCCGCCCGCTGGTGGAGAACGTCACGACGGTGACGACGCAGCAAGTGCCCGAAGCCATCGAAGGGATGCAAGCCGCGCTGCCCAACATGATCGAGGTGGCGTCGGTCATCGACCGCACACTGGTCACGCTCAGCTCCGTCGGCATCGACCGGGAGATCCCCCTGCCGTTCGGCGGCTCCTTCCCGCTGCGCTTCAACCTGGGCATCGACTATAACCCCGAGACGTCATTCGATGAGTCGCTGCGCGGCTTCGAGCAAAGCCTCATCGGGCTGCCGGAAGGGTTGCGCGGGTTGGAAGATGATCTGGTGGCGACCAACACCAATCTGAGCCTGCTGGCCGGCAATCTCCAGGACACCTCTGAAAATCTGACGACGATCAACACCCGCCTCAACGACCTGCTGCCCCTCGTTGACAATTACGCCGAGCTGATCGACCAGCTCAACCGGGCGATCATTGGAGCCGAGGCCAATCTCGACGACCGGCTGGCGTTGCTGCGTCTCGTGCTCATCACCTTGCTCATCGCCGTCGGGCTGAGCCAGCTGGCCCCGATCTATCTGGGCTGGGAGCTATTGACCGGGCGGCGCGACGCGCCCCCGGCGGCCGTGACCTACGTCACCATGGAGAACCCATCGCCGGTGGTCGTCGCCACGAACCCGGAGCCGGGCGCGGCGGCTATAGAGTTGGAAGCGTCACCCGCCCCGCCCGACGAAGATCCCCATGCTGATTAGCCACCGGATGCGTTTTGCCAGAGCCGTCGTCCTCGCCGCCGTGCTTCTCGGCGGTTGGCTGTTGGGCGGCTGCGGGACGGGCGAGCCGGAAGCGCTCCCCGTCGACCGCCTCTCGCCGGGCCAGACCACGCCCCAGCTGCTGCCGACGCCGACGCTGGCCGCGCCCGGCGGCTTTGACCTCAGCCGCCCACCGACGCCGGTTATCACCCCGCCGGCGACGACCCCCGACGACACGAGCGCAGCGCCCACCCCGCCGGAAGCGGCCGACATCGACCTGGCCGCGCCGCCGACAGCCACAACCCCGCCGACGGTCGTCCCCCTGCCCGAGGGGGCCACGCCGCTGGAGTTGCTGGAGTTGGGCCACCGCTCCGCGGCCGAGGGGGATCATATCACCGCCGCCGCCGCCTTCCGGGCCGTGGTCGATGAGCCCGGCGATCTCGACGCGGCGCAGGTGGACGAAGCCCGGCTGGGATTGGCCATCGCTCTGCTGGCCGAGGGGCAGCCCGACGGCGCGGCGCTGGAGCTTGAAGCGCTGGTGCAGGCGCCGCGCACCCGCGAGGGACGCAAGGGGGGCGAGCTCCTCTCGTCGGTCAACATCGCCGACATCGCCGCCTTCCAACTGGGGCAAGCGCGGCGGGCCATGGGTGACCACGCGGGGGCGATCGAGGCGTACCGCGCCTATCTGCAGAACAACCCCGACATGGCCGCCTATGTGCAGCCGCTCATCGCCGACGCCCACGAGACGCTGGGCAACACCGATGGCGTGATGGCCGCCATGGAGAGCGCTGTCGACGCCCCGGCGCAGCGCTTCCGGGCCGTCGCCAACCGGATGCGGCTGGCGTCGCTCTATCTGGCCCGTGACAACTACGCGGGGGCAATCGCCCAGTACGACGCCATTCACGACATCGCCCGCACCGAGGCCACGAAGGGGCAGGTGACCTACCTGGCCGGGCGGGCCGAGATAGCCGCCGGCAACACCGCGGCCGGGTACGAACGGCATCAGAAGGCGATCAACGATTATCCGCGCGCGGCCGAGAGCTACCAGGCGTTGGTGGCGCTACTGGACGCCGGGGTTCCGGTGGACGAGTACCAGCGCGGCATCGTCGATTACTACGCGGGCGCGTATCAACCGGCTGTCGAGGCCCTGCGCCGCTATATCGCCGCCGCGCCGGACGATTTCATAACGGACGGCAGCGTCCGCGACGCCCACGCGTTCCTGGCCTGGAGTCTGGAAGGGCTGGGCACGCTCGACGCGGCGCTGGCGGAACTGGATACGCTGGAAGCGATAGACCCGCAGCGGGCGCTGTTCGAGCGGGGCGAGATGCTGCGGCGCGCCGGGCGGGCGGCCGACGCGCTGGCCGCCTACGACGAGCTGCTGGCCGGCTTCCCCGATATGGACGGAGCGGCGGGCGTGCTGTGGACAGCGGCCGTGCTGGCCGACGATCTGAACGAGGACGACGCGCAGGAGCGCTATCTCCGGCTGGCCGACGCCTACCCGTTTGATGCCAACGCGCCGCGCGCGCTGGCCCGCGCCGCCGAGCTGGCCGCGGACGGCGGCGACGCGGCGACGCAGCTGGCCCTGCGCCAACGGCTTGTCGAGCAGTACCCGGCCAACATCCACGGGGCCGAGGCACTGTTCAGGCTGCTGAAGACGACCGAAGGCGGCAGTGTCGAGGGGCTGGACGCCGACGCGCTGGCCGCGCAGGTGGAGAGCCTGTCGCCCAGCAACTACTTCGCCCTGCGCGCGGCCGATCTCGTGGCGGGCAACGCGCCGTTCACCGCCGTCGGGCCGATGGCCATCCCCGACGATCCCGAGGCGGGGCGCGCCGAGGCCGAGGCGTGGCTGCGCGAGCGGCTGGCGGCCGACGGCACGACGCCGCCCGCGGGCGAGTTGGGCGCGCTCTCGGCCGAGCTGGCCGCCGACCCCCACCGCATTGTGGGCGAGAAGTTGTGGCAACTCGGCTTGCTGGAAGAGGGCAAGGCGGAGCTGGAGCTGGTGCGCGAGACGTACGGCAGCGACCCGCTGGCCAACTACCAAATGGCCCGTTACTTCGGCCAGTTGGGCCTGTACCGCTCTTCGATCATCGCCACGGCCGCGCTGCTGCAGCAGACGGGGGCGACGGTGTTCGACGCGCCGCTGTATCTCGGCCGCCTCTCCTACCCGACCTACTACGCCGACCTCATTCTGCCGCTGGCCGAACGGTACGGCTTCGACCCGCGGCTGCAATTCGCGCTGGTGCGGCAGGAGAGCCTGTTCGAGAGCATTGCCCGCTCCGGCGCGGCCGCGCAGGGGCTCAGCCAAGTCATTCCCGACACCGGCGTCTGGATCGCCCAGCGGCTGGCCTGGCCCGATTACGACAACGCCGATCTGTACAAGCCGTATGTGGGGCTGAACTTCGGCGCCTACTACCTGAGCGAGCAGTTACGCAATTTCGACGGCCACGTCCACGCCGCGCTGGCCGCCTACAACGGCGGGCCGGGCAACGCCGCCCGCTGGTACGGCGTGGCCGGCGGCGACTTGGACGCGTTCGTCGACACGGTCAACTTCCCCGAGACGCGCCTCTACATCGAGCGCATCTACGAGGGGTTCAACGCCTACCGCCACCTGTACGGCGGCCCATAGCGCCAAACGCCGGCGGAACCGTCACGGTGGCCACCGCCGGACATCACTACCATGTCATTCGATTGGAAGACCGAAGATTTCGACTGGGAGAAAGACCCCC